>NZ_JBITXP010000036.1:8142-71487 GCF_044544765.1 Streptomyces sp. NPDC053513
TGGGGGGGGAGGAGCTGGTTGGGGGCCGCGGGGGGGGCCGCGGGTGGGGGGCCCCCCCCCCCCCCGCCCCCCCCCCCGGCGGCGGGGGGCGCCCCCCCCCCCCCCGCGTCCCGCTCGGGAACCGACCTCATCACTGCGTCTCCACTTCTGCGCACACGGCGTCCGCTCGTCGGAACCATCTTGCGCCATGAGGTCAGTTCCCGATAGAAACGCACCCGGAACGAGTGAGTTCCCAATAGAGACTAACTAGATCCAGGGGGTGGGCGCCGTATGAGCGGGACACGAGCGATCCCGAAGCACGACCGAGGCGACGACCAGGAGAGTTCCCCGCCGGGCGTCTTCTGGCGCTTCTGGGCCGCCGCCACCGTCAGCGGCGCGGGCACCGCCGTCACGGCCCTCGCCCTGCCGCTCGTCGCCCTCACCGTCCTCGACGCCACCGCATTCGAGCTCGCCGCGCTCGCCGCCGCCGGGCAGGTCTCGTGGCTGCTCCTCAGCCTCCCGGCGGGCGTCGTCGCGCAGCGCGTACCACTGCGTCGCCTCCAGGTCACGCTCGACCTCGTACGGTTCGCGGCGCTCGGATCGCTGCCGCTCGCCTGGTGGCTCGGCACGCTCACGTACCCGCACCTGCTGTTCGCGGCGCTCGTCACCGGCGCGGCGACGGTGCTGTTCGACATCGGCAACTCGACCTTCCTGCCCGCCGTCGTCCCGGCCCGGCAGCTGGCCGCCCGCAACAGCGTCATGTCGGGCACGCACGCCGTCACCGACACCGGCGGCCCCTCCCTCGGCGGCGTCCTGATCGGCCTCACCGGCCCGGTCGGCGCGCTCCTCGTGGACGCTGCCAGCTACCTCGCCTCCGCCGTGCTCCTGCGCACCCTCCCCGAGAGCCGCCCCGCGCCCCGCACCGGCGAGAGCGCACTGCGGCTGATGCGTGAGGGCTTGCGGTACGTCACCAGGCACCCCGTCATGCGGCCGTGCATGATCTGGGCCACCGCCGCCAACTTCCTCAACGCGGCCCTCGTCGCCCTCACCCCCCTCTACCTGGTCCGCGAGGCCGGCCTCGACTCCGTACAGCTCGGTCTCGTCCTGGCCATGGACGGAGTCGGCGCCTTCGCCGGCGCCGCCGTCGCGGTCCGCGTGACCACGCGCCTCGGCACCGCGTGGGGCGTCATCGTGGCCGACCTGACCGGCGGCGCGCTGCTCCTGCTCGCCCCGCTGACCACGTCGGCAGGGAACGCGTACTGGTTCGCGCTGGGCAACGCCGGCTTCGCCTTCGGTACCGTCATCGGATCGATCACCACCCGCACCTACCGGCAGACCCAGTCGCCGCCGGAGCTGCTGTCCCGCGTGATGGCCACGGTCCGCTTCGTCTCCTGGGGCGCGCTGCCGCTCGGCGCACTCACCGCCGGCCTCCTCGCCACGTACACCGGCGCTCACACCGCCCTCTGGGCCGTCTGCGCCGCCGCCCTCCTGCCCCCGCTCTACCTCTTCTCCACCAAGGTGGGCCGCCACCGCGACCTCGCCTGACCCCTGACCCCACGGCAATGAGGAGATCCGGGGCGCAAGCGGGCGCGACGCGCTGTTCCCCGCTCGAGCAGCGAACGTTCAACGCGTTGAAGGGCTCACGGGCCGCAGCCACGAGGTTCGACAAGCGCGGCTACATCTTCCACGGCACCGTCACCGTCGCCTCGATCCGACTCTGGCTCCGCCCCTGATCTCCGCCGGGTCTAGTGCCGCAGCCGCATCAGAGAACCTTCGCCCTGTTTCCCGGTGAGAGGATCCCTGGCAAGCGCCGGGACTGACGGTCTCGGATCGAACGGGCGGGGAGACATCGACAGTGGCCGAGGATGAGCCTTGGACGGGTGACGATCAAGATCACAATGATCGGTGTCATGCGCGGTGGCGAGTGTCATTGAACCGCTCGACGGCCCAGTCCGGCTACCGGGACGAGTGGTATGACGTCCAGTGCGGAGCATGCCGCTTCTGGATCGCGTTGAGCGGCCGGCTCGGCCGGGACTACGGGGCGTGCAGCAACCCTGGCTCGTCATTCGACGGGCGGGTGCGGTTCGAGCACGACGGCTGCGAGAGCTTCGCCGGTCGATCCGACGGCTGGTTCGGGTAGCGGCCGGTCAGGCGACGTTGGCTCTGGCCACGACCCTGCGGAGGCGTTCATCTGCGGCGTGTCTGTTCCGCCAGATGATGTAGCGGCGGATCATGCTGCCTTGGGCCTTGTGGCTAGGGTGGCCGGTGCCGTCGAGGGCGAAGTAGCGCAGGGCGGTGAACTGGGCCTCGATCCGGTTCAGCCAGGAGCTGTTGGTCGGGGTGTAGGCGATCTCGACGTTGTTCGCCGCAGCCCACGTGCCGCCCCGCTGGCACCGCTTGGTGGTCAGGTGGGGTGAGTAGTTGTCGCAGATGATCGCGATGCGTAAGTCCATCGGGTGCAGCGAGCGCAGGTAGCGGCAGAACTCCAGGAACTTGGACCGGCTCTTGGTCTTCTTGATGTGGCCGTAGAGCTGGTCCTTGCCCAGGTCGTAGGCGGCGAACAGGTGTCGGACGCCGTGCGGGCGGTTGTGGGTCGCCCGCCGCCTGCGGCGCGGTTCCCGGTCGGGGGCCTTGTGCCAGCCGCCGCGCTCGGCCCACTGCCGGCCGGGGTGGGGCTGGAGGTTGAGCGACCCGAACTCGTTCATGCAGAAGACGACTTCGGGCTCGCCGTCCTCGGGTACGACCTCGCCGTCGGCGATCGCGTAGAGGTGCTCGACCCTTGCCTTCTTGGCCGCGTAGTCGGGGTCACGGGAGGTCTTCCAGGTCTTCAGGCGTTGAAAGGAGATGCCTTCCTTGCGGAGCAAGATGCGCAGACCCTCGTGGCTGATGTCGTCACCCCCCCTCGGCGACCAGGAAGTCCGCCAGTTTGGCCAGGGACCAGGTGGAAAACGGCAGGTCGTGCTCGGTCGGCTTGGACTTGGCGATCTTCTTGATCTCGCGGCGCTCGGGTAGCGTGAACGTCTTCGGACGCCGCCGAAGTACTTCGGATAGAGCGAGTCGAAGCCGTCGGCGTTGAAGTTGTGGATCACGTCCCGGACCCGGTCCGCGCTGGTGAACGTCACCTCGGCGATCTTCGCCACGGACATGCCCTGGGCGGACAGCAGCACCATCGGGGCACGCCGCCAGGTCACTACCGCTCCGCTGCCCCTGCGGATGATCCCCAGGAGTCTTCGGCCCTGGTCGTCATCGATCTCCCGTACCTGCACCCGTTCGGCCATGCCCGCATCCTGGCAACGACCGGGACGGCGCTGTGGCCGCTTCACATCGCTCGGCGTTTCCTCAGCTCAGCAAGCCACACCCGCACCTGCTCGTCATCGTGCAGGTAGCCATCGCTCTCGGCAGCGGGCAGATCGATTCCGTAGAGACGGTTCAGCGCCCACCAGGACAGGTCGTCCCAGACGAGCCCGTCCTCCAGCACCCACCTCGCCGCCCAGCGATCGGCCTCGTCCCGGGACAGCCGACCCGCGACAAGCTCAACAAAGCGATCCTCGATCTGATCAAGAGTTGGCTGGCTGCTGACATCCATGCCCTGACCGTACAGGCAGGGCAAAGGTTGCTTGATGCGGCACTAGTCTTCTGAGTCAGGAATTCTATTCAGATAAGAGGCGAGGCGTTCGAGGATCTCGTCTGCGGTCTTGGTCCAGATGTAGGGCCTGGGGTCGGTGTTCCAGGCGGCGATCCAGGTCCGGATGTCCTGCTCCAGGGCCTGGACGGTCTTATGGACGCCTCGCCGTATCCGCTTGTTCGTCAGCTCGGCGAACCATCGCTCGACCAGGTTGAGCCAGGACGACCCGGTCGGCGTGAAGTGCAGGTGGAACCGGGGATGCGCCAGCAGCCAGGTCTTGATCGCCGGTGTCTTGTGGGTGGCGTAGTTGTCCAGCACCAGATGGACCTCGAGGCCGGCTGGGACTTCCTTGTCGAGCTTGACGAGGAACTTCTTGAACTCCTCGGCCCGGTGACGCCGGTGCAGGGAACCGATCACCTTGCCGGTGGCGACCTCCAGAGCGGCGAACAAAGTGGTGGTGCCGGCCCGGACGTAGTCGTGCGTAAGGCGTTGTGGCACTCCGGGCATCATCGGCAGCACCGGCTGCGAGCGGTCCAGGGCCTGGATCTGCGACTTCTCGTCGACGCAGAACACCAGGGCCCGCTCCGGCGGATCCAGATAGAGACCGACGACGTCGTGGACCTTGTCGACGAAGTACGGATCCGTCGAAAGCTTGAACGTCTGTGAGCGGTGCGGCTGCAGGCCGAACGCCCGCCAGACCCGGGACACGGTCGATTGCGACAGGCCCAGTTCCTTCGCCATCGACCGTGTCGACCAGTGCGTCGCGTTCTTCGGTGTGGACTGCAGGGTCCTGGTGACCAGTGCGGCCACCTGCTCGTCGGTCACCGGCCGGGGACCGCCCGGGCGGGGCATGTCACCCAGGCCGGCGATCCGGTGCTCGACGAAACGCGCCCGCCAGCGGCCCACCGCATGCGGCGTCGAGCCGAGCCGGGCCGCGACGTCCTTGTTCGAGGCACCTTCGGCGCAGGCCAGGATGATCTGGCATCTCAGAGCCCATGCCTGCGGCGTGGAGCGGCGCCGCACCCACCCCTCAAGCGCGGCCCGCTCCTCATCGGACAGGATCAACTCGGCCTTCGGCCGCCCAGTACGCGCCACAGACCAAGCCTATACATCTGAACAGAACTCCTGACTCAGAAGACTAGGAGCCGGTCGTGCCGTCGAGCAGCTCGCGCAGGATGTCCAGGTGGCCGTTGTGGCGGGCCGTCTCCTCGGTGAGGTGGAGGAGGATCCAGCGCAGGTCGACGTGGAGGCCGTTGCGGACGGTTCCCTCGGCCCGCCTGTCCAGGTCGTTCCCGGCGACCAGTTCCCGGTAGCGGGCGCTCTGTTCGGCGTACTCGTCGAGCAGCTGCGTGAGCGGGAAGTCGACGGCGATGCGCATCTCGCGGTCGGGGTCCTCCTCCGTCCAGGGGCCCTGGTCCTCCTCGCCGAGGAAGACCACCTGGAACCAGTAGTACTCGACCCAGCGGAGGTGGTTGACCACTCCGCTCATGGTCATCAGCGGCGAGCCCGGCAGGAGCGCCTTGCGCGCGTTCTCCGCGGAGACGCCCTCGCACTTGGCGCGGGCGGTGTCACGGGCGTAGTCGAGGAACGTGGTGAGCTGGGTGCGCTCGTCCCACGCGGGCGGCGTGTCGTCGATTCTGGTCATCGCGCGAAGCATCACCGATCACCCCGACCGATGTCGAGGCATTTACGACGGGCCCGACCTGCGCCGCTCAGCTCCTTGTCCGGCGAGTCGCTACAGCCGTTCAGCGCCTGTGGGCCGCCCGGCATGATCCGCCGGTCAAGTCCCAGGCGTTCCCGGCTCAAGGTCAATCGTCACGGATGACCCTCGTCGCTTGACGAAATCCATGGGGGCGCCCCGCGTTCGGGCTCGCCCGGTACGGCGGCGTCAGGCGGGCGGGTCGCCTGGGCGCCGCTTCCACCAGTGGGGGCGGGTGCGAGGGCGGACGGCGCGCCCAAGCCGCCGGCCGATGAGCAGGTAGCCGAGGAGCGCTCCCGTCGTGTTGAGGAGGACGTCGTCGATGTCGAAGGCGCGTCCCGTGATGAGCGCGCCCTGGACCAGTTCCACGAGCAGCATGGTGGTGGCGGTGACGAGCGCGACCCGGAGGAGTCCGCGTGTCTTGCGGGACAGCAGCGGCAGCAGGATTCCGAGGGGGACGCCGAGGGCGATGTTTCCCCCGAGTTGCTTGACGGTCTCCACGAAGCCCGGTTGGTTGAGATAGTGCTCGATCGACCGGCCCGGTGTCAGGTTGCTGTGGGTCAGGGGTACGGACGCCGGTGATGCCTCCAGGGTGAGTCCGGCCAGGACCACGGCGAACGCCACCATGCCCGCGAAGGCCGTCAGGGTGACCAGCACCCGTACGAACCGCCCCGGGCCTCGTCGGACCGGGGCCGCCGCCTTCGTCTCCGGCACCCTCGTCCTCGGCTCCGCCCCGCCCGGTCCCGACCGGCCCGGTGTCGCTCCCTCCTCTCCCCCCGTCCCGGTCCCGGCCGGCTCCGTCCCGGCGGGCGCCGCCCCCGTTCTGCCTCCCGCCCCACCGGCCCGTCTCCTCGACGTTCTCCAGCCGATCATGCGCCTCTTCCTCCTCCGGACGATCGTGTGCGGACGGGCCCCGCGTACCCTCGACCAGGCGGTTGCATGCCGTGCGGTCCCTCGGGGAAACCCCGCCTGTCACGCCCCCATCAGGAGCATCAACTCGTATCTTTCTCAAGCGAGTTGGGAATGGAGAGCGCCGAGGCGGGCACCAGGCGACCATGGGAGAAGACACCGAGAACAGGCCCTCGCCGCCCCACCGGACAGGGAGTCGCTCCGGAAGGAGGTGGCGCCTCCTCACCGTCACCCTGCTCGTGCTCGCCGTCGCCCTCATGCTGATCGGCCAGTTCCTCGGGGTCCCCGGCCTGGACGTCTTCGGGACGCAGGTGAAGGACCGCTCCGGCCCCGCCGTCCTGAAGTCCGTCCAGGACCTGAGCCGGTACGAGGGCGCGGCGGGGACCTACCAGGTGGTGGTCGACCTGGAGCACGACGCGCGGTTCCTGCCGGACTCGATCCGCGGCACCCGCACCCTCTACGTGGCGACCGGCAGCGTCAGCGCCTACGTCGAACTGGGCCGCCTCGGGGACGACGCCGTGGCTGTCGACGCGGATCGGACCGAGGCCACCCTGCGCCTGCCGCACGCCAGGCCGGGTGCTCCCGCGCTCGATCCCGAGCGCTCGTACGCTGTGTCCAAGCAGCGCGGTCTGCTCGACCGGCTGGGCGACCTCTTCTCGGACAACCCCGCGAGCGAGCAGGCCGTCAACGTCCTCGCCGCCCGGCGGATCAGCGACGCCGCCCGCGAGTCGGGCCTGACGTCCCGCGCGGAGCGGAACACGACCGAGATGCTTCAGAAACTCCTGCGCGGCCTCGGCTTCGAAAGGGTGACGGTCACCTACGCATGAGCGGGATCCGCGCGGGTCACGCTCTGGAAACGCGCCGATCAGCGCAGGAGACGCCCCGGAGGCACCTTTTCCGCCCCGGAGGCACCTTTGCCGCCTCGGAGGCACCTTTTTGCCGCCTCGGAGGCGGCTCCTGCACGGACGTCGCCGGAGTGAGGAGCAGGCGCGGGCGTGAAAAGCAGCTCCGACTTCACCGTCCCTTCCCCGTACGCCGCCCCTCCGGATTCATGGCGGAGGGACGCGTTTCGGCGTCGTGTTCGCGGTCAGTCGGATCCTCGAACGTGGTCCTGGACTCGGAGGGGTTCCGTCGTGCCGGTCGTGCTGGTCATGGTGCTCGGTGTCGGGGTGGCGATGGCGTGGTGGAGCGTCGCGCCTGTTCGCGGCGGGGTGCGGAGGGGGTCTCGGTGACGGCCGGCGACCGGCCGAGACCGGGTCCGCGTCCTTTCGCCGGGCCGGAACGGGAAGAGCCGGAACGGGAAGAGCCGGAACGGGAAGAGGCAGGGCCGAACGGGAAGAGTCGGTACGGACGCCTTCCACAGGCGCCTTCCTCGGGCCTATGAGCCGCACGCGTGCGAGGCCGGCCTCCGCTGCTGTGCGCGGGGGCCGGCCTCGGTTCGTGCGAGCGTGGGGTCAGTTTCCGCTCGTGTGACGCGTGCGGACCCACAGGGGCAGGGCGAACCAGCAGATCAGGTACCAGACGAGGACTCCGGAGACCAGCCAGGGCACGTACGGGTCGTGCGTCGCCACCCTCAGGATGAGGAACAGCGCGGCCGTCAACGTCGCGAGAAGGAGCAGGATGCCGGTGAAGGTGAGCCGGGAGGCCCAGACGACGGCCTGGGGCTTGATCCTTCGTCCGGACACGATCCGGTGGACGGAGACAGGGCCGATCAGGGCACCCGTCGCCAGTGAGCCGAGGACGACGGTGACCAGGTAGATCGTCTTGTCGGTCTGCTCCAGCTCGTGGAAGAGCGGAGTGAACACGACGGTGAGGAGGAAGCCGAGAAGGATCTGGACTCCGGTCTGGGCGACCCGTATCTCCTGGAGGAGCTCCTGCCAGCGCCGGTCCGCACGCTCTTCCTCGGTCTCGCCCCTCCCGTCCGCGACGGTGCCCGGCTTCCCGGCGTTCTCCCCGCGCCGCGCCTCTCCCTGCTCGCCCTTCGGCGTGGCACCGCCGTTTCGTCCGTCCATGAAGATCCTCCTCAGAAGTGGGGCAGGAGCGGGCCCGCCGGTCCCTGTGCCCCAGTGACAGGAAGCCATCCCCCGTCGCCGTCGCGGGGGGGGCGTCTCGATGTATGCGCTCCGTCCGGTGGGCGGAAGGGCGGCCGGCCGGGGCCGGGTCCTCCCTCGTCGTGGGGAGGCGGGCGGCTAGCCTGCCGCTCGGGGTGCTGCACGGCCTGCCGCAGTGCCCGGAACCGACGACGGCGAAAGAGCGATCATGACCACCACGGCCCGCATGAACACGCAGCACGAGGACGACCGGGTCCGCGTCACCCGCTGGGACTTCGAACCCGGTCAGTCCACCGGCCGCCACGTCCACGCGTACGACTACGTCGTCGTCCCCGTCACCGACGGGCGGACCCGTGTGATCAGCCCCGACGGGACGGCCACCGTCTCGGAGCTCAGGGCGGGCGAGTCCTACGCCCGCCCGGCCGGCGGCGAACACGAAGTCGTCAACGCCGGCACGGCTCCGCTGGCCTTCGTCGAGATCGAACTGAAGTAGGGAGCGCCGGTCTCCGAACGTCGGTGACGCAGGTGCGACGCATAGGCGTCGCACCTGCGTCGGTCCCTCAGACCGATCCGCGCCAGGCGCCCGTCTCCTGGCCGCCCCGCTCCTCGATGAACGACTTGAACCGCTTGAGGTCGCCGGTCATCTTCCGCTTGACGAACCCGAGCTTGTCGCCGACCTGCTCCGTCAGCCCCTCGGGGGCGAAGTCCATCTGGAGCATGACCTTCGTCCGGGTCTCGTCGAGGCGGTGGAACGTGACGACGCCGGCCTGTCGCACCTCGCCCTCGACCGTCGTCCAGGCGACGCGTTCGTCCGGGATCTGCTCGGTGATGACGGCGTCGAACTCACGCCGCACACCGCCGATCTCCGTGATCCAGTGGGTGAGCGTGTCCGTACGCTGCTCGATCCGCTCCACGCCGTCCATGAAGCGCGGAAACGTCTCGAACTGGGTCCACTGGTCGTACGCGGCGCGGACCGGAACCTCGACCTCTACGGACTCTTCCACCTTCGACATGTCAACACCTTTCTCGTAGACGGGGCTTCCCTCCCATGGGGGATGGATCGCCGTGATTCACCTGACCCGTCCCGCAGAGCTCACACCTTCCCGGCAGCCGCAGGACGTGTCCCGTGTCGTTCGAGGCGCCTGGGCCCCGGCTCGTCAGAGGGCACCCGTGCCGCCCGAGAAGGGCCCGCCGGTGCGGTAGTACTGGCCGATCTCCTCGCGGTACTGCCGGTCGGCGAGGTGCTTCTCGGAGACGAACTCGGGTGCGTCCTTGACCTGTTCCTTCGTCAGGGCGAGGTGGACCGTGTGCTCCTCCAGGTCGACGCGGGTCACCGTGCTCGCCGGGATCAGCACCTCCTTGCCGAAGATCCAGACGCCCGTGTCCACGACCAGATAGGCGTCGTCCACCTCGTCGGAATGCTTGTCCACCTTGCCGATGTGTCCGTCGGACGCCTCGACCCGCCATCCGGTGAGGTCGGTGCCCGCCAGGTGGCCGGACTCCGTGCTGTAGGACCAGAGACGGTCGGTCATCGCTGTCACTCCTCTGTCTCTTGTGCGTCGTGTACGTCGCGGCACTGAACGTGCGTGCCGCCTCAGAGCAGGCCACGCCGGTCGTCGGTGACCGTGGGCGCCACGGGCGGGACCACCGTCCGGCGGCGGCGAAGAACGCTCGTGCAGACGGCGGTTCCGAGGAAGCCGACCGCCATCAGGATCAGGCCGACCAGATCGAGGTCGACCGCTTCGGCCTCCCAGTCGGAGGCGAAGGTGAGGACGGCGCCGGCGGCGATCATGATGATGAACAGTCCCGGGCCCATGGTTGCTCCCTCCCCTACGGGTCGGACAGCGTCCGCGTACCCGGGTCTCCGGGGACCATGCCGCCCTCAGGCGCGGTCGGAGCGTGTCTTCCCGGCTCTGCGCCCTGGCTCCGTCCCTTCCTGGCTCGCCCAGGCAGGCGCTCTCGCTCCTTCCCTCCCCCTGGGATGTCCGTGGAGCGACAGGGCACGCGTCAGCCACGAGCCGGCGCGCGTGCCGAGCTGTCGCCCGCTCTCCGGGGTTCCGGAGGGCGGCGGGTCGGCGCCGGGGACGGCAGTCGGGCTCGTCGACGGTGCCCCCCGGTGGTGCGTGCGCACTGGTCCGGTCGGGGCATCTGGCGGCGCCGGGGGGAAGTACGGGGGCACGGTCGGGTAATGCGTGGAGGACGACGTGATCACTGACGGCCGGGCAGAGGCCGCTGACGGAGGGACGGACATGGACGGCATCGTGCTTCTCAAGGACGACCACAAGACGGTGGAGAAGCTCTTCAAACAGTTCGAGAAGGCCGGCGAGGGCGCCCTGGCGGAGAAGCGGAAACTCGCGGACCAGGTGATCGAGGAGCTGACCACCCACACCTGGATCGAGGAGAAGATCTTCTACCCGGCGGCGCGGGAGGCCTCCCCCGACAGCAAGGACCACGTCCTGGAGAGCGTCGAGGAGCATCACGTGGTGCTGTGGATGCTGTCCGAGCTGAAGGGCATGGACCCCGCCGACGAGCGGTTCGACGCGAAGATGAGCGTGCTGATGGAGAACGTGCGCCACCACGTGGAAGAAGAGGAGAAGGAGTGGTTTCCCGAGGTCCGCAAGGCGATGGGGCGCAACCGGCTCAAGGAGCTGGGCGAGGAGATGGAGGCCGCCAAAGCGACCGCGCCCCGCGATCCGCTGACCGTTCCCAGCGCCGAGCAGTAGACGTGGCGAAGAGCGCCCTGGTCGTCGTCGACATGCTCAGCCTCTACGAGCACCCTGAGGCGGAACTCCTCCTGCCGTCCGTCCGGGAGGCGCTGCCCGGGATCCGCACCGCCCTGGAACGCGCCAGGCAGGCCGACGTGCCGGTCGTCTACGTCAACGACAACTTCGGCCAGTGGCGCTCGCACCACGGAGAACTCCTCGAATCCGCGCTCGCCGGCCCGCACGGGGACCTGGTCGAACCGATCAAGCCCGACGAGCACGCCCTGTTCGTGTTGAAGGCCCGTCACTCCATCTTCTACGAGACCCCCCTCGCCTACCTGCTCGGCACACTGGGAGTGGGACGCCTGGTGCTGTGCGGTCAGGTCACCGAGCAGTGCATCCTCTACTCGGCGCTCGACGCGCACATCCGCCACCTCGACGTCACCGTCGCCCGCGACGCCGTCGCCCACATTCACCCGGACCTCGCCCGGGCCGCCCTGCGGATGATGGAGATCAACATGGGCGCGGAGATCCGGCCCGTAGCGGACATCGACTTCCACGCTCCCGCTGCACGAGAAGGGCAGTGAGGGCCGCTGGGTACGGCACGGCTGGGCCGTTTCGTTCGGATGGGCTCCCGGATCGGTCACGCCGGTCGTGGCCGGGAGTCCGCGGAGAAGATCACCCGTCAGCGGTCGGCTTCGGTTCGCACCGGCTCAGGCCCCGCCCCGGTTCCGATCGATTCGGGCGGGGGCGGGGGCGGGGTCCCTGGGTGCCGATCGCCGACCTCGCGCGCATAGACCTGGCCTGGAGCATCGAGGAACGCCGGTACGTCCGACGGAGAGCCACCTCTCGGCGGTACAACGACTGCGACCGCCGACAGCGGTCCGGCAGACGAACGGAACCACCTCGTACGCCGCTCCCCGTCCGCCACTATTTGCGGGAGGGCTATTTGAGGGAGGGTTATTTGCGCGAGGCGGTCTCCGCGTCCGCCGGCGCCTCGCCGGTTCGTTCCCCGGGCCGTGCGAGCACCGCGTTGAACTGCGCGCCGGCGAGCAGGGCCAAGTTGCCGAACCACAGCCACACCAGGAAGACGACAACTCCCGCCAGCGAACCGTAGAGACGGCTGTAGGTCCCGAACCGCGTGTAGAGGGTGAAGAGCGCCGAAGCGCCGAGCCACAGGAAGGCGGCCAGGGCACCGCCCGGAAACCCCCGGCGCGTGCCGCGTGCCTGGACGGGGCCGGTCCGGTAGAGGATGAGGATCAGCGCCGTGACGACCACCAGGAGCACCGGCCACCGCAGGACGGCCATGGCGTCCGTGCCCGAATGGCCGGCGGTCGCCGCGAGCCGACGGGCCACGGGGCCGGTCGCGACGAGGCTCGCGGCGCCCACGACGAGCAGGGTCAGCAGCACGCCGGCGGTGAGGACGAGGACGTGCGCCGCACGCAGCGGCGGCCGCGTGTCGGGCAGCCGGTACATCGTGTGCAGGGCACGGCGGAAGACCGCCAAGTAGCTGGAGGCCGACCACAGTGCGCTCAGGACGCTGCTGACGAGCAGCACCCACAGGGAGGACGGTGCCGAGGTGAGGCCTTCCAGGGCCTCTCGGAGCACTTGAGCCGACTGGGGAGGGGCGTAGGAGGTGAGGTCGCGGATCAGGCGCTCGCGGGTGCCGGTCCCGACCAGTCCCACCAGGGAGACCGGGACGAGGAGGGCGGGCACGAGCGCCAGCACCGCGTAGTAGGTGAGGGCCGCCGCGTAGTCCGCGATGTTGTCGTCCCAGAGGCGTACGGCGGTGCTCCGCAGGCGTGAGCACGCGCGTCCCAGCAGCTCGACGGCCCAGTGTCCCGGAGTGCTCCGGCGCGCGCGGAGAGAGTTCGACGTCACGATGCCCTCCTGCCCGGCGTCACCGCTCCCATCCTCCGCTCCCTACGGCACACCGGGAGCAGGCCGATGAGGACCTGCCCGGCCGACCGTGAGGCCCGCTCGGGCCGGGCGTCGAAGGGCGTCGAGGAGAACCGCCGATCCGACGGACGTCGAGAGGGAGCAGCCGCGACGGTCGGACGCCCGTAGGAACGGCCGCGACGGCCGGATGCCCGTGGGAACGGCCGCGGCGGTCGGACCCCGGTGGGGGCAGCCGCGGCGGTCGGACGCCCGTGGGAGCGGCCGCCGTTGTGGCCTCGTCCACGGCGACGTGGAGCCCTGGTCACGGGCGGGACGGCCCGGCGGGCGCATGACCCGCGCCCGGCAGGTAATACGGCCGCAATGACGAACTCACACGAGGCGGGAGCCAGGCCGGGCCTCCCCCTCCTGCTGCTGCCCGTGCAGACGGCCGTGGTCGCCGCGGCGGGACTGCTGGTGACCGGGCCCCTCGCGCACCACTGGCCGCTGTCGGCGGAGGACGGCGTCAACCGCGCCCTCGCCGCCCGCCGGACCCCTCTCGCCACCGCGCTCACCGACGGGGCCTCCCTGCTGGCCGGCACGGAGAGCGTGATCGCCCTCACCCTCGTGTGCACGGCCGCCCTGCTCCTGGTGCCCCACGCGCCCCGATGGCGGGAAGCGGCGTTCCTCGCCGTGGCGGTGGCCGCACAGTCCGCGGTCTTCCTGCTGGTCACCCTCGTCGTCGACCGCGAACGTCCCGACGTGCCCCATCTGGACCCGGCGCCGCCGACGTCGAGCTTTCCCTCCGGCCATGTCGGGGCCTCCGTCGCCCTCTTCGGTGGGCTGGCCGTCCTCGCGTCCCGACGTCTGCACGGCGTTCGGCGGCACCTCGTGGTGGGGCTGCTCCTCGTGATCCCGCTGTTCGTGGCGGTCTCCCGGGTGTACCGCGGCATGCACCACCCCTCCGACGCGGTGGCGGGGCTGCTGAACGGCGCCTGCACACTGGCCCTCGTGGCGGCCGCCCTGCTGCCGCGCCTCCGGGCGGAGGCGGCGGCGCCCGCCCCGGGCCCGTCCGCCCACGGTGCGCGGCGGGCCGTGGTGGTGCGCCACCCACGCGCGTGCGGCGACGGGACCGCCGCCCGGGTACGGGCCCTGCTGCGCGACCACGGTTACGCGGAGCAGCGCTGGACGGAGACGACGGCCGGGGATCCGTCCGGTGGCCTGGCCGCGTGCCTCGGCGGGACGGACACGGACCTGGTCGTCGTCTGCGGCGGGGACGGCACCGTACGCGCCTGCGCGGACGTGGTGGCCGGGACCGGGATCCCCCTGGCGATCGTCCCCTGCGGCACCGGGAACCTCCTCGCCCGTAATCTTCGGCTGCCGACCGAGCCCGTGGCCGCTCTGGGGGAGGCCCTCCGCGGGCAGGCCGTCGGCCTCGACGTGGGACGGATACGGGGCGACGGGTTCGCGCCGACCCGGTTCGCGGTCATGGCGGGCGCCGGGTTCGACGCCGCGATGGTCCGGGACGCCTCGGCGCGGCTCAAGGAGAGCCTGGGCTGGGCCGCTTACGTGGTCTCGGCCGTACGGCATCTGGGGGACGCCCGGATGCGGCTGTCGATCCGGCTGGACGGGGGCGCCCCGTTGGAGCGGCGGGCCCGCATGGTCGTCATCGGCAACGTGGGGACCCTCCAGGGCGGGCTGCCGCTGCTGCCGGAGGCCCGGCCCGACAGCGGCAGGCTGGAGGTCGTCCTGCTCGACCCGCGCGGGGTGACCGGCTGGCTCGCCGCCGCCGGGTACCTCGCCTCGCGCGCACCGGGCGGGCGGCGGCAGCGCGCGTCCGGCACGCGGGAACGGTCCCTCGCGCACGGCGCACTGGAGTACTTCGGCGCGGCTCGGATCGACCTCCGCTTCGCCCGGCCCCAGCCGCGCGAGCTCGACGGCGACGTCTTTCCCGCGGGTACGTGGTTGACCGCGGAAGTCGAGCCGGGGGCGCTACGGGTGTGCCTGCCGGCCCCGGCCCGGGCGGGTGCCCCGGCGGGAGCAGGCGCCCCCACCCGAGCGGGCGCCCTGGCTGAAGCGGACGTCCCGGCGCGGGAAGGAGGCCCGCCCCGGGAAGAGAGCCCGACCCGGGCAGGCGCCCCGGCGGAGGCAGGAGCTCTGAGGGAGGCAGGCGCCCCGGCGGGATCGGACGTCCCGGCGGGATCGGATGTCCCGGTGCGGACCGGAGAGGAAGGAACCGGAGAGGAAGGAGGACTCCATGGGCACCGCGACGCGCGTACCGCAGCGCAGTGAGGTCGAGGCCGTGGAGGCCGAACTGCGTCTGCGGGGAGACTCCCTGTCGGGCGAGGAGGCCTGGGCCGCGCTCCGCCACTACGGAGGCTGGGCCCTCGTACGGGACTCCTTCGTACGGTTCCGCTACGCCGACGGGTTCAGTCACTCCCGGGCCCTCGCCCTGCAGACCGTCCTGGCGATCCTCCCCCTGGCCATCGCCGTCATCGGGCTGTCCGGAGTGCTGCACACCGAGGACATCGGGCGGGTCGCCGAGCTGACGATCCGCCGGATCAGCGGCCCGAGCCAGGACGTGGTGGACGACGCCCTGCGGGAGAGCCGGCGGCACGCCGGGGAGGGCGGCGTGGCGGCCCTCTGGCTCGGTCTGCTGTTCTCCCTCGCGAACGTCACCACGGGCATGTGCCAGGTGGAACGCGGCGCGAACCGCATATACGGCGTGGAGCGCGACCGGCCGTTCC
Organism: Streptomyces sp. NPDC053513; assembly: GCF_044544765.1. Lineage (NCBI taxonomy): Bacteria > Bacillati > Actinomycetota > Actinomycetes > Kitasatosporales > Streptomycetaceae > Streptomyces > Streptomyces sp. NPDC053513. The sequence goes on from NZ_JBITXP010000036.1 coordinate 23,730, forward strand.
TCCACAAGTACGCCCGTGGGCTGGTGATGTCCGTGCTGGCCGGGGTGCCCCTCGGACTGAGCTTCTGCGTCACCGTCCTCGGATCCGACCTGAACCGGGCCCTGATCGAGGTCTACCACCTGGCCCCGGCCACGTCCCGCGCGTGGGACGTGCTGCGCTGGCCCGTGGGGATCCTGTTGGCGGTGATCGCCACCAGTGCCGTCTTCCGCCGCTCGCCCCGGCGCGCCCAACCGGGCTACACCTGGCTCGCCTTCGGTGCCACCGTCCATCTGCTGCTGTGGCTGGGCGCGACGTGGGCACTGAGCCTGTACGTCGGCTCCGGGGGCTCCTTCACCACCGTGTACGGGCCGCTGAGCGCGTTCGTGGCGCTGCTGCTGTGGTCGTACCTCACCTCGCTCGCGCTGTTCCTGGGCCTTTCCTTCGCCGCCCAGCTGGAGGCCGTACGGGCGGGGGTGGCGACGCCGGTCACCGAGGACCCCGGGGTCTGAGCCGACCGGCCTCCCCGAACCCCCGAACCCCCGAACTGCCCGAACTCCCCGAACTCCCCGAACTCCCCGACGGAAAGGAACCGTACCGACCATGACCGAGCGTCCCACCCAGCCTCGGCGGCACCGTCTGGCACGGCTCGTGACCGGCCACGGCCGGGCCGACACCCGGTTCGGCGTACGGTTGGCGGTGGGCGCGGCCCTCACCTCCCTGGCGGCCGTCCCGTTCTCCCTCGCCCTGGTGCTGGTGGAGTCGCACTGGGCCCCGCTGCACCGTCTCGACCGGGACGTGGCCGAGCGGCTGCACCGTTCCGCCCTCGGCAGTCCGGACTGGGTACGCGTGCTCGACTTCCTCACGCACGTCGCATGGGGGCCGCTGACCATGCGGCTGCTGGTGGCCGGTGTGGTGGTGTGGCTCCTGTGGCGGCGGGCGTTCCGTCTCGCCGCCTGGGCGGCCGTCACCGCGACGGCCGGCGGGCTGGCGGGGCTGCTGGTCAAGAACGTGGTCGAGCGTGCCCGGCCGCACCTGCCGGATCCCGTCGCCCACGCGCCCGGCTTCTCCTTCCCCTCCGGGCACGCCATGACGGCCTTCACCTCCTGCGCCGTCCTGCTGCTGGTCCTGCTTCCCCTGGTCCCGCGTGCCTGGCGGCCGCTGCCGTGGGTCCTGGCGGCGACGGCGGTGCTCGGCGTGGGCTACACGCGGGTCGCGCTCGGGGTGCACTGGGTGAGCGACGTGGTCGGGGGCTGGCTGCTGGGACTGGCGGTGGTGACCGCGACCACGCTCGCCTTCGAGGCGTGGCGCGGCGACATCGGCCGTTCCCGCACCACCCCCGCCGAGGGCCTGGAGCCCGAGATCGTGACGGACTCCCCGGAGCCGGTGGGCCGGCCCGGCTCCCGATGACGCGGGACCGGTCTCACTACGACGGCGGTACCCTCAGCGGCCCGTTGCCCGGGGTTTCTCCCGGTGCCGCGGTCCGCTTTTCGAGACGCGTCCCGTTCCTGTTCTCGAGACGCGTCCCGTTCTTGGCCGCTGCCGCGTGCAGGACCCGCAAGGCGACCAGGAGTACGCCGATGTCGTCCAGGTAGACCGGATCCGGTACGAGGTCGACCGGCGAGATCGTGTAGATCACCGCCGCCCAGAACAGGGCCTTGGACTGCAACGGGACACCTGCGTCCAGGAGCATCCTGCGCGCACGGAACACACGCACGAGCAGAACGGCCGCGATGCCTGCCACCACGAGCACGAGAACTACGGCCACGACGAGCCAGAAGGTACTGTCCATGCCGCTCTCCTACCCCGTGACACCGTGCGCGTGCTTGTCGATGACCTGGAAGGTGCCGGGTACCCGCGCCGTGCAGCGGGGCAGGGACTTGCGCGGCACGGTCAGAAGCCACTCGACCCTACGACGCCGGGAAACGCGTCGCCGAAACGGGTGTACTTCCGCTCCCCCGTGACAACGCAGAGGGCGAGGACCGGCTGACCGGCTGGATGACCGAGAACGGCGCCGACACCCTCCCCCGGATCGCCGCCACCGGGTCCGGGGCATCCATCCGCCCTTGTGCCGCGCGCGAGGAGCCTGTCCGCGCGAGCCGTCCCGCTCTCAGCCCAGCAGGTCCGGCGCCCGCAGCATCTCGGACGGGATGCCCCAGGCGTCGACCAGGTCGACGGCCAGTGGCCGGACCTTGCGGCAGAGGTCGTTCACCTCGCGGCTGATCGCCTTGGAGCGCTGGACGGTCAGCCGGCCGTGCTCCATGAACCAGGCTCGGTCCGCTTCGATCGTCGACAGCGCGAACAGGTCGCAGAGCAGCTCCAGCGCGACCTTGTTGCCGCCGTCGGGCAGGGCCCGGAACGCGTCGACGAACGCCTCCAGCACCAGTCGCTCGACGTGCGCGTGGGCGAGCGCGATCACATGGTCCTGCACCTGCGAGAAGACGGTGCCGGGATCACCTTTCCGGTCGACTCCGCGCTTGAGCCGACGGGCCAGCCCGGCGAGCATGTGCTCCTCGCGATAGCGCAGCATGGCCAGGTGGTACTCCGAGTCGAGCAGCCCGGCCTCCCGGTCCCATTCGTCGCCGCCGGGCAGCAGGTCGCGGACCCGTTCCAGGAGCTTGTGGACGGACGCCTTCTCGATGACGGTCTCGACGGCGAGGCCGGTGACGTAGCGGACCACGCCGAGCTGGTCCAGGTCCTCGAACTCGCTGGCGTGGTCGGTGAGCAGGCCCTTCGCCACGAGCTGGAGCAGCACGTGGTTGTCGCCCTCGAAGGTGGTGAAGACGTCACTGTCGGCCTTGAGCGCGGCGAAGCGGTTCACCGCGAGATAGCCGGCGCCCCCGCATGCCTCGCGGCACTCCTGCACCGTACGGGTGGCGTGCCAGGTGCCGAGCGCCTTGGTGCCGGCGGCCCGCGACTCCAACCGCCGCCGCGCCTGCGGGTCGTCCTCGTGACCGGAGAAGACCTCGTGCAGCTGCCCGCGGACGACGTCCTGCGCGAAATGCAGTGCGTACGTGCGGGCGAGCAGCGGCAGCAGCCGGCGCTGGTGCAGCCCGTAGTCCAGCAGGAGCTGCTCCCCGGCACCCGGCGAGGCCTCGAACTGACGCCGCCGCACGCCGTACTTGACGGCGAGCGTGAGGGCGACCTTGGCGACGCTCACCCCGGCACCGCCGACGCAGACCCGGCCCTGGACGAGCGTGCCGAGCATGGTGAAGAAACGGCGGTCGGGATTGTCGATGGAGCTGACGTACGCGCCCTCGGGCGTGACGTCGGCAAAGCGATTGAGCAGCGCCTCACGCGGCACACGGACCCCGTCGAAGCGGATCCGGCCGTTGTCGACGCCGTTGAGGCCCATTTTGCGGCCGTCGTCCTCGATCTCGATGCCCGGCAGGACCTTTCCCCCGGACCGGACCGGCACGACGAGGGCGTGCACGCCGCGGGACTCCCCGCCCACCTCCAGCTGGGCGAAGACAACCGCCAGCTCGGCGTGGCGGGCCGCGTTCCCGATGTAGTCCTTGCGGGCGGCGTCACCTTCGGTGGTGACGACGAACTCCTGGGCCTCGGCGTCGTACCGGGCCACCGTGCCGAGCGCCTGGACGTTGGAGCCGTGTCCGGTCTCGGTCATCGCGAAGCAGCCCAGAAGCCGCCCGGCGACCAGGTCCGGCAAGTAGGCGTCGTGGTGGCGTCCGGTGCCCAGGTGCAAGATCGCGCCGCCGAACAGCCCGAACTGCACACCGACCTTGACCAGCACCGACAGATCCCCGAAAGCGAGGGTCTCGAAGGCGGCGACAGAGGCGCCGACGTCGTCGGCGCCGCCGTACGCTGCTGGGAAGCCCATACCGGTCTGGCCGGTCCCGGCCATCTCGACCACGATGTCGCGCACCCGCTCGCGGAACTCGTCCGTGCCGAGTCGTTCGGCTTCCTCCAGCACAGAGGAGTGGGCCGCCAGATTGGTCCGGACGAGGTCCCGGATCCCTGCGTACTCGCCGTCGAGAAGGGCCGCCAGGGCTTCGACGTCGATCACGGGAGGTGCGTAGCCGCTCGGTGCGGCAGAAGTGTCGTCGGATGCCATGGCCCTCCGTTACCCCGGCCGGTGCGGATCAACCAGCGATGATCACGTGATGGAGCGGAGCCTACGGGAGCCTGGCCCCCGTGACGCGGAGCCGGGTCGCCCGGGCGGGCAGGGCCGCCCCGAGCCGGCCCGGCGGCGCGGATGCCGCCGTACCCGGGCAGATGCGGCCGTCGCCACCGGGGGGGGCGGTCGGCGCATCGCCGGAGACAGAGAGGCTGGGCGTTGTGAGCGACGAACAGCAGCTGCGCGTCCGGGGCTGAGGCGGGGGCAGGGATCGCATCACCTCGGCGGGTCCTCGCCCGTGAGCCCGTCGACGGATTCACGGATGAGGTCGGCGTGACCGGCATGGCGGGCGTACTCCTCGATGAGGTCGAGGAGAATGCGGCGGAGGTTGGGGCGTTCGCCGCTACGGGTGGCGTGGGCACCGAGTTGGTCCAGCCCGCCCGTACTGAGCGCCTCGTCGACGATGGCGCGTGAACGGGCGACCGATTCCTGCCAGAGAACGCGCAGCTGCTCGGGGGTGTCCTCGGCGGCGGAGCGGTAGTCCCAGTCGGGGTTGCTGTCCCAGTCGACGGTGTCCCAGGGAGCACCGACGGGCGAGCCGAGCCACAACCGGGCGAAGTGGCTGTCCTCCACGTGCGCCAGGTGTTTGAGGAGGCCGCCCAAAGTGATGGCGGACGTGCCGAGCGTGGCGCGAAGGCCCGCGGCGTCCAGGCCGGAGCACTTCCAGGCAAGGGTGGCCCGCTGCCGTTCGAGGGCGCCGAGGACGGCTGCGGCCTCGGTGCCGGCGAGGGGAGGTTCCGGCCAGGCTTCGGTCTCGCTCTCGGTCATGGCTGCAGACCTTAACGAACGGAGCCGGCAGCGCAGCCGACGGGTGGACCGCCACGAACCGCTCACTCAAGATCCGCCGGACAGGCCGGAGGGCGGGCTCCTTGGCGGCGGGCCGCCAGGGTCCACCCCCGCATGCGCGGGGACCGTGCCTGCCGGTACGGGACGTGCCGGGCCGGCGGGTCAGCGTGAGAGCTGCCCGGAACGGAGCTCGTCAACGTCGACCGTCGTCAGTGCCACGCTCAGCGGTACGCCGGTGCCGGCCGCGGCGGCCAGCCGCTCGCGTACCTCACGCGGTGTTCGAGGCCGCCAGCCGGGCCCGTCACAGCAGCCGGAGTGGAACGTGACCCCCGCATTCAGCAGAACGGTCAAAGTCCGCCACCCGGCGGAGTCACTCCGCTTCGGCACAGCGAGATCCTGGCCGGCGTCGATCAGCGCTCCACCGCAGCGCGGGCATCGGCCGGCCCGCGTGCCGCGCTTCTTGAACGAAGAACGACAGGGCAAGCACACGTAATGCCGGTTCGGAGTCCCTCCTCGGAAGCACATCGCACCAGTATGGCAATGCGGCCTCGCCCGACCCAGTGATTATGAGAAGCGGTTCGACCGTCGGTGTTCCGAGCACAAGAAGTCAGTCGATCGGGAACTGTTGCGGCTGTCGTGCAGGAGGGCAGGGCCTCTTGGCAGCTCGACTCCGCACGGCAGACGTCCTGGACTTCACCCGCGCAGCAGTGGGCTCCTCCCGCGTCAGAGCCCCGAAGGGGGGCGGCAAGACGAGGCGAAGCCCTGTTGATCAGGCAGGACGGGCAGTAAGCATCACCTGATCACGGACGCCACCGGGATCTCGCGCGCCGTCACGCTCACCGGCGGCAACCGCAACGCCGTCACCCAGCTCACCCCGCTGCCGGAGGCGGTTCCGCCAGTGCGCGGCAAGCGGGGCCGGGCCGACGACGAGGTCGTCTTCAACGACCACCTCGGGACAGTCGCGCTCGCCGTTCAGGTGGATGGAGACAGACGGTCCGCGCTGGACGTGCAGCCGGGCGATGTCTTCCCCGGACTCAAGTCGAGCGAGAGCCTCGCCCCACGACGTCAATCGCGACCGCCACAACGAGAGACCCACCCGCCCGCTCACGAAGGGCGTGTTGACGACGATCTCTGCGGCCGGTCCTCCAGACACACCCTGCAGAGGACCCAGCACGGCGATGCGAACGCTGTTGCCGGCCACGGTGCGGTCGGCGATCCCGCAGCCGGCGTCGTGGACCGCCCCGGGAGGCCAGGCCCCGGGGCAGCAGCCGGTCGCCGGCGACCTCGGTTCAGCGGCCGTACGTCCGCTCCAACCGCCCGGACCGCCCACAGCGAGCGGCCGGACGGGCGGTTGGAGCGGGCGGTGACGGCGGCGGAATGAAGCCCACCGAAGATTCGGGGCGCCATCGAGATCGACGAACACACCGAAGGCCTCGATAGAGGTGCCCCCGAACGTTCTTCACCGCGACGGAGTGTCGCAAGGAGCTCTTTCAGCACCGGGGATGGGAGCGAACGGGTCACGGCCGTGCCCCTGTGCCACCCCCGCTTCGGTGGGCCACCGGCTCTCTCCTGGCGGTCGACGGCGGCCGGGGGCTTGGACGGTGTACGACTTACCGACGCCGACCGGTCTGGAGAGGATGACCGACTCGCCCGCGTGCAGCCAGCGCGGGGCCCCTGCGCGTAGGCGTCCATCCCAGCGATGCCGGTTCATGCATAACGACCGAAAAGGGATTCGATGTATCCCTCCAGCCTTCGAGTCAGGACACCGGCTGTCAGATCGACACGACCCAGCTCACGCCAGGGGACAGCGACCTTCTCCGCGTCCGGGGCGAATCCCAGCGCGTCCAGCAGCCGCCAGTAGAGATGGGCAGTGCTGTCTTCAGCCAAGGTTCCTCCCGCGGCGACGTAGCGATCGGCAAAGCGCATACCCGCGGGAACCCCGTGCAGCAGGGCAAGGGCCGTCGAGCAATGGGCCACGTCCAGGTCAGCCGGCCCCCAGGAAGTCTCCACCCAGTCGACGACTCCACTGATCCGAAGGTCACCGTCGGCACCGGTGAAGAGGACATTGCCGGGATGGAAGTCCCGGTGCAGGAAGCACCCATGATAGGCCGGGGGCTCCCTGCGGATGACGTCGACAGCCCGCCGCCAGAGCTCGGGCCGCTCGGTCGCCGTCGGCAGAGTCACTCGCTCGGGAGAGGCCCAGGCCTGGTAGGTGCGAGGCCGTTGCTGCACGGTCACCGGCAGCTGATGGATACGCACCAGTTGCCGGGCCAGCAGTTCGGCGCGGTCGTCAGCGCCCTGGTCGCCCAGGCGCACGGTGCCCGGCAGCAGGGACATCAGCAAGGAGGGGCGGTCGCAGTGCTGCGCCGTCGCGTCCAGCGCCGTCAGCGTGGCCGCGGGCACGTCCGTGTCACCGAGCAGGCGCAGGATCGCCGCCTCACGGTTCAGCAGGCCCTCCGCGTGCCGAACGAAGAAAGGCTTGACGAAGGACCGCAGGACAAGTGAGCGCCGACCGCCCGGACCACAGAGGTCCAGGCGGCGCATCTCCGACGTCCAGCCGCCGCGCAGCTCCACAACCTTTTCGATGCGCTCCCCCTCGGCCAGTCCCTTCTCCACCCAGGAGCGCGTGGCACTCCAGCCCTGATTGCCAAGGTCCACGCCGATGCCCTCGGCCCCCTCGTCCGAAATCATGAAAGCAGGCTATCCGGACCCTGTTGATGGCCTTGGCCCACCTGTGTGGGGTCACACTTCCACTCCGGCAAGCACCGCAGTCACGGCATGAACGTTCAAGTACTCACCGACCCGTTCGGGAAGTTCGTCCGGGCTTCGCCGGCCCTGGCGGGCGCGGTCCACGACATCAGGGCAGCTCACTCCCACGGCCTGCTCGCCGCCCTCGACACCGGCGGCATCCGGTGCTGGGCCGACACATCCGGTGCTGGGCCGACAAGGCGTACCAGGGCTACGACCCTGCTGTCCGGGTCCCCTTCCGTGGCCGCTGGAACAAGCTCTCCGCCGAGAAGAAGGCCGTCAATCGCGCCCCCGCGAAGATTCGCGCACGCGGCGAACAGGCCATGGCCACCCTCAAGTCCTGGCGCCTGCTGCGGAAGCTCCGCCGCAGCACCACCCGCATCACCGCCCTGGCCAAAGCCGTCCTCACCCTGGAACTGGCCGCCTCAGCCTGAGGAGGAGACCTCACTGCCTCCTATAATCCTGGCGTGTTGGACACATCGAACCTCTTCCACGTCTCGTCCGTACTCAACCGGCAGTCGATCGCACGGCATGGCCTGGATTGGACCCGCATGGGCGCCGCGCCAGGAATCGCCGGCAGCCGCCGCCCGGAGGTGGAGGGAATCTTCGTCTGTCGAGGCGAGGAGGAAACAGGCTTCTTCCTTCAGATCAACAACACCGGCGGGCCGGTTGATCTCTGGTCCGTTGACGGCATCGATGAGGGATCGCTCCTCGACAACGGCAACGGATTCGTCTACCTGCCCGGCCGTATACCAGCCGCGCAAGTCCACCTCGTGCGATCAGACGTTCCTCCGCAGCTTGGTCTTTGACTTCGCGCGGCGCTACGACTGGAGGCGGGCCCACGCGGAATCCGGCTGCGAGTTCGGCGAAGGCGTGGTTGCAGCGCAGGTGGGTCAGGGTCGTCAGCGCCTGCCGGCTGCAGGTCAGCCGCCGCCGGGTGCCGATCTGTCGTCGTCGGGCGGTCGGCTCCCGCCGCAGCAGTCGCAGCGCTGAAGGGGACAGACGCAGCCCGGATGGGTGGGCAATGACTCGGGGACTCGGCGGAGAAGGTTGTTGTCAGTCGACAACCCATCTACCTGAGGCTTCGTCGTTCCGTCACCGGAACCCCTCGCTCTCACGGCCAGGTTGGAAAGGGCTCAGTGTCTCCAATGCCGGGGACCAGACGTTCTTGTGGGAGAAGGAGTATGCAGGCTGAGGACGACTTTGAGAACCGCGCCTTCGTCCTGGCCGCCTCGCGGCTGCTCACCACGACCGGTGGCGCCGAGCGCCCGGCTCCCCGGCTCCCCGGCTCCCCGGCGACGGTCCTGGCCGCCTGGGACACCCACCGCCACAGGCGCTCGGGGGGCGGCGAGCTGTCCGTCACCATCGCAGCCGCCAACGACTACTGGGTTCGGTCTTCAAACGGATCTCGACCAGAGCAGGAACGGCACCAGGATGACCGCCTCTTCGTAGGAAGTGGCGGTCTTGCCGTACCGGGTGGCGATGCCTCGGAAGTGCTTCAGTCTGTTGAAGCACCGTTCCACGGTGTTGCGCCGACGGTGCGTCTCGCGGTCGAAGCCGGGTGGACGGCCGCCCTGGCGGCCGCGGTTGTGTCGGTGTCATTGCCGGTCGGCCTTCTCGGGGAAGACGTGTACGACCCCGCGTTTGCGCAGGTAGGCGCGGAATCCCCGAGAGCTGTATGCCTTGTCTGCGATCACGTGGGCGGGGCGGCAACGCGGGCGGCCTGGCCCGAGATGCGAAACACGGATGCGTTTCAGCGGCGATTGGGCACAGATACCGTCGTGACGTTGGACGGGTGCGATCAGGATGGCCAGGGACCGGCCGCGGCCGTCGCAGGCGAGGTGGATCTTGGCGGTCAGGCCTCCACGGGATCGGCCAATGGCGTGACCGTCCAGTCCGGCTCCTTCCCCCCCGCCTGGGGGTGGCGAACACGAAGCAATGCATATGTATGCTGAGAATGGCTCTATGTCCGAGGAACTGCTGCCGGAATCAACGCTGCGCGATGTCGTCGACCTGGCCGTGCGTCTCGTCGAGTTCGCCGGTGCCCTGATCATCTTCATTGGCGCGGCCTGGGCGTTCGTCCAGTTCGTCGGCTACGGCACGGCCAGGCTACGCAACTGGAAGGGTTTTACGGGCGCCGCGTTCGGATTCAACCGGATCCGGCTGACCCTCGGTCGCTTCCTGGCACTCGGCCTGGAGTTCCAGCTGGCCGGAGACATCCTGCGCACGGCGATCGCGCCCTCCTTCACCGAGATCGGGCAGCTGGCCGCGATCGCCGCGATCCGGACCGGCCTGAACTACTTTCTCGGCCGGGAGATCGAACAGGAACGCGAGGAGATCGAGCGACTCTCCCCGCAGGTGGATCCGAAGACTCCGGGAACCGCTCCGTGACCGCGCTCATGACACAAGCCGCCGTTCTGATCACGGCGTTCGGACTGGTCAGCGCAGTGTGCGTCGGCATGCGGCTCCGCCGAGTGCAGCCCAGCGTGGCGGTACTGACAGACTTCCTCGTGGCGGCCGGCCTCATCCACCTGGCCGGCCGGCCTTCCTGGACATCCCTCGCAACCGCCGCGGTCGTCATCGGCGTGCGGCTGATGGTCGACTCCGGCTTGCGAACGAGGCCGGAGCAACGACCCTCAGCGCGGTGAGACACCCCTCTCCTCGAACAGGGCCGGTCACGGGCAAGACCGGCACAAGGGCAGGGAGTCAGATGGAAGCCGCCGCGTTCATCGCCTCTGGGTGGATGGCATCGGCGGCTTCCTGATCGACGTGCCCGACCTACCGATTCAGCGATGGCGCCATACGACCGACCAGCCCCGGGGAATCCCCTCTGCATGCTGCGCCGCGAGGATATATAGATAGAACGCGAATTCGAGCCCAATGGTCTCGCAGTGGCCCTGTCGGTCCCGGCCGGGAGCATGCTGCCGCAACAACCACATCATCGGCGAGTTCGCGTCCCCGGGGGCACACCTACGGAACCGTCCCGGTCGACGTGGAGGTCGGCCAGGTGTGGACGTCCTGCCCGACCGTCCCGCCGAGACCTCGGCCGCCTGGCTGCGCGACCATCCCGGCGCCGAGATCATCATCCGAGACCGGGCCCCGCCTGCACCCGTTCCACGAGCTGCCGCGGACGCAGATCATCGAACGGATCCGGCACCGCCAGGCACACATCCGGAAACTCATCGCCACCGGCTGGACCCTCAGCGCCACCACCCGCCGTCTCCACCTCGACCGCAAGACCGGAGCGATGTGCGGCCAGGCATCCTTCGCGCCCCTCCGGCCCGGGCTCCCACTCAGGGTGAGGAGCGGTCAGGTCGCCGCAGCGGTTCGGGAATCCGGCGGGCCTCCCCGCTCACCGCGCTGTCCGTATCCGATGTCAACGCCGAGCAAAGCGCCGCGAGCCGTTCTCCGTCCTCCTCGGACCGACCGCAGGCATTGGGGATCGCGGCATCAAGGTGATCGGCAGTGTCGTCATCCGCGTCGGCGAACGCGGTCAGCACCCTACGCAGACCAAGCGCGTCCCAGCGTTCGAGCAGAGCCTCCGCCGTCTCTTGAGTGACGAAAGTGTCGCGAGCATCCAGCAACAGCCGCTGCAGGACCTCGGCCGCCTCGGGGACCTCCGCGAAGGCCGCCAGACGCCGGCCCGTGGCCGCTCGAACAGACCAGGACGCCGAAGTGGCCTCCTGAAGGAGTAGGTCCAGCTCGTCACGAGACTCGGAACGGGTCATGCCCCTCACTCTGACACGCCTCCCTTCACTCGTACGTTCGACCCTCGCACGATCGCGGTCAGAGCCCATGACGTGGAGCTCCACAGGCAGTCCTGGCTCAGTCCTTCGCGGTCACCGTCTGGCGCCGTGACGAGACGCCAAGACGTACGTGGGGCGGATGGGGACGGCGGTGTCCTGGTCGGCTGCGGCCTTCTGGAGCTGCCCCGTTCCCGCTTGTCTGCGCTATCCGCTGCTCGTGGCTTCGACCGTGGTCGCCGCCGCCGAGATCGCGTTCAACCTCGAACGCACCCCCAAGCACCTCGTCGCCCGCATCCTCACGGCCTGGTCGATCGGCCGGCAGGCCTCCATCGCCCCCTGCACCGCGTTCGCCGGGCTGCTCGCCGCGGCGAGCAGCCCCCGCACCGCGCTCACGACGACGGGTCCGCTCATCCTGGCCACCCCGCTCCTGCTTCCCCGGCGCGACCGGACAGCAACGGCAGGACCCGGAACTCTCCCTCCGCCCCGCACGGCGCACCAGGCCGATTCATTTGGATCACTCCCACCGGCCGAAGTTGTCGTCGATGATGTCCGTGTGACTCACCGCATCAGCGTCTTGATCTCGTCCTTCGGTCTTCTTGCCGGCATGTTGTTGCTCCTCCTTGCCGTTCGTGAGTACCGCTCCGGGGCGTCGCCCCTCTGGATCGGGGCTGGGGCCGTGATCTTCCTGGGTGCCTCGTACGCCCTCGTACAGGACGTGCGACGGCTCCGATCGGGGCCTACCACCTGACAAACAGCACCGTTCCGACTGCGGATAGGGTGTTCGCGCGACGACACCATGCTCGTTCAGGAGGTTACGAGTGGGGCCAGAACCCCCGGCTATTCGCGTACCGGTCGGGGAAGGGTCCGGTCAGTGGACGAGCCGAACGACTCAGCGGCGAGTCCTGCTGGTGGTCCACAACGTCACCTCGGCCGGCCGCCTGCTGGATCTGGTGCCGCTGTTCCACGACGACTTCCGTGTCCAGCTCCTGGTCACTTCGACGGGCTCCTCCGCGTTCCAGGAGGGCATCCGCGAGCTCTTCCACGATCTGCAACTGCCCGAACTGCCCTGGAAGCAGGCCCTTTCCACTCCGGTGGATCTGGCGATCTCAGCGAGCTTCGGTGGCGAACTCGATCTGATTCACGGCAACTTGGCGGTACTTTCGCACGGAGTTGGATACACTAAAAGGTTGGGCAAGCCGGGAGCCGACGTTCGGGCTGTCGCCGGAGTGGCTCCTGTCCGACGGACAGCCGTTCGTCGATGGGCTCGTCCTCTCCCACCCCGAGCAACTGGAACGCCTGGCGCGGGTCTGCGCGGAGGCGGTCCCCTCGGCCGTACTCGCCGGGGACCCCTGTTTCGACCGCATGCTCGCGGCGCGTCCGTACCGGGACAGGTTCCGGCGCGCGTTGGGGGTGCGCCGGGGGCAGCGGCTCGTCGTCCTGAACTCCACCTGGAACCCCGAGGGGTTCTTCGGCAGCGGGGGCGGACAGGACGTCCTGCCGTCGCTGCTGCCGCGGCTCGCCGCGGAGCTGCCGGCCGACGACCACCGGCTGGCCGCCGTCCTCCACCCCAACATCTGGTACGGGCACGGTCCGGGCCAGATCCGGGCGTGGCTCGACCGGGCCCAGCGCGACGGGCTGACACTGATCGACCCTGTCCACGACTGGCGACAGGCCCTGCTCGCCGCCGACCTCGTCCTCGGGGACTTCGGGGCGGTTTCCTACTACGCCGCCGCCCTGGGCACGCCCGTCCTACTGGCCGCCGACGGGGCGGGCGTGCTCGATCCCGGGACACCGCTCGCGGAGTTCGTCCGGCGTGCGCCCCGAGTCGATCCCCGCGCCCCGCTCCGTCTTCAGGTGGAGCGCGGAATCAGTGCGCATCGCCCTGATCCCTCACTCGCCGGGTCCGTCACCTCGGAGCCGACGCGATCGGCTGAACTGCTGCGGCGGCACTTCTACGCCCTGATGGACCTTCCCGAGCCAACCGCGACCGCGTCCCTGGAGCCGCTCCCTCTCCCTCCGTACCGTCCGGGGAAGGTGACGTCCCCGCTGTCCGTGCGGACCCGGTTGGAGGGGACGGACATCGTCGTCGAACGGTCCGCCGGGCATCCCGCCGGGGCCGCCGGCGACGCGCACCTCGCCGTGCACGAGGAGACGCGGCGCCCCGGCGACCTCGACGTGGCCGACGTGATCACGCGCGACGGGCAGGCGGACGATCCCCGGCTGGGCGGTCCCGCCGCGTGGACCGACGAGGTGCTGCGCCGGCATCCCCACTGCTCGACGGCCGTGTACGTGACGGGCCCGCACGCCTGCGTCGTACGCAGTCGGGGGCGGCACGGCACGTTCCTGCTGTCCGCCGACACCGGCGCCGGAGCGGACGCGGACCCGGCCGCGTACGCCTCCGCCTTCCACGTCTGGCTGGCGTACGGCGGGGCGGTCCCCGCCCAGGGGATCGTGCTCCGGATGCACACCGCCACCGGTGTGCATCCGTTCCGGGCGGAGGCGAGCGGCTGAGGCGCCGCTACCGGGCGGTGCCCGCCTCGCACCGCCGTCGCAGACCGGCGAGGTAGGCACGGTGTGGGGCGGCGGAGGGAGGCAACAGGGCCTCGGCTTCGGCGATCCCGGCCAGTGCCGCCGTGTCGTCGCCGGCGTCGTGGAGCGTCTCCGCCAGATCCGTGAGGGCACGGGCTCGGTTGTACGCCTCCGGTGGTGCTCCGGTGCGTCCCGCGAAGAAGTCCACGGCGCGGTTCAGGCACCGTCGGGACTCGTCCAGCCGATCCATACCGCGCAGGGCCCGTCCTTGATGGCGCTCGATCAGAGCGAGGGCCCTCGGGAGGTCGGCCACGCCTTCCTCGCCCGGGCCGATCCTCCGGTAGACGGACTCGGCCTCGGCGAACCTCTCGTACGCCTCCTCGTACGCCCAGCGGTTCAGGTTCAGCAGGCCCAGCAGTTCCACGGCCGACGCCTCGCCCCGAAGGTGGCCGGCCGCACGCTCGTACGTGACGGCCGCCCGGGCGGCCCGGTTCGCCTGCTCCCACCGGCCCGTCTCCCCCAGGCAGTGGGCCAGCTGGAAGTGGAGCGCCGCCGCCATCCGCTCGTCCGCGCGGCTCTCCTCCGCGTGTCTCGCCGCGTCCCGGAGGGCCGGGAGCACCTCGTCCCAGTACCCCGCCTTCAACTGCAACGGCCACAGGGAACGGGCCAGCCACAGGGCCGTGTCGGTTCGCCGGTGCTCCTCGGCCACGACGACCGCCCGGGCCACGTTGGTCACCTCGGCGGCCAGGACCGCGATGCCATCGGTGACGGATCGGGAAGCGGCCCGGTACTCCTCCGGCACCTCGGTCCGCCAGCTCTCCGGCAGGGCCGCGCGGGAAGCGGGCAGCACCAGCGCGAGCAGCGCTTCGAGAACCCGGTCCACGGCATCCGCGCACTTCCCGATCCCGTACTCGGCGGTGGCGGCCTCCGCCAGCTGCCTTCTGATCTCGGGCCGGAAGCGGTACCGCAGGTCGGGCAGGGCTTCCAGGAGGCCGACGTCCGCCGCCTCGTCGAGCAGCCGGGCGGCCGTCGCCTCGTGGAGGTCGGCAGCGGCCGCCGCGATCGTGGCGCTGATGGACGGCCAGCCGCCGAGCGCCGTGAGCCGGCACAGGCGCAGCGCCTCCGGGCCGAGCCGGAGCGACGCGACGTGCGCGGCGGTCCGTACGGGATGGTCCGGCCACGCCCCGGTCCGATCGGCGGGTGTGGACTCGGGCTCGTCGCGGGTGAGCAGCCGCGCCTCCGCGTGGAGGGCGAACGCGTTGCCCCGGCAGCGTTCGAGCACCCCGGGCAGGTGCGTCCTGACCCGCGCGGCGTGCTCCGGCCCGGCCACCTTCCGCACGAGCTGCTTCGCGTGCCGGTCGGACAGCGGCGGTACGGCGATGCGCTCGGCCTCCAGCAGCAGCGGCGGTCCGGACACGACCACCACCAGCAGGACGTCGGGCGTCGACGGTACGAGGGAGCGGACCTGCGCCAGCGAGGTCGTGTGGTCGATGACCACGAGGGCCCTTCGCTCCGCGGTGAGCTGTCGGTACAGCCGTTCGCGGCCCGCCTCGGTGGCCGGCATCCGGTCGGGATCCACGTCCATCTCGCGTAGCAGCCGCAGCAGAACCGCCGCCGAATCCGGGCCGGTCTCCCCGGACGTGTCGCGCAGATCGACGTAGTACTGCCCGTCGGGGAACCGGTCGCGCGTCTCCGCCCCCAGGCGGAGCGCCACCGAGGTGGAACCGCTGCCCGCGGGACCGGACAGCAGTACGACTCGTGGCCGGCCCTCCCAGGGGCGGTCGGCCTCCCGCAGCAGTTGCTTGAGCACCTTCTCCTGGTTCGTGAACGCCCACGGGGCCGGGGGCATGACGCCCCGGGACGGTTCGCCCGCCGTGTCCGGAGAGCCCTCCAGCATCAACGCCCATTCGCCGGCCCGCCGCGGATCACGGCCCAGCCGCGCGTGCACCCGCTCCGCCAGTGCCCGGCGGTCCTCCGCACCGGTCGGCAACGGGGTCTCCCGGCCGAGGGTCCGTCTCACCAGTGCCCCCGCCGACAGGGACAGGTTCTTGCCGATCTCCCCGGCGGCCCCGTTCCCCACTCCCAGCAGAAACGTGGTCAGCGCGCTGAGCGCCACGACCTCCAACACGTCGGCCCCTCCCCCTGATCGCCGGTCCGTTCCCGCCGGACTGTATCGCCGCGTCTCCGGATCGCGGAAACCTCCGCGCCTCGGCAACTTCCCTACCTGGCGCGATACATGTGATGCCCGAACGCATCGGAACCGGAAAGGTGAGCCGCCCGCCACCAAGAGAGCCGACTCTGTCACCTTGCCCACCAGGACGACGCCGTAGGGGACGCAAGCGAGCAGGTTCGATCGCTCCTCCTGGGCGCCAACTCTCCGGAACCAGCCTGCGCCGTATGAACGACGCCTTGTACAAGTGTTGTGGCGTCCTCTTGGAGACGTACGAGTTCACCCGGTCCGATCGCCGTACGGGAAGGGTTTCTCGGCGACCGCCGCCTTTGAGCCCCTCGGCCCCATCGGCCGGCCACCGTCACTCGTTCGGTCGGAGGCACTGCCGGAACGCAGCCCGTTGCGGTCACGGACGACGTGAGTCCTCGATCTGAGCTTGCCTCGGTCGGTCGGTCGGATTCGGCCCGGGGCCGAGACGGCCTGACCCTGGGTCTTCTGAAGGCGGGTGATCTGCTGTGCGATGAGCGCGGACGGGGAAGCACGTACAGCCCTCACGCACCTTCGCGAACGCCTCTTCGGCACCGGAACCTCCGTAGCTGGAAGACGGAGGGACGATGAAAGGCGCTTATACGCATGATCCAGTGGCTCGTCACCCAGCCTTGGCCGGGTGGTCAACGGCCGGGTGATCAACGGTGTCAGTGATCGGGGCTACGGTTCCCGGTCATGGGGTTCTCGGGGTCTTTCATCGTGGCGCGAGCCGACCGGCCGCTGACGGAGTTGGCGGCGGTACGGGCGGCGGACTGTGTGCCGTTGTGGTCGGCGTGCGATGGCGAGTGGCAGATCCTGGAAGTGTGTCCCATCGCGGATCCGGATTCTTCGATCATCGGCGAGACGCGCGCGTCTGTCCTGGTCTGTCACGTGGTCGACAGCGACTTCGCGACCGTTCAGGCAGCGAGTCCCGATGGCCTGTCATGGCAATGTGCTTTGTCGCCGGAGATGGCCCGGGGTTACGGCCTCCCTGGTGAGTGGATCGGCGATGCGGCCGAAGTAGGTGAGCGAGCTGCGGCCTGGGCTCGAGGGGCCGGCCTTCAGCCGGACCCGCTGGCACTCAGAGCCGCCCTGGTGGCTGAGTGTGATCCGCTGGCGGAGGACCTGGTCTTCGCGCTCGTTCACGCCCTGGGGTTCCGGTTCCGTGACGCGGTCGACCTGGAACCGCCGACGGTGTGATTCAGTGCCCGTTCGCACACTGCCGCGTCCTGCCGGGTCACCAACCGAAGTGCTCAGAGCGGTCGCGCGACCTGCTGCTCGTCTGTCGGCAGACTGTCTCCAAGACCTGATCTCGGAGGTGGTCGCGGGGCGTCGGCCGAGTGTGTTCGTCCGGCCGGTGAGCGATGGAGGATGGCCGGAGGCTGCAGCGGATCAGCCGGACCGCGAAGGACCCGGTGAAACTCCGTCGGGCGATCGTGGTGCTGATGTCCGCCCAGGGCCAGACGGTCAGGGACACCACCGCGCTGATGCAGGTTGGTGAGGACCACGTCCGCGATGTCGTCCACGCCTTCGCCCCCCGTCAGGACTGCGGCAATGTGGGCAGGCCAAACACCGGCTTGCAGCGCCGGCCGGGCGCGCGGCACCCTGATAGTCGAGGGCAGGTGCTGACGTGCACACCAGCGACGAGATCTACCACCGTGTGCTCTGGGACCCGCGGTTCGACCCCGAACGGTTCGTGATGGGGATCACAGAGCGCGGGGCCCAGCCGAAGCGTGTCCTGCTCGGCGACTTCGTGCCGGGTGGGGAGATTCCCTGGCACCGGGTGATGTTCTTCGAGGCGGACGGCCAGGTCGTCTGGGACCGTGCCTCCGGCGTCGACCGGCTCGACGAGACCCTCGCCGGGCAGGTCGGTCCCGTGCCGGCCCCGGCACCCGGCGACGTCCTCGCCGTCCCGCCGACGAACCGCACCGCCGTCGCCTGGCTGCCCCCGGCGGAGCTGTGGCCGCCGATCCAGCACATTCGCCGCGAACACGACCGGCAGATCCGTCGCTGGCCGCCGCACGTCAACGTGCTCTTCGGTTTCGTCCCCGAGGCCGAGTTCCCCCGGGCCCTGCCCCTGGTCGCCGCGGCACTCGCCGAGACGCCGCCGTTCACCGCCCGCCTGGCGGGCGTCCACTGGTTCGGCCACCGCGAGGACGCCACCGTCTGGCTCGACCCGGCCGCCGCCGGCCACGAGCCCTGGGCACGGCTGCGGGAGTCCCTGGAGCTCCGCTTCCCGCTGTGCGGGTCGCATTCCCACGGCTTCACCCCGCACCTGTCCCTCGGCCGTGCCTCGGACCCGCACCCCCTCGCCCGCAAGGCGGAGGCCCTCCTCGGTCCCATGACCGCCCGGGTCGACGAGCTGGTCCTGCTCTCCCGACACGGCGACGAGCCGATGCGGGCCCGGGCCCGCGTCCTGCTCGGCAGCGGCGACGTACACCACCTGGAGGAACCGGCCCTTCCGGGCCGTCCTCCGCCGTCGCCGTCCCCTCCAGAGTGAGGATCCCCCGCTCGCACCCCCTCGAAGGAACACACCGCCCACTGTGCCTCGACGAGGACCTTGATGGAGGTCCCCTGTGGGACCATCCCCCGCGGGAGCAGGGAGCAGGGGGCTGTCCCGTGTCTCTTCGGTCCATGGCCGTTGCCGAGGGGTGACCGATGAGTTTCACGGGCCGCTACGGTCTACCCCCGCAGTGATCCTGGTCGATCTGCAGGGTCATGGACGCACGGCGGACATCGACCGTCCGCTGCGGCCGGAGCTGACGGCGGCCGACACCGCTGCTCTGCTCAAGTACCTCGGTGTCGGGCAGGGCGACCTGCTGGGCAGTTCCACAGGGCCGGACGTCGCGCTGCGGGTCGCGGTTCGGCACCCGCAAGCGGTGCGCGGGCTCGTGGTCGTCTCCACGCCCTGTCGACGGAGCGGCTGGCACCCGGAGGTCGTCGCGGCGATGGACCGGATGAGTGCCGAGGCCACAGACATGATGAAGCAGCCCCCGGTCCACGAGCTCTGCTCCCGGCTCGCCCCCCCAGGCCCCAGGACTGGCCTGTACCGGTCGGCAAGACGGCCGAGCTGAAACAGCAGGACTACGACTGGAGCGCCGAGATCCCCGCGATCACCGCACCGACCCTGCTGGTCTTCGGCGACGCCGACGCCATCCGTCCCGCCCACACGGTGGAGTTCTTCTCCTTGCTCGGCGGCGGGCTGCGGGATGCCGGCTTCGACGGGTCGGACCGCTCCAGCGCCCAGTTGGCCGGCCTGCCCTGCGCCGGCCACCCGGAGACCGGGGCACCGAGCACCCTTGCCGCACAGCCGTCTCCCACGTGTCACTTCGTTCACAGGGGGCGCAGGTGGTCGGGGCGCGCGTCACGGCCGTGCTACGGGTTGGCGGTGTCAGCGCCGGGCTGCCGCGGCTGCGTCCAGGATGCGGTGCAGGACGGGGACCGGGATCGCCGGATTGGCGACCGCCGCGCGTGCCGTGTCGGCATCGTGCAGCAACCCGGCGAGTACGCGGGCCGGCAGCCGCGGATTGCGCATCACGGTCCCGCGGACATGGGCCGCCGGGTCGTTCAGCAGCCGCACCGCGTCGGCCGGTGACAGCCGGGGGTCCTCGGCCGCGCGGCGGCGCACCTCGGCTTCCGGGTCGCGGGAGAGGCGTGCGACGTCGGCAGACGTGGACTCAGGATCGTCCAGAGTCAGGCGGCGCATCCGGCCGCTCGGGTCGTCGGCGTGGCGCAGCAGGCCCGTACGGGGGAAGTTGGGGTGCTTGCGGGGGCGGTCGGGGTGGGTGAAGCTGCCGTCCCACCAGCGCCAGACCTCCAGCAGCGTCTCGGCCGGCGCGTCGTCGCACGATTCGGCGAGGAACAGGCGGACCGTCCGGTCTTCGTCCCGCGCCAGACGCTCCACCACGTCCGGTGGAAGGTGCCGGGCGCGGGCCACGCTTCGCCGGATGAGCGGGTGGGACGACACGGCGAGGCGGCGCATGGCGTCTGCGTCCCCGTGCAGGCGCTCGACCCAGGGCAGAGTGTGCGACATCGACGTCGGGTCGAATTCGTAGCGCACCGCGGCACGCTGCTCCTCGCTGAGGTCGGACCGCAGTGCCACCGTCGAGCGGATGTCCTCGGAGGAGTCCTCTGCCAGGACGGCGACGCCGTGTGCGCCGAGCCGCGGGTTGGCGGCCAGTGCTCGGCGTGTCTCCGCGTCCCCGTCCCGGAGCAGTTCTGCTTCCAGCTCGGGTGAGAGACGGCACTCTTCGAGTGCGCGCCGGGGCTCGGGCAGTACGGCAAAGACCTCACGAGGCATGAGGGTGCCGATGTGGTGGGCGAGCAGCGCCGCCGTACGCACCCCCTCGTCCGTGTCGGTCAGCAGGCGCTCCCGCAGCGGCGCGGCAAGGTGCTCCCACCGGGCGCAGGCGGCCGCCCGCACCCGGGGATCGGCATCGGCCGCGAGGCCCGGGAGATGGCGGGCGGGGAGCCCGGGGAGTTCGGCGGCCAAGGCGCGGGACGGGCCGGCGAGGAGGTCGTCGTACAGGTCCTCGGGAAGTTCGGCGCCCCACATGCCGGCGCGCTCGGCCCACAGCACGCGCCGTCTCGGCGACGGTTCGGCGCGGACCAGACGGGCCCACTGATCGGACGTGAGCTTGGGCCGGAAGGTGTCGGCGGGTCTCGATCTCACCTGCGGATCGGGGTGCGAAACGGCGGCGTCGAGGACGGCGGGGCGGTCGCACCCGTGCAGGAAACCCTCCGTCACGTCCAGCAGCCGGATCAGCAGTTCGTCCGGTGCGGCCGGGTTGGATCCGATTCCTTCCGCCCAGTGCAGAGGCCACGCGTGTCGGCCGGGCACCGTTGCCCACACCCCAGCGCGCTCGGCCTCCGTCTCCCGCCCGGCGGCTGTGGCAGCCTCCTCCAACCGCTCCGGCAGTCGGTCGAGGGCTGTCACACGAGGCCCGTCCGCACCGGGCACCGCTGCCAGAAGCACCTGCCCGTCGAGGGAGAGCGCCACGAACCCGGGATCGCCGGTCAGCCCCGGCACACCACCGCCGGTGCAGCGGACCCGGGTCCACCACGAGTCGTTGCCGCCGATCCGATGCCCGAGGACGGCCACCAGGAACTCGCCGTCGGCGCCTGCAAGGCGGCGCCACCACGAGGCGTCGAGCGCTTCTCGGGCCGCTCCGTCCGGCGCCGCGATCCCTCGCGCGATGCGCCGGCCGGCCTCTGGCGGCAACAGGCTGCCCGGACGTACGTCCTCGACGACCGTGAGTCCGGCGCAGAGGAGCAGTTCGTGGAGTTGCTTTCGGCGTTGCACGCGATCATGATTCCCACCGGCTCACTGTGGGACAAGGCCCTCGGCCCGAACGTGTCGCCCTGCTGCTCCCGCCTCGCCCGCCTCGCCATCGTCGGTATCCGGGACAGCTGCCGGAGGATGACCATGCGGCTCTACGCGGGATCGTCTCCCTCCTGCGCACGGGTGTGACCTGGGCGGACGTGCCGGCCGAGACGGTCGGTCGCAGTGGGGCGACGTGCCGGCTGCGCCTGCAGGACTGGATCGAGGCCGGCGCCCGGCGGTGTACGCCCCGGACTTCAGCCCCGACGGACGCACCCTCGCTGCCGCGGGGCAGGACGGCACCAACTCGGACAGGGGACGTCGCGACCGGCCGGGAGACCGCCGTACTGACCGGTCCGAAGGGGGCGGTACAAGCCGTGCCCTTCGCCTCTCCCGGGGCCACGCGGTTCCGGGACCCGAGGTCCCGGGAGAGCGGGGCCGTACTGCTCGGGCACCGCCACGCCGCTTCCTCACTGTCCTCCTCCCCCGTGCTGGGCCTCCTGGCCAGTGGTGCCTGGAACGGCACCGTCCGGCTGTGGACGACGGGCCCACCGGCTCCCGGCGAAGTCCTGACCAGCCCACATGACCGCCTGAACGCGGTGGCGTTCGTACCCGACCGAGCCGTGGTCGTCAGTGCGGGCAGGGCCGGAACGGTGGAGACGTGGGACGTCGGCGAAGGAAGCCGGGGGTCGGCGATCCCATGTGACCTGGGTCAGCTCAAGGCTCCGGCATGCAGCCCCGACGGCCGCCTGCTCGCCGTGGCGGGGCAGGCCCATGAGGTCGAGCTGGTACGTCTGACCTGACCGGCCCCGACGAAGACGCGCAAGCGACGCCGGGCGACCCTGCTGTGCCGACGCTCCGGCCGCCGCACCGTCGACCGCCGCACCTCGGACCGCGCCTCGGGGCGCACGCCGACTCCCGGGCCGGGTTCGGCACCTGCTCCAAGGCCTCCCACGGCACTGATCGCGGCTTCGCCGTGCGCCGCGAACCGGCGAGACCCGAGCGTCCCAGGCAGGCGGGCCTGACGCCCTTTCGGGTGTACAGGGACGTGCCGTCTTCCCGGATGCACTAGCTCCAGTGGCACGCGGCCGGGCGGCGGCTGACGGTGGGCCATGTCGCTGCGTACGGGAAGCTGACAGCGGGTCAGCCTGCGCAGCGGACGGAAGGAAAGCATCGATGCGCTCTGCCCGCATTCTCTTCGCCGCCACCGCCACCGCCGCCGCCCTGGCCATGACCGCCCCGGGCGCGTACGCGCTCACCGCGGGCGACGAGTGGTCCAAGGACGACTCCGCCCACAGCTGGGAGAAGGACCACGACAAGCCGCACGGCGGCATGCACACCGGCTCCGGCGCCTTGTCCCTCCTCAGCGGAGACGAGTGGTCCAAGGAGCACGACAAGGACGAGAGCGGCAAGAAGGACCACGACAAGGGCAAGGAGCACGAGAAGGACGGGGAGCACGAGAAGGGTGGGGAGCACGAGAAGGACTACGACAAGCCGCACGGCGGTGTCCACACCGGTGGGGGTGCTCTCACGGTGGTGAACGGGGACGACTGGTCCAAGCCCGAGTCCGACTCCTCGTCCAAGTCCGAGGAGAAGAAGGACCACGACAAGGACTGGAGCAAGGAGCACGAGAAGCCCAAGGGCGGCGTGCACACCGGTGGCGGCGGTCTGGCGAGCGGTGGCTCGAACGTGACCGGTGCCCTGGTACTGGCCGGTGGGGTGGCCGCCTTCGCCCTCTACCGCCGCAAGAAGGCCGCTGACGCGGCAGCGTGACCCCCGGCCGGGTGCGGAGGCCGCCTTCCCGACGGCGGCCTCCGCACCCGGCCTCCTTCTTTCGGCTCGCCCTGGGGGGCAGCACCGTCCGACTTCGAAAGGCACTTGTGGTGAAGACCCGACGAGAGGCCGTCGACACAGGAGCACCCCGGCGTGCCATGCGGTGGGTCGTGCCCACCGTGTTCTGGACGCTGGTGCTGGTGGTGCTCATGGTCCTCTTCGGCCCGCGCATCCTCACGTGGAACGCGACCGTACAGCCCCTGCCCGCGGCCTCCTCCCCTGCCGGAAACTCTCCGGCTGCCGCGCCGCAGCCCGCCGCGCCGTCAGTACCGGGCTCCGCGCAGTCGTCACCGAGCGCGTCCGGGACGGCTGGACCTGCCTTGCCGAGGTCGGCTCCCACCCGCCTGATGATTCCCAAGATCGGGGTGGACGCGCCGTTCACCGACCTGGAGATCGGGCCTTCCGGCGCCCTCGACCCGCCGCCGGCCGATGACACGAACCTGGTCGGCTGGCACGCCGCCGGCGCCTCCCCCGGCGAACGGGGAACCGCTCTCATCGCCGGCCACCTCGACACCGCCACCGCCCCGGCCGTCTTCGCCCGCCTCAGCGAGCTCGTGGCCGGAGACAGCTTCGAGATCGCGCGCGCGGACGGCACCATGGCCGTCTTCGTCGTCGACTCCGTGGAGAGCTTCGAGAAGAACGACTTTCCCGAGAAGCGTGTTTACGGGGACACCTCTGCCGCCCTCGTACGGCTCATCACTTGTGCGGGCGCGTACGACCGCACCGTGAGGGACTACACGGAGAACCTCGTCGTCTTCGCCCACCTCGACGTCACTGGCTGACCCCGGGCTGCGCGCGGATATGGGTGCCCCTCCTCGGTGAACCGGTCGGGAGGGAAAGGCAAGGTGCACGAGCGGTGGGAAGCCGGTCGAAGCCGCCGTACGCGGTCACCGAGCGGCGTGGCCTGGCCATGCGGGCGGACGAACTTGGGCTTGTCTTCCAGGCCGCCACCCTCGTCTGGACCTGCGACTGACGAAACCGCAACGAAGCGGCTAGGAACTCCCGTCTCCACCGACATTGGCGATCATCGTGCGCAGCACCTTGAGCGCGGCCACGTACTCCTCGTCACTGATGCCCTTGTGGACCTCCGTGCGCAGCTCCGTGGCCAGCCCGCGCAGCCGGATCCTGGCGGCCTCGCCGGCATCGGTGAGGTGCAGGCTCTGGTCGGCGTCGATCCGTAGCCAGCCGCGGTGCAGCAGTTGGTCGATGACCCGGGGGATCTCGTGCCGGCCGCCGGCGAGGGGGGTCAGTTGGGTGATCACCTCTTCACGGTCGGGTGCCGTGGGGCCGCCGGACACCCGGTTGAGCACCCAGTACTGCGGCTGGGTGACATCGATCCTGGCCATGGCGTCGCGCAGACGCCGGGTCACCGCCTCGTGGACGAGGCCGGTCCAGTAGCCGATGGGCTGGCTGGCCAACGTGTCGTCCGTGGCGGCCGGATCAGCCGGCGCCTGGTCGGTAATGTCGCCGCTCAACGGTTCCATGATCGCGACGCTACACCTCCATCGTGCACGTGGGCGCTGTCGAACGCCGGATCTCCGCGTAGTCGATCACTTGGTCCGCCCCCTGCCGCAGGACCGCCTCGGCGCTCCGAGGACTGGCCATGGCGATCACCTCCGCCCCCGCACCGATCTCCGCCACGGTGCCGGCGACGTCCCAGCCGAGCGCGTAGGGCAGGTCCACAGGGAGGAACTCCTGCAGCATTCCGGCACGCAGAGCGGCCTCGGTGGGGTTGAACGAAGTCGCGGCGACACGGACGAGCACTTCGCCGAAGGCGGGTCGTGGGCGGGGAACGGCTTCGTAGCGGATCACGAAGGTATCGCCGTACTCGTGGATGCGCGCGGTCTTCATCATCGTCATGCCGCGAATCCACGGTCGTGCTTGGAGACGTTCCATGCGTCAGACCGCCCAGTTCATACGCGTGCGTCTTCGGCTCGCATTCTCAGCGCATGGATGTGCTCGGCGACGTGGTCGCGGTGACGCGGACCGGCCGCCCCCGGTCGGCGCATGTGCGATGACACGCCCCGTGGGGCCAGGAGTTCGCCTCCGTCCCCGGTTCGGCGGGCTTCCAGGTGGTCCTTCAGGGGTCCTGCCGGCTCCTGCCTCCGGACGCGGATCCTGTCCGACTGCTCGAGGGCGACGTGGTGTTCTTGCCCCACGGCAGCGGGCACACTCTTGCCGACAGCCCCGAACGCCTGGTGACGGAGCCTGCCTGTGCACCCGACGACCACGAGCCGTACGACACCTACGTCTCGGCCAGGGTCGACCGGACCGGAGCTGGCGGTGCGGTCACCGTCGTGCTCTGTGGGGCCTACCGGCTCGACCCGTCCCACGCTCACCCGCTCCTGCTGACACTCCCGGATCTGGTCCACTTGCCGGCGCGCTCGGACCGCCATCCCGAGTTGCGCTCAGCCGTGCGCCTTCTGGCTGCCGAGTCGGAGAACCCGCGTCTGGGCACGGACGCGGTCGTCCCGGCACTCCTGGCCACACTGCTGCTGTACATCCTGCGCATCTGGTTCAACGAGCGGCTCGCCCGAGGGGATGCCACCGGATGGGCCGCCGCGCTCAATGACCCGCCGGTCACCGCCGCCCTCCACGCCATCCACCGAAACCCGGCGGCACCCTGGACCGTGGCGAAACTCGCTGAGGAGGCCGGGCTCTCGCGGGCACCTTTCGCCAAACGCTTCGCCATGCTGGTCGGCCAGCCTCCCCTCGGCTATGTGACCTGGTGGCGGATGACCACGGCGGCGCGTCTGCCGCGGACATCGGACGCGCCGTTGAGATCCATCGCCGCCCAGGTGGGCTACACCTCCGAGTTCGCCTTCGCTCACGCGTTCAAACGCATGCACGGGACCGCTCCCGGCACGTATCGGCGGAGCAACTGATCGCGAGCGGCGAACCCGAGCACGTTCGACGGTACGGGGCCGGTCGGGCCGTGTAGTCGGGTTGTGCGATCACGAAGGCCTCCCGGGGTGCCCTTGCTGAGGATGTCTGCGGGTATGCGGCCGCGGTCGGGGACTCCGTAGCCGTGGCCTCGTACCCAGGCTCGGATGTCCTTTGGGGGTGCCATGGTGCGGCTCTGTTCCCGTTGCGCAGCGGCGGGTCGGTGGCGGCCATGGCGGTGGTGGCGCCGAGGTGTCCGACGGCGCTGTTGACCAGGCCGATCCCGCTCGAGACGTGTCTCAGGCCAGCAGCGGTCTCGCGCCACAGGGGCGGTGGTCGTCGCAGGGCGTGTCGGGCTTTCTGCCCGGGCCCGGCGGGTGGGGCCCGGGGCCGCGCGGTCCGGTCAGTGGGGTCGGGTGGGGGCGTCCGGCTCGGTGTGTCTGCCGGTGCCGGAGGTCGGCTGGAACATCACTCGCACCGTCAGGCCGCCCCCTTCCTGGTTGGCCGATGCCGTTGCCCTGGCCCCGTGCGCCCGGGCGACGGCGTCGACGATGGACAGGCCGAGGCCCGTCCCCTCCCCCGGCGCGTGGGTGCGTTCGTTCAGTCGGCGGAAGGGCTCGAAGAGCAGCGGGACCGTGTCGGACGGCACGGCCGGGCCGGTGTTGGTCACTTCGATGCCGATGTCCGGGCCGGTGCGCACCTCGACCCGTCCCCGCGGGACGTTGTGCCGCACCGCGTTCGCGACCAGATTGTGCAGGAGCCGCTCCAGGAGCACCGGGTCGCCCTCGACGGTCAGGGGGAGCGCCCGGACGGTGATGCGTACGCCCCGCTCCGCCGCTTCCTCGGCCAGTGCGGCCGCGACCCGCCCGGCGAGTTCGTCCACCGCGACCCGGCGGCGTTCCTTGAGGCCCTGTTCGGAGGTGGCGAGGAGCAGCAGCCCCTCGATGATCCGCTCGCTCGTGTCCGCGACCTCGATGAGCTTCGCCCGCATGCGTGCCACCCGCTGCGGGGACGGGTCGTCGGCGAGTCCGATCTCCGCGGCCGCCCGCTGGACGGCGAGCGGGGTGCGCAGTTCGTGCGCGGCGTTCGAGGCGAACCGCTGCTGGGCGGAGACGAGCCGTTCCATGCGGTCGAGCATGCCGTCGAAGGTGTCGGCGAGCCGCTTGAGTTCGCCGGGCGGCGCGTCGAGGGCGATCCTCTCGTGGAGGTTCTCCCCGGAGAGGCGGCGGGCGGTGTCGGTGATGACGGCGATCGGCCGGAGCACCCGGCCCGCCGTCCACCAGGCGAGCGCGACCGAAAGGACGGTGTAGCAGGCGAGGACGGTCACCGAGACGGTGAGGAGCCGGTCGAGGGCGGCGGACTCGGCCGCGTCGCTCAGCGTCCGCGTGATCGCCAGGGCCTCGCGCGGGGCGACGCCGGTGCCCGCGCTCGGTGCGGGGCTCGCGGGTGCGGCGCTCGGCATTCCGGTGGGGAGGGCGGTCGGCCGGGGCGAGGGCAGTCGTTCCAGCCGCTGCGCCGGTACGGCGGTGGTGACGGCCATGCTGATCGACGAGTACATGCCTTCCTGGACGAGCACGTACACGACACCCGTGAGCAGGGCCCCGGCGAGCACGAGCAGCCCGGTGTAGAGGGCCGTCAGCCGGGCCCGTTCGCTGCGGAACGGCAGCATGTGGTCGGGCCGTGCGCCGAGGGCCGACGGCCGTGTGCGCGGGTGGTGCGGCCACGCGAGGAGCTTCCGTACGCGGTTCACGACGCGATCCGGTAGCCGGCGCCGGGAACCGTCTCGACCACCGGTGGCTCGCCGAGTTTGGCCCGCAGCTTGCTGAGCGTCACCCGTACCGCGTTCGTACGGTAGCTGGTGTGCTCCTCCCAGACCTGTTCGATCAGGTCCTCGCCGCTGACCACCGCTCCCTCGGCTCGCAGGAGTGCCTCCAGTACGCCGAACTCCTTGGGCGACAGGTGCAGGTGCCGGCCGTCGCGGTCGGCCTGGCGGCGGGCGGTGTCCAGGACGATCCCGCCCCGTTCGAGGACGGGCGGCAGTGCGGGCCTGGCGCGCCGGCCGAGGGCCAGGACCCGGGCGAGGAGTTCGTCGTACGCGAAGGGCTTGGTCAGATAGTCGTCGGCGCCGAGCCCCAGTCCCTCGACCCGGTCCCGTACGGTCCCGGCCGCCGTCAGCATCAGGACCCGGGTCATGAGCCGCTGCTCGACCACCCGGCGGCACACGTCGTCGCCGTGCATCCCGGGCAGGTCCCGGTCCAGGACGAGCACGTCGTACTCCCCGAGTCCCAGCTTCCGCAGGGCCTCCAGGCCGTCGGCCGCGACGTCCACGGCGAGTGCCGCCCGGCGCAGCCCCTCGGCGATCATCTCCGCGAGGAACGCCTCGTCCTCCACCACCAGTACGCGCATGACCCCTGTCTATCCGAAGGAGACCTTTCGCCGATGTAAACGAAACCGTGGAGAGAAGCGAAACATCCCCTCGCGGCACCCTCACCGCCATGACGATTCGACGGATCATCCGGACGGCCGCCGCCCCCTCCCTGGCCGCCGCCCTCGCCCTCTTCGCCACCGCCTGCTCGGGCTCCGCCGCGGGCGGGGACGACAGGGGCGCGAACGAGGAGGGGAAGAAGGCCGACCAGGCCTTCGAGCACCGCAAGTGTCTGCGCGAACAGGGCCTCGACGTTCCCGAGCCCAAGCCGGGCGAGAACGGCGTGGGGCTCACCATCAGCGGCGACGGCATGTCGAAGGAGAAGATGGAGAAGGCGTTCAAGGCCTGCGCGAGCAAGGCCGGCGGCGCCGGGCTCGGCAAGGAGCCGACGCAGGCCGACAAGGACAAGGCGCTCGCGTACGCGAAGTGCATGCGCGAGAACGGCTTCGACATGCCCGACCCGAAGTTCGACGGCGGGGCGCAGCAGGCCCTGCCGATGCCGCAGGGCGCGCAGAAGGAGAAGTTCGAGAAGGCCGCCAAGGCGTGCGAAGGCGCGGCCCGATGAGCGGCGGCGCGGCGGGCCCGCACACGGACGACGCGGCAGACCCGCACACGGGCGACATGGCACACCCGCGCACGGGCGACATGGCAGACCCGCGCGCGGGCGAGCGGCGGCCGCTGGGGCGGCGGCGACTCGGGTTCGCCCTCCTCACGGTCGTCGCCCTCGCGGGCGGCGGGGTCGCCGTCACCGCCCTGGTGACGCCGGAGAGGCCCTCGACCGACCGTACCGACGCCAAGGGGCGGCCGCCCGCCACGGCCCCCGTCACCCGGGGCGACCTCGCCGACAGCTCCCGGCGGGACGGCACGCTCGGTCACCTCGGGGAACGGAAGATCAACGCGGGCGGGCCCGGCGGCACCCTCACCTGGATCGCCCCGCCCGGCTCCGTCGTGAAGCGGGACGAGCGGCTCTACGAGATCGACGGCGAGGCCGTCCGGCTGATGTACGGGGACGAGCCCATGTACCGGACCCTGAAGACCGGCGACACGGGCAGGGACGTACGGCAGCTGGAGGAGAACCTCGCCGCCCTCGGGTACACCGGCTTCGACGTCGACGAGGAGTACACGGCGAAGACCGCCGCGGCGGTCGGGCGCTGGCAGAAGTCCCACGACCTGAAGCGGACCGGCACCGTCGGACCGGACCGGATCGCCTTCGCGGGCAGCGCGGTACGGGTCAGGGAAGCGGGCGCCGGCTCCGGTACGGGTTCGGGCGGCGGGGAGCAAATCGCTCCCGGCGACCGCGTCGCACCCGGCTCCCCCGTCCTCACGGTGACCGGCTCCGAGCGGGTCGTGAGCTTCGAGGTGCCGGCCGCGGAGGCCGGATCGGCGAAGCCGGGGACGCGGGTCCGGGTCACGCTCCCGGACGGCACCCGGCTGCCGGGGAAGGTGTCGGCGGTCGGCAGGACCGCGAAGGCGGGTGACGATCCGCAGGACAAGACCCCGAAGATCGACGTCACGGTCTCCTTCGACGACCCGGCCGGGGCCAAGGGCGTCGACCAGTCCCCGGTCACCGTCGAGCTGACCGGCGAGACCCGCCGGGACGTCCTCTCCGTACCCGTCAACGCCCTGCTCGCGCTCCCCGACGGCGGCTTCGGCGTCCAGGTCGTCGAGAACGGCACGGCGAGGGACGTCCGGGTCGAACTCGGCATGTTCGCGCAGGGCAGGGTCGAGATAACCGGCGCAGGGCTGCGCGAGGGCATGAGGGTCGGGGTGCCGTCCTGATGACCCGCACCGTGCCACACGTCGAAGGCCCCGGCCCGATCCCGGGTCCGGTCCACGGCTCCGCCCCCGTCCGGGTGCCGGTCGTCGAGCTCAGGGACGTCGTCAAGGAGTACGCGGGCGGTGTCCGCGCGCTCGACGGCGTCGACCTCACCGTCGGCGAGGGCGAACTCGTCGGCATCGTCGGCCCCTCGGGCTCCGGCAAGTCGACCCTGCTCCACATCGTCGGCACTCTCGACCGGCCGACCGCCGGCACGGTCGCGATCGCCGGTCATGACGTCGCCGCGCTCACCGACCGACGGCTCTCCGCCCTGCGCGCCCGCCACATCGGCTTCGTCTTCCAGGCCTTCCACCTGGCACCGGGCGTCACCGCCGTGGACAACGTCGCCGAGGGACTGCTCTACTCCGGCCTGCCCCGGGCCCGCCGCCGCAGGCTGGCCGCCGAGGCACTGGCCCGGGTCGGCCTCGCCGACCGTACGGGGCACCGGCCGCACGAGCTGTCCGGCGGTCAGAAGCAGCGCGTCGCCATCGCCCGGGCGGTCGTGGGACAGCCCGACCTGCTGCTCGCCGACGAGCCGACCGGCGCTTTGGACACGGCGTCCGGCGAGGCGGTCATGGAACTGCTGCACGCCCTGAACCAGGAGGGCGCGACGATCGCGGTCATCACCCACGACACCGAGATCGCGCAGCGCCTGCCGAGAACGGTCCGGATCCGCGACGGCAGGGTCGTCGCGGACTCGGCCCGGGGAAAGGACGTGGTCTGATGCCCGGCAGGCGCGAGCGGAGGACGTCCAGGGCGGCCGGCCGGCGAGTCGTCGTGCTCAGAGCCCGCCGGCTCGGCCCGCGTGACGTCCTGCACGTCGGTTCGGCCGGGCTGCGGAGCAGGCCCGTGCGGGTGGTGCTGTCGGCGCTCGGGATCGCCATCGGCATCGCGACGATGATCGCGGTGGTGGGCATCTCGGCCTCCAGCCAGGCGCAACTGCTCCGGCGGCTCGACGCCCTCGGCACGAACATGCTGGTCGCCGAGCCCGGAGAGGGGATGTTCAGCGGACAGGAGGTGAAGCTGCCCAAGGACGCCGTCGGCATGGTCGGTCGCATCGAGGGCGTCGAGAAGGCCGGTGCGAGCGGGGACCTCCGGCGCACGGTACGCCGCTCGCAGATGATCCCGGAGGCGGAGACCGGCGGCATCACGGTGAAGGCGGCGACCGTGGGACTGCTCGACGTGCTGCGCGGCACGACGGCGTCCGGCACCTGGCTGAACGCCGCCAACGGTCGCTACCCCTCCGTGGTGCTCGGGCACGTCGCCGCGGAACGGCTGGGCATCGACCGGCCCGGCCGGCAGGTCTGGATCGACGACCGCTACTTCACCGTCGTCGGCATCCTCGACCCCCTGCCGCTCGCCCCCGAGATCGAGCGCTCGGCGCTGGTCGGCTGGGAGAGCGCCCAGCGGCTGCTCGGCTTCGACGGGCATCCGAGCAGGGTGTACGAGCGGTCCACGGACGCTTCCGTACGGCAGGTCCAGCGGCTCCTCGCTCCGACGATCGACCCGCGGAATCCGCAGAACGTGTCCGTGAGCGATCCTTCCGAGGTGCTCAAGGCGAAGGCCGCGACGGAGGGCGCGTTCTCCACGCTGCTCCTCGGGCTCGGCGGGATCGCCCTGCTCGTGGGTGGTGTAGGCGTCGCCAACACCATGATCATCTCGGTCCTGGAGCGACGTCACGAGATCGGGCTGCGCCGCTCGCTCGGCGCGACGCGAGGCCAGATCCGGATCCAGTTCGTGACGGAGTCCCTGATGCTGTCGGGCCTCGGCGGCATCGCCGGCGTGACCTTGGGGGCGGCGGCGACGGCCGTGTACGCCTCCGCGGGCGGACTGCCCTGGGTGGTCCCGCCCTGGGCGGCCGGGGCCGGTTTCGTCGCGACCCTCGCGATCGGCACGGTGGCGGGCCTGTACCCGGCGGTCCGCGCCGCCCGCCAGTCACCGACCCTGGCACTGGCGGCGGCGTAGCGAACCGGTCCCGCGGCCGGTCGGCGGCGTAGCGAACCGGCCCTGCGGCCGGTCGGCGGATTCGAGCCGACCGGCCGGTCCCGGCTGGGCTGTCAGTCGACGTCGTCGCTCTTGCAGACGGCGACGTCGTCATGGAGACCGGGCACCGCGGCGGCGCGGACGGCCTGGAAGTCGGCCTCGAAGGCGTCGTACACCGAGGCGGTGGTGACGCGGAGCATCGCCTCGTCGTTGTTGCGCAGGGCCGGGCCGCTCCAGTTGTGGCTGCCGGTCCACATCACCTTCTGCACCGAGCCCGCGTACATGCCGTTGATCAGCCAGTTCTTGGAGTGCACGATCCGCCTCGGGGTGGTGGAGTCCGCGTCGTCGTCGTGCTGGTAGCAGCGGTTGGTGAGGCCGGAGACGCCGTGCAGGGCGCTCCACGTGCCGGCGTCCGTCTCGCTGTAGACGAGATCGACCAGGCATCCCGCTCCGGCCAGTTCGCGCAGCTTGTCGGCGACGGCCTGCCGGGTGATCTTCAGCATGGCGGCGTGGACGGTGGTGCGGTGGCTGCCGGCGGCGTCGCTCCAGCGGCAGGTGACGTTGTCCAGGGCGTTGACGACCGTGTCGGTGCTCGCGTCGTCGCCCGCCCGCGGGAAGAAGTAGTACTTGTAGTCGCCCGCGTTGCCGTAGGTGTACGTCCAGTCCGAACGGTTCTGGGCGGCGAGGCGCGAGAAGTACGCGGTGTAACCGTCGTACAGATCGCTGTTGCCGGCCACGGTGAGCGAACTGTTCCAGTAGCGGCTGTAGTTGGACGGCGTCAGATTCGACGTGAGCTGGACGACCACGTTCTTGAGGGTGCCCCCGTCGACGCTGCTCGCGAGGAGGAACTTGTTGTGGTTGATGCCGGTGCCGGCCGGCCCGAGGCAGGACGACCCGGAGGCGCAGAGCGTCACCCAGGACGAAGCCGCCGTGCTCGTGCCGAGCGCCGCCTTGAGGGTGTCGTAGGAGGACGGGTACTCCAGCGTGGTGTGGTCGAGGACGATCCGGACGACGACGCCGCGGTTCTTCGCGGCGACGAGGTCGGAGGCGATCGTGTCGTCCCACAGGTGGTACATCGCGAGGCGGAGTACGGAGCCGCTGTCCGCACCGGCGATGACCGAGCGGACCTGGGCGCGGATCGCCTGCTGGTCGGCGGTGGTGCCGGTGGGCCGGTTGAACACCGGTCCCGTGGTCACGGTGGCGGCGCCCGCGCTCTGCGCGGGTACGAGCAGAGCGGCGACGAAGGCCACGGCGGCGAGCAGCACGCCGGATGCTCGTGCGCTTCCCACGCCCCTGGCGCGTGGTGTCCTCATGGTCGGTTCCCCCTTGGTCGTTCTCCGTGAGCGAGGTGCGTGCGGCAACTGGGACCCGCGCATACCACTACGGATGGACGAGTCACGTCAACCTCGTTGACGGCCAGAGGAGTTGCCTGCGAAAGGAGCTTGCAGCGCTCGCGCTCCCCATGCCCCGGCCCGACGCGCGGGACACCGGGCACCCCACCGTCGTCAGGAGGGGCGCCCACAAGGCCCGTCGAAGCGACCTGGTCTAGCCGGGCTCGGCTTCGTCGTGGATGGTCAACGCTCCGGCGAGGTCGAGATCGGCGACAGTGCCGTGTGCGCCGGCACGGACGAGCAGGACCGCGCCGAGCGCGGTGCTCCAGAACGTCCGGGTCTCCACGTCGAGCGGTCGACGGGCCTTCCAGCCGCGGCCGTCGACGATCCGGCCGGCGAAGCGCTCGGACTGCCGGAACAGCAACTGGAGGTGCCGGTCGACCACGGGGGCGAGCTCGGGCTTGGAGATCGCGGCGGCGAGCGCGCGCGCGACCGACGGGAGCGAGGGCATGGCCAGTACGGCACGGGCGATGTTGCGCCGAAACGTCGCCGCGTCGGGGGCCTGGCGTCCGATGCGCTCGATCCGCCGGGCGTCGTGCAGCAGGCCGAGAAAGGCGGCGTGCACGAGGAGCGAGTCCTTGGAGCCGAAGTGGTAGGTGACCTGATTGGGGAAGACGCCTGCCGCGTTCGCGATCTCCGCGACGCTCACCTCCGCGCCGGGCCGCTCCTTGCAGAGCCGCGCGGTCGCCTCGATCAGTCGGCGCCTCGTCGCGCGACCACGGTCACGTGACCGAGTCGGTGTCGATCGCGTCGGTGTCGGCGTCGATGTCGATGTCGATGTCGATGTCGATGTCGACCGAGCTCCGGTTCGCTTCTTCTCCACGGCCGAATTGTATGTGATACAACATGGCCTCGTTGACTTGTATCGCATACAAGAAAGGCTGAAGGAGATGTCGTACGGGACTGAGGTCGTCGTGACCGGACTCGGCGCGATCACCCCACTGGGTGGAGACGTGAAGTCCACCTGGGAAGCCCTGCTCGCCGGTGAGTCCGGCATCCGTGGCGGCGTCCTGCGAGGCCAGGAGGAGACCGGCCTTCCCGACGTCGTCGCGGGAACGATGGCGATCGACCCCGCGGCGTCGCTGCCACCGGCGCAGGCCAGGCGGCTCGACCGCTCGCAGCAGGCGGCCTTCACCGCGGCGGCCGAGGCCTGGGCCGACGCCGGCGCCCCGGCGGTGGACCCGGACCGGCTCGCCTCGGCGATCGGCACGGGCATCGGGGGTGTGCACACGCTGTTGGATCAGGACGACGTACTGGAGACGGCCGGGATGCGGCGCGTCTCGCCGCGCACGGTCCCGATGCTCATGCCCAATGCGGCGGCGGCGCTGATCAGTATCGAATACGGCGCACGGGCCGGGGTCTACACGCCTGTCTCGGCATGCTCTTCCGGTGCCGAGGCGATCGCCCTGGGTGCCAGGCTCATCCGTGCCGGCGAGGCGGACGTGGTCATCGCGGGCGGCACCGAGGCTGCGATCACCCCGATCACCGTCGCCGGCTTCGTTCAGGCACAGGCACTGTCGCGGTACACCGCCGAACCCGCCTCGGCGTCCCGGCCGTTCGCCGCGGATCGCAGCGGGTTCGTTCTCGGCGAAGGTGCCGCTGTCGTGGTGCTCGAAAGCGCCGAGC
Organism: Streptomyces sp. NPDC053513; assembly: GCF_044544765.1. NCBI lineage: Bacteria > Bacillati > Actinomycetota > Actinomycetes > Kitasatosporales > Streptomycetaceae > Streptomyces > Streptomyces sp. NPDC053513. Next base: position 59,124 of record NZ_JBITXP010000036.1, read on the forward strand.
ACGCCCACGCCCGAGGCGCGCGCGTCCACGCGGTACTCGCGGGCGCCGGCATCGCCGCCGACGCCCACCACATCACGGCCCCCGCCGCCGACGGCTCCGGCCAGATCTCGGCCATGCGGAAGGCCCTCGCGCAAGCCGGCTTGACTCCCGAGCAGATCAGCCACGTCAACGCCCACGCCACCGGAACTCCGGTCGGCGACGTCGCAGAGGCGCGCGCGATCAGGGAGGTCTTCGGCCGCGCCACCGTGACGGCCCCCAAGGCGGCGCTCGGCCATCTCTTCGGTGCGGCCGGTGCGATCGAGGCGCTCATCGCCGTACTCAGTGTGGAGCACGGCGTCATCCCGCCGACGCGCAACCTCGCCGCGGCCGGTCTCGGGCCCGACATCGGTCTCGACGTCGTCGCAGAGCGGCGGGACCTCCCCCAGGAGGCGGTGCTCAGCAACTCCTTCGGCTTCGGTGGGCAGAACGTCTCGCTCGTCGTCACTGGCGCACGGCACCACGCGTCCCGTACGGTCTCGGGCACATGATCGCTGGACAGTCCGCGGCTCTGCCCCATTTTCCGTCCCTGTGTGGGTAGGGGCATGGCGGAAAGAGGAACCGTCATGAGCGCCAGCGAGAAGATGAAGGCCAAGGCCGAACAACTGGCCGGCAAGGCCATAAGGAAGGCAGCGCACGCGGTGGGCAACCGGAGCGTCACGGTGAAAGGCGCCGCACTAGAGACCCGTGGCAAGGCCCGTGAAGCGAAGGAGCGGGGCAAGGACGCCTTCAAGCACTGAGCCGGCAAGGGAGCCCCGGGACGCCTGGATACGAAGGAGGGAGCGGTCAGCCGCGGCTTGTCCCCGGCGGACAGCAGGTGCGTGCGTGTTCGGCGGCCGGAGGGCAGCGGGACGGGGGGTTACGGCGTGAGGGGCGGCCTGGGCCGGAGGCGGGTTCCAGGGTCTGCGGCATGGCGACGGGACTCGTGCAGATCAGCATGAAGGCCCAGGACGACTCCGCGCTCGGTCGGTTCTGGGCGGAGGCACTCGGTCGGGGTGTCGACAGCGGAGGCCCGGCACCATCGACCTCGAACCCCTGGATCCCACCCGCCCCGACCCCGTGGCCGTCTGCGTCGACATCGTCGCCCGCCCGGAACCCAAGACCGTGAGGAACCGGGTGCACCTTGACCTGGCCACCACCTCGGCCGTGCATCAGGAGGGGTTGATCCCGGTGGTCACCGTGCCCCTCGGAAGAGCACCGGGAGCCACAGGAGACATGCCAGCAGGGGGACCGCGGCGTAGGTGGCCATGCCCGCACTGGAGCCCATCCCGTCCATGAGCGCGCCGAGGACGAGATAGCCGATGCCGATGAGCGCCGACTCCACGAAAGCGATCATCGACAGCAGGCTCGCCCGGTGGCGCGACGGCACGACCTCGTTGAACACGTTGTCCACGATCACGGCGGTGATCTCGGGAATCCCCACCAGGACCAGGAACGCGGCGATGGTGACCCGGACGAGGCCGAGGCCGCTCAGGGCGAGTGCCGCGGCGAGCGTCAGGAGAGACACCGGGACGATGATCCGATAACCGATGTGCCGATCCGCGCGGTCCGACAGCAGCGGAGCGAGCCCGCCGACGACGAATCCCGCCGATATGACCACGCTGACCCGCGCGGTGCCCGCTCCCTGATCGGAGAGGGTCTTCTGCGTGAAAATGATGTACGGCGTCAAAGTCGCATGCATCAGTCCGGACACCACGACGAGCGTCACGAGCGCCGGCGTGGCGACCCGGAGCATCGCCCGCCATGCTGTGACGTCGCCGTGCTTCCCCTCGGCCTCCTCCTGCTCGGCTCCCTCCTGCTCGTCCACCGCGTCCGCGCCGCGGATCTCGGGCACCCCCGACATCAGCACCACCACAGCCAGGACGAGGCACGCCGCCGAACCGACGTAGACGACTCCCCAGGAAATCTGCTGCAGTTGGCCGCCGAGGACGATGGCGGCTCCCGAGGTGACCGTCCCGAGCATGGTGAACCGGGACTTGATCTTGACGTAGCCGGCCGTTGCACCACGACGCACGAGCAGGTCGTACAGCAGGGCGGTGTCCGAACCGGACACACATGCCATGCCTACGCCCTGCCCGATGAACAGGGCCAGGAACACCCAGTAGGTGGAGAACGCCACCTGGCCGAGCAGGCATCCGGCTGTCAGCACCTGGCCGATCACGATGGCGGCACGCCTGCCGATCCGGTCGGCGATGACTCCCGTCGGCAACTCCGCGAGTCCGCTGACCAGGTAGAGCAGTGTCTGCAGGAGGGCCACTTGGGCGGCGGAGAAGCCGCGCTGATAAAGGAAGATGACGAATACGCCGCGCTGGAACAGCGAGTTGGTGAGCACGGCGTACGCATAGAACGGGCGCGTGACACTTCGTACCGCGTCGTCGACCGCGGTCGGCCCGCCAAGGGCTTCCGTGGTGCCGGTCATGCTGCGGGCTCCCTGGTGGTTCCGGTGATCATGGATGTCGGGCCTCCGCCGACCGGAACCTCCGGTCCACACTTCGCGTAGCCCGGTCGGAGGCCTCCGCGCCCTCGGTGAGCGCACCGCTGCCGAACTCGAAGAACGCCGGCGCGCGCTCAAGCGCGTCATCAGGGTACGGAAGTCGGCGCGGTCGACATGTTGACCGTTCCCGTGCTCGACTTCCCCGGGAAGACCAGACCGAGCACCCGGAGCCGGTCCTCCCCGTCCAGGTATGTGCGAGGTACCTCCCCGGCAGGCTTGTGCCGGGGTTTCCGCAGAAGCCGGTGGCACTCCCCCTCCACCTGTACGGGGCGCCCGCGCCCGTATGGTTGCCGTCATGACGATCAACCGCCCGGGACTGCCCGAGGACCTTCCGCCCGCCGAGACCCTGTGGGCCCGCTGGGCGCTGGTCGCCGCCCTCGGGGCGACCACCGCGGACGAGCGTCGGCCGAGCGGGCACCGCACCGGCCACTGGATCGACGACGACGGGCTCCACTGGGACGACTGCGGCTGCACCTGGTGGGTGATGTCCCGCATGGGCGACGGCCGTTACGTGCTGTACGGCGAGGACGAGTCCAGCATGGCGAAATGGCACGAGCCGCCGGTCGACATGCTTGCGGGCGGCCCCTCGTGGTTGCCGTGGGACGAGCTGCGCGACCGGCTGTCCGGCAACGAACTCGGCTGTGTCTACTGGTACGAGAACGGGGCCTGGGCCCGCGCGCCCTATCCCGACAGCCTCGACGACGACGGTTTGGACTGCGGGATGGGAACGCTGGCCGACCGCGCGCAGGCGGTGGAGCTCCTGGCCGAACGCCTTGCGCCGGTGGACGGTGGGCCCGATGCCGACGCCCTCCTCGCCCAGGCGGAGGCCGGCCGGCTCCAGGACGTGGACGCGCTGCCGGCGCGGGCGCGCAACCCGGACGGCGACGAACCGGACCCCTCCGCCGTGGCCCGCGCCCTCGCACGTTCCGGCCTGGTCGGCGAGGGCGTCGGGCTCCGTGCGCCGGGTCACGTGGAGGGCTGAGGAGGGCTTGCCCGTTCCCTGGGTTCGACCACTGGGCCGGGTCGGTCGAACCGGGGCCGGTGAGGTCAGCCCTCCCTCGTGGTCCTCCAGGGCCTACGCCCGTGCCCCACCGGAGCGGCGCGCCACCGCACGCCCGCCGGGACTTGCGCGGCACCACCCGGCTTCGCCCGTCGAAGTGCGGGGCGGGCGAGTCACCTTGAGTATCGGCGTTTCGGCCATACCCGGCTTCCGCAAGGACCCCCCTCCCGCACGGATCGATGCACACCGCACGAACGAGCTTTCGCCTGGCGTCGGGGTTCGAATGCCGTCCGAAACACGTGTGTTCGAGACGCGGGCCGGCGTCGTTGAGCCGTCCGACACCCTCACTCGACCCGTCGGAGGCCGTGATGCACCCCCTTCCCGCCGCTCTCGCTCAGGGCGATCAGCCTCAGGCCGTTCAGTCCGGGCGCGGATTCTTCCCGTTCACGGCTCCGGCTCCGCTCCCGACCGTCACCTCCCGTCGTACAGCACACCCGGATGCGAGGTGGGGGGCATGACGGGCGGCGGTGACCCGCTGGCAGCCTCCGCGGAGAGCACGTCGGAATCCGAACAGCTGCTGTTCGGCGGTGAGCTCACCTACGACTACGGATGGGGAGCACACGACGGTGCCTGGCTGAAGCTGGGTCCGCGTGCGATGGCCGGCTCGCTGCCGAAGCAGGTGTCGGTGGCTGTCCGGCTGGCCCGCGAGGCCGATGCGCGGGCGTTCGCCACGGTCGCCGTGAGCGAGATCGCCCGCGGCGTCACCCAGGCCGTCTCCCTGATCGCGGTCAACGCCCTGCTCGTCGAGCTGCTCGCCCCGGGCGACATGACCGGCCGGTTGCGTGCGGCGCTGCCGTCGCTCGTACTGGTGGCCGTCCTCGCGGTGATCGGCTCGGCGTGCCGGTCGGCCTCGTCCGCCGCGACGGGGATTCTGGAGCCCAAGGCCCAGCGGGTGGCGACCGAGCGGTATCTGGGCCTGGTGGCGCGGGTGGAGCTGGAGGCGATCGAGGACGACGCCTTCCACAAGCTGATGGACTCCGCCCAGTGGGGCGCCGACTCGGCGAGGCGGATGGTCGGCTACTGCACCGCCGTGGTCACCTCCGCCATCTCGCTGATCGCCGCCGCCGGTGTGCTCACCGTTCTGCACCCCGTCCTCCTGCCGCTCCTGGTTCTCATGGCGTTGCCGAGCGCGTGGGGATCGCTGACCATGGCCCGGCACCGGTACATCAGCTGGCACCGCTTCGTGCAGCACGTGCGGGCCGCCAAGCTGATCAGCCAGCTCCTGATCAACCAGCAGGCCGCGGCCGAGATCCGCGTCCACGACGCGGCCCCGTTCCTGCTCACCCACTTCCGTCAGATGGCCGAGACCAGCGAGCGGGAGCAGACCCGGCTCGCGTGGACCGGTGCCCGCACCAATCTGGCCGCGGACTCGACGCGCGGCATCGCGACCGTCGCCACCTACGGCGCCCTCGGGCTGCTGCTGTGGTACGGGCAGATGGGTCTGGCCGTCGCGGGCACGGCGGTGCTGGCGATCCGCTCCGGCGCGGCGAGCATCACGGACCTCGTCCTGCGCGTCACCGACGTCCAGGAGGAGGCCCTGTTCGTCGCCGATCTGGAGAAGCTGTGCGAGGAGGCCGCCCGGCGTTCCATCCCCGTCGGGGGGCTCGACGTGCCCGAGGACGCGCACGAGATCCGTTTCGAGAAGGTGACCTTCACGTACCCCGGGGCCGACAAGCCGTCCCTGCACGGGGTCGACCTCGTCATCCCCCGCGGCAGGACCGTCGCCCTGGTCGGGAGGAACGGCTCGGGGAAGTCGACCCTCGTCCGTCTGCTGAGCGGATCCCGGCTCCCCGACTCCGGCCGTGTCCTGTGGGGTGGTGTGAGTACGGCCGAAGCGGACCGCGCACAGGTCTTCGACCGGGTCGCGATGGTCGCCCAGGACTTCTTCCGCTGGCCCTTCACCGCGCGGGTGAACATCGGGATCGGCCGCAGCAGCGCCGCGATGGACGACCGGAGCATCCAGGCCGCAACGGTCTACGCGGGCGCCGACGAGGTCGTCAGGGGTCTCCCGCGCGGCCTGGACAGCCTGCTCGTACGCGGTTACAAGGGCGGTCAGGAGATCTCCGGCGGACAGTGGCAGAAGATCGGCCTCGCCCGTGCCCGGCACCGCGACGGTGCGGTGCTGATCGTGGACGAGCCGACCAGCGCGCTCGACCCCGCTGCCGAGCAACGGGTCTTCGACCAGATCCACCGGCTGGCCGGCTCGGGCCAGACCACGGTCCTGATCACCCATCGCCTCCACAGTGTCCGGGCCGCGGACCTCATCTACGTGCTCGACGAGGGCAGGGTCGTCGAGCACGGCACCTTCGCGGAACTCATGGACCCGGCCATCGGGGCCGGCGTGTTCCGGGAGATGTACGAACTGCAGGCGCGCCAGTTCCTCGACCCTTCGCTGCCGGCGCAGGCCGCCCCGGTGGAAGCGGCCCCGGGCAAGGCTGCCGCCGCCGTGCCGCGCGACCGGCTCGACGGGGCCGAGGAGGTGCCGCATGACCACCTCACCTGAGTCGCGCCCGTCCCTCTGACCCGCGGCGCCGGCCGCCGGGACCGCGTCGGCGAAGGCCCCCTTCGGGACCGTGCCGAACGTGGTCGGTGTTCACCTCTACCTGGAGCAGGAAGGCCAGGTCCTGATGGGCCTGCGGCATCCGGATTCGGCGTACGCCGGTGGGTCCTGGCACGTGCCGGCGGGCCACTGCGAGGCGGAGGCCGCCACCGCGTGCCTCGTGAGGGAGGCGTACGAGGAAGCGGGACTGGTGATCGACCCTGCCGACGCCGAGCTCGTCCACACGGTGCACATGGTGGACCGGCCCGACGACCCGCCGCGTGTCCAACTCTTCTTCCGTGCTCACCGCTGGGAGGGCACCCCGAGGCTCCGGGAACCGGACAAGTGCGTCGCCTGGCAGTGGTGGAGCGCGAAGGAGCTGCCCGAGCCGACCGTCCCCTACACCCGGGTGGCGATCGAGGGCATCCGGGCAGGGCGTACCTACACGGAGCTGGGGTGGGGGCGTTGAACGGCTTCGACTCGGTGGGCGCCGCGTATGCCGCCCACTCCGGCAGCGCGCGGGGCCGGCTCCGCCACGATCTGGTCGAGCGCCGGCTTCTCGCCGAACTCCCGGCCCCTCCCGCCACAGTTCTCGATGTCGGCTGCGGGAACGGCGAGATGACCCTCCGCCTCGCCGCCGCCGGCCACCGGGTGACCGGCGTCGACCCGTCCGCACGGATGCTGGCCGCCGCGGCCGATCGACTCGCGACCCGCCCCGAACTCGCCGACCGCGTCCGGCTGGTCGACGCCGGCCTCGACTCCCTCCCCTTCGACGACGACCGGTTCGACGCGGTCTGCTGCCACGGCGTGCTGATGTACCTGGACGAGCCCGGTGAGGCGATCGCCCGCCTGGCCGGACTCGTCGCGCCGGGCGGGCTGCTGAGCGTCCTCGCCAAGAACCGCCGGTCCATCGGCGTGCGCGAGGCGCTGGCCGGCGACTACGCGACCGCACGCCGGCTCATCGGGTCCGGAGCGGACAGAAGTGTCGGCAATCTCGGTCGGGAAACCCGTGGCGACACCGCGGAAGCCCTCGACCGACTCTCGGCCGGCCACGGGCTGACGCCACTGCCCTGGCAGGGGGTCCGGATCTTCCACGACCACCTCGACGACGCCTGGGCGCCGGAACCGGCCGCGTACGCAGCGGCGCTGGAGGTGGAGTGGGCCGCGTCCTGGCGGAGCCCGTACCGGGACGTGAGCCACCTCGTGCACACCTTGGCCCGCCGACCGGAGCGGAGTCGGGCATGACGCCCGTCCGTCGCCTCACCACCGTGCCCGTGACCGCCTCCTCACACGCGAAGGACAGTCGGCATGTCCCTTGATCTCCACGCCGCCGCGACGAGCGGCCTGCGCACCGCCATGGTCGACCGCCTCGTCTCCGCAGGCGTCCTGACCGACCCCCTGCTCCGCGACGCCCTGCTCCACGTGCGCCGCGAGGTGCTTCTGCCCCACGCGTACGTACGGGTCAGCGGGCCGGACGCCGATCCGATCGAATGGCGTCTCCTCGACGGCTCGCATCCGGACGACCGCCAGGAGTGGCTCGACCTGATCCACAGCGACGCGTCGATCCTCCTGCAGCGCGACGGCGAGCAGTTGGACGCGCTGCCGCGCGGGCCGGTGACCGGCGGGCACATGACCTCGATGTCCACCTACTCCCCTGCCACCGTCGAAGTCCTCCAGGCCCTCCGGCTGGAACCCGGGCAGAGATACCTGGAACTCGGTCCGGGCCCGGGGGTCTCCCTCGCTCTCGCCGCCGCCGTCACCGGGCCCCGTCTCGCCGTCGGGGTCGAGCGTGACGGCCGCATGGCCGCCTTCGCCCGGCGCAACCTCGACCGGCTCGGCCTGGGGGCCGTCGTCGTCGAGGGCGATGCCCTCGCCGGGCACCCGGCAGGCGGGACGTTCGACCGGATCCACTCCGGCATCGGGGTCCCCGGCGTCCCGCAGGCGTGGGTGGAGCAGCTCGCGCCGGGTGGGCGGTTGCTGACGACGCTTGCGACCCGCACGCCGAGCTGGCCCGGCCGGCTCGGCGTCACCCGCACCGGGGCGGGCCTGGTCGAGGCGACCTTGCGGGGCGGGCCGCGCGGGTACCGGCCCATGCTCGGCCATCGGTGGCTCGGCCTGATCGACCACCGTGCCCGTGTCGTGGCGGATCCCGGCACACCGCGGGCGACCCGGCTCGCGCCGCCGCCGGACGACGCGTACGGCTTCTGGCTGGCCGCCGCCTACCACGTGGGCGGCGTGGTGAGGGACTTCCAGGCGGAGACCATGACCCTCGTCGCCCCCGAGGAAGACTCGTGGGTCGTGGTCGGCCCCGGCGACGGCACCGTCCGTGTCCACGGACCGCGTGACGTCTGGGCCGAGCTCGAAGAGCTCCACGCCCGCTGGGAACGGGCCGGCCGGCCGGACGCGTACCGAGTCGAGCTCGGCGACAGCACCGGCACCGGCACCGGCACCGGCACCGGCACCGGCACCGGCACCCAGCACGTCACCTCCGGTACGGGGCCGAAAGCCCTCGCCTGGACGCTGCCGCCGCTGCCCGCCGGCTCCCTTCGGGCGCCCCGTCCGAGGACCACCTCCGATGACGAGGGCCGTTTCGAGGGCGAAGCCCGACAGCTGCCGGAGCAGCGCGGCGAGGACGGCGGTTGGCGCGTCGAGGACACCGGGGGCGCCGGGGGCACGGTGCCGTCGGTCCGGCGGCCGGGAGGCGACACGTGAGCGGCGTGCGGCACACCGTGCCCGTGGACGTGCACCTGATCGCCGTCCGCGACGGAGAGCAGGGCCCGGAGGTACTGCTGTCCCGGCGGGCCGGCGACGTGTACGCCTCCGGTCTGTGGCACGCGCCGTCGGGGCACGTGGAGCGGGAGACCGTCGTGGACGCCGTCGTGCGCGAGACGCTGGAGGAGACCGGCCTCGTCGTGGATCCGGAGGATGTCCGTGCGGCCGTGATCGTGCACCACCGGCCGCCGGGCGGCGGCCGGGAGCGGATCGGGTTCTTCTTCGAGGTCCGCCGCTGGCAGGGCACTCCGCGGGTCGTCGAGCCGGACAAGTGCGACGCGATGAAGTGGTTCCCGATCACGGCGCTGCCGGAGCCGATGGTCGCCTACTGCCGGGCCGGGCTCGACGCCTACCGGGCCGGCGCACCGGTCGCCCTGCACTTCCACGCCCCCGACGACCCGATCACCCACGATCCGCGCGTCGACCGTCTCCGCCTCCTCCACGGGGCGGGGGCCGCGGGCCCTGGGCCGGAGGCGGGCGTGCGGGATTTCGCCGAGCGTGCCGTCGGCCGCGTCACCGCGTGGACGGACGTGTCCTGGGCGCGGGAGAACAGCCGGGTGTGGCACGTCCGCGGGGCGGCGGGCGGGGAGTGGTTCGTGAAGGTCCACCAGAACGAGAAGTTCCACCGCCGCGAGACGGCCGCGCTGCGCGGCTGGGTCCCCCGCCTTGGCGGTGCCGGGCCCCGCCTCGTGGCCGCGGACCCGGACCTCCGGGCGGTCGTGGTGACCGCGGTCGAGGGCCGGTCCCTGCACGGCATGGTGCTGACCGGCGCCGAGGAGCGGGTGGTGTTCGAGGCGATCGGCGCGCTCGCGGCCCGCATCCACGCGAGCCCCCTTCCCACGACGGCCTCCGGTGCCGTGCCCCTGGGACCGTACGACCGGATGGAGCGGCACCTGGACGGGGCGCGGCCGTTGCTCGAACCGGGCGACGAGGAGCGTGTCCGCTCGGCCGTCGCCGCCGCCCGGGGTTTCGGGCCGCTCGTGCCGGTGGTGACGCACGGCGACCTACAACCGCGCAACCTCCTTCTCGGCGCCGACGGGACGGTACGCTTCATCGACGTCGAGCGCAGTGAACTTCAGCCCCGGGTACGGGACTTCGTCCGCGTCCTCGACCACTTCGACGGTCGGGAAGACCTGGCCAGGGCGTTCTTCGCCGGCTACGGCCGCCCGCTGACCGACGCGGAGGAGGCGCATCTGGTCGCGAGCGTCGCCCTGGACTCGGTCTCCGGCATCGCTTTCGGGACGCGCGCCGGAGACCCGGAGCTCGTCGAACGCGGCCGCCGTGCCCTCGCCCGCCTGCGTACCGGCAGCACCTGGCCGGGCTGCCCGAGGACGGATACGCGGGCGGCCGGTGGCGTGCCCGGCCGGAGCCCCGGCGGCGGTGGTCGGCCGTGACGCTCCCCTGCCCGCCTCCGTTGAACAGGTCGACACGAATCGAGGAACCGGCCATGCGCACACCGGTTTTCACGGCGCCGGACGCCACCGAGGACGTGGCGCGGATGCGCCGCGCGTTCACCGCCGCGACCCGCGGCCTGCAGGTCACGCCGACCGGCCCGGAGGTGTGGGGGTGGCGGGGCCGCACGCTCGGGCGCCGCGCCGGCACGAGCTGGCTGCGCATCGTCTGCGCGCCGTCCGGGAAGGCAGGCGGACGGCTGTGGGAGGGCACCGCCCTCGCGGACGCGGCGGTGCCCCGGGCGGTGCCGCGTCCCCGGCTGCGTGACCTCCTGGACTGGACGGGTGGGCCGTACGCGTACCGGGCCGAGCTCACCGAGCTCATCACCACACCGGCCGTCGTCGCCGGCAGTCCCGTGCTCGACCGCGATCCCGGTCTGCCGGACGCCTGGTGGCGAGAGCTGCGTGCCGCGTCGGCGGTGCTCGCCACGGTGCCCACCGGGCGTGAGGCCGTACGGCAGTCCTGGATCGACCGCAACTTTCGCACTTTCCTCGGCATCGACCCGTTGCGGATCAGCCGACGCACCACCGGGCATGGCGACTTCCACTGGGCCAACGTGGCCGCACCGTCCCTCGTCGTCTTCGACTGGGAGTCATGGGGGCGGATGCCGGTGGGCTTCGATCAAGGGCTCCTGCACGCCTACTCCTTGGGCGTGCCCACGGTCGCGGCTCGCGTCCGGCACGAGTTCGCCGACGTGCTCGACACGCCCGCCGGTCGAGCCGGGGAGCTCGTCGCCCTCGGCCAGCTCCTCCAGGCCTGCAGTCGAGGCGTCCACCCCCACCTGGCCCCGCTGATCACCCGGCACGCCGAGCGCCTCACCGGCGTCCCGGTTCCCCGCCGCTGACCCCTTTCCGCTCTCCGCCCCCTGGAGGAAGCCGTGCCGGATCCACACGCCGACGTCGTACCCCTCGCCGGCCGACCCGCCCGCTCACGCCCCAGACGACCGCGTCCTGAGGTGCCCGGCCCGACGCTCCGGTCCAGGTCCTCATGAACCGCACCGCCGGCCGGTCCGGGCCGGAGGACGTTCCCGGGGCCGCCCGGCCCCCGGTCGAGTTCCTCGACGCCCGTGTGCCGGTGTTCGCCGAGCGGGCGACGCCCGTCCTCTCCTCCTGGGAGGAGCGTGAAGTGGACCGGCTCTGGGAGGAGACGACGGCCCGCAACCCCGCCACGTTCGACGGGCCGCTGGTGGCCGTTCTCGGCCTCGACCGGTCCGGAGACGGAAGGCTGGTCGTGCGCTGGGCCCCGATGACGTACCGCTACCGTGCCCTGCGCCGGTTACGGCCGCCCGAGGAGGTCCCCGGGTCCGTGTTCGTCACCGTTCTCCTGCCCACCGACGTCGGTCTCGTGGTCGGACGCGGGTCTCCTGACACAGCGGCGCCCGGCCGGTGGAGCCTGCCGGGCGGCGCGGTCGAACCGCCCTCGGCCGGCGCGCCCCTGAACGCGGCAGAGCTGCGCCGGCACGCCGCCCGCGAGCTGGTCGAGGAGACCGGCGTGCGCGTCGCCGCCGAGGAGCTGCGGCTGTGGGCCCTCACCCGGGGCCGCCGGTTCGGCAGCCTCGGGTTCCACTTTCTCTGCCCGCCCGTGTCCGGGGCGCTCGTACGCCGTCTGCACGCGGACCTGTCCGTCACCCAGACGAAGGCCGGCACAGGGCCGGAGCTCGACGCGATCGACTTGGTACCCTCGCCGGCCGCGGCCGGTCGCCTCGCCGCGACGGCGGACTACCTGCCTCAGCTGTTCGACCGGTACTTCGCCACCTGAGCCACCTGACCTGTACGGCACCGTCGCCCCTGGAAGGTCGAGCACCGGGACGTCGCCGACCGGCTCTCCGTGCTCCAGCGGCCGGGGGCCGGAAGGGCGCGTCACCCGTGCGGTGCCGGCCCGTGGGCTCAGGTGAGGGCGGTGACCAGCAGGGTGAAGGCGGCGATGACGACGAGGCCGGCGCCGGGGCTGTGCCGTCCGGCGACGGCCCAGACCGCGCTCAGGACGAGTGAGCCGATGTACCAGAACGGCA
>NZ_JBITXP010000037.1:0-68269 GCF_044544765.1 Streptomyces sp. NPDC053513
CGCCGCTGAAGGGCGCCGTCCCGTGTGCCCACCCGTCCCGCCCCAGCGGGACGACTGCCCACACGGGCAGCGGGGAGCCGCCCCGCAGGGCGCGGGCCCCACACGGCGGGTGGGCGGGGGCACCGCCCTGAAGGGTGCGGCTCACGCGGGCTGGGAGAGCCGCCCGGCAGGGTGCGGGCGGGGTCCGATGGGGCTAGGTCGGGGGGTTGGGGGAGCGGCGGATCGGGAGGAGGCGGGAGCCTGCCATGTGTTCGCCGAAGCGGTCGTCCGGGTTGGACAGGACGCAGGTCTCCAGCGAGAGGCACCCGCACCCGATGCAGTCCGTCAGATGGTCACGGAGCCGGCCGAGCTGCCTGATGCGCTCGTCGAGTTCCGCGCGCCAGGCCTCGGAGAGCCGGGCCCAGTCCTCGTTCGTGGGCGTGCGCTCCTCGGGGAGCTGGGCCAGTGCCTCCCGGATGGTGGCCAGGGGGATCCCGACCCGTTGCGCGGCCCGGACGAAGGCGACCCTGCGGAGCGTGTCGCGGCCGTAGCGGCGCTGGTTCCCGCTGGTGCGGCGGCTGCTGATGAGCCCTTTCGCCTCGTAGAAGTGCAGGGCGGAGACCGCGGCCCCGCTGCGGGCGGAGAGCTGGCCGACGGTGAGTTCGTGGAGCGTCTCTGGAATATGCGGCACTCGGGGAACCCTACTGGTGCCGCGGCGTCCGCTCCGGCGGCGGCCGTTGACAGCGGCCCTCGCACCCCACATGCTGAGCAAGCGCTTAGATACCGACCAATGGGTATGCCGTACCAGAAGGGACGAGGACACATGGCCGAGCCGAGGATCTTCACCTCCGCCGAGGAGCTGCGCGCGGGAGTGGGCGAGCAGCTGGGGCACAGCGACTGGCTGGAGATCGACCAGAAGCGGATCGACCTCTTCGCGGAGGCGACCGGGGACCACCAGTGGATCCACGTGGACCCCGAGCGCGCCAAGACCGGCCCCTTCGGCACGACGATCGCGCACGGCTACCTGACCCTGTCCCTCCTGCCGCTGTTCGTGCCGCAGGTGCTGCGGGTCGAGGGGATGAAGATGGGCCTCAACTACGGGACGGAGAAGGTGCGCTTCCCCGCCCCGGTCCCGGTCGGCTCGCGCCTGCGCGCCACCGCGGTCCTGACGAAGGTCGAGGAGGCGGGCGGCGGCGTGCAGGTGACGGCGGCGGTGACCGTGGAGCGCGAGGGCTCCGAGAAGCCGGTCTGCGTGGCCGAGTCGGTCTCCCGCTACTACTTCTGAACGCCGACCATCCGGAGGACGAGGTCGGCGTAGAGCACGCCGATCTCGTCGGCCGTCCGGCGGCCCTGCGTGTTGAACCAGCGCGAGACGTCGATGCAGAGGGAGAGGACGGCGACCGCGGTGCCGGACACGTCGAGCACGTCGAACTCGCCCGCCGCCGCGCCCTCTTCGAGGATCCGGCGCACGGTCGCGTCGGACTCGCGGCGCAGCTCGATGATCTCGGCGCGGTGCTCGGGGCCGAGCGCGTCGAGCTCGTACTGGACGACGCGCGCGGTCGTGTGGCGCTCGGCGTGCCAGCGGACGAAGGAGCGGACGGCGTCGGCGAGCCGCTCGGCGGCGGTGCCGTCGCCGTCGGCCGCGGCCCGGAGGATCTCCAGGGCCTTGTCGTGGCCGATGCGGCTGATCCTGTGGAGCAGCTCTTCCTTGGTCTTGTAGTGGATGTAGAGCGCGGCGGGGCTCATCCCGGCGCGGCCCGCGATGTCCCGGGTGGTGGTGGCGTGGTAGCCGCGCTCGGCGAACGCCTCGACGGCGGCCACGAGCAGCCGCCGGGCCGCCTCGGGCGTGACCTCGCCCCAGGGCATGTCCTCGCCTCCGGGCGTCTCCTCGGCCGCGCTCATCCCACACTCCTTCTCGGTCCCCGTCAGGACGAACACCATACAACGAGGGTGAGCAAGCGCTTAGATCCTCGGGCGCTCAGAGCTTCTGGAAGGGGTCGTGCTCGGCGAGGAGCTTCTCCAGGCGGGCCTGGTCGACCCGGCTGACGATCTGGCCGGCCTCCTGGCGGTCGCGGACGACCTTGGCGAGGGTGAAGGCCGAGGTCGTGAGGTAGAGGACCGAGATCGCGAGGAAGGCCCGGACCCAGGCGCTGGCGTCGAGCTGGTAGACGCCGATGGCCACGGCGGCGATCGCGATCCCGAAGGAGATGACGGCCTGCATGTAGTAGGCGGCGGTGTTCTGCTGCTTGACCGGTGTGTCGCTCATGCCGCACAGGATCGGACGGATGTGGTCGGCGCCACATCCGTCCGCGTACTCAGCGACGTACTCAGAAGGCCGAGACCCCCGTCAGCGCCCGGCCGATGATGAGCTTCTGGATCTGGCTGGTGCCCTCGTAGAGGGTCATGACGCGGGCGTCGCGCACCAGCTTCCCGACCGGGTACTCGTCGATGTAGCCGTAGCCGCCGAAGACCTGGAGGGCGTTGTTCGCGGCGCGGACGGCGGCCTCGGAGGCGTACAGCTTGGCCTTGGAGGCGGCGGTGGCGAAGTCCCGGCCCCGGTCGATCAGGTCGGCGACCCGCCAGGTGAGCAGCCGGGCGGCGTCCACGTCGACGGCGATGTCGCTGAGGAGTTCCTGGACCAGCTGGTACGAGGCGATGGGCTTGCCGAACTGCTCGCGCTCCCCCGCGTACCGCACGGCGGCGTCGAGGGCGGCCTGCGCGATGCCGACGCAGCCGGCGGCGACCGACATGCGCCCCTTGGCGAGGGCGGACATGGCGACGGCGAAGCCCTTGCCCTCGGGGCCGAGCACGGCGTCCGCCGGGACGCGGACGTCCTCCAGGACCAGCTCGGCGGTGGCCTGGCCGCGCAGGCCGAGCTTGCCGTGGACGGGGCGGCGGGTGAGGCCGGGGGTGTCGGTGGGGACGAGGAAGGCGGAGACGCCCTTGTGGCCGGGCGCGTCGTTCGTGCGGGCGAAGAGCAGGACGACGTCGGCCCAGGTGCCGTTGGTGATGAACATCTTGCCGCCGTTGACGACGTAGGCGTCGCCGTCCCGCACGGCGCGGGTGGCGAGGTTCCCGGCGTCGGAGCCGGTGCCCGGTTCGGTGAGGCCGAAGCAGCCGAGCGCCTCGCCGGTGGCGAGCCGGGGCAGCCACTCCCGCTTCTGCTCCTCGGTGCCCCAGGAGGCGATCGTCTTGGCGACCAGGCCGAGGGAGACGGAGACGATGCCGCGCACGGAGGAGTCGCCACGCCCCAGCTCCTCGGTGACGAGGCAGTACGCGAGGTGGTCGCCGCCCGAACCGCCGTACTCCTCCGGGATCGTGAGCCCGAGGAAGCCGACGGCGCCGAGCTTCTTCACGATGCCCCGGTCCACCTCCTCGGCCCGGTCCCACGCGGCGGCGTGCGGGGTGACCTCGCGCGCGACGAAGTCCTCGGCGAGCCGCCGTACGGCCTCCTGCTCCTCGCTCAGTTCCAGATTCATGCGGTGCCACCCCACTCGGCCGTTTAATTACCACTGCTAGTTTTTCTGGTGCGGGCCTACTATGTGCGCCATGGCCCGACCGCGCAAGCCCCTGCTCAGCCGAGAACGCATCGTCGAGACGGCGGGCGCGCTCGTGGACGCGGAGGGGCTGGCGGCGCTGTCCACCCGGCGGCTCGCCGCCGAACTCGGCGTGAGCGGGCCCTCGCTCTACAACCACTTCCGCACGAAGGACGAGATCCTCGACGCGGTCGCGGACGCGGTGAGCGCGAAGATCGACCTGTCGATGTTCGCGGCGGACGACGGCCGGGACTGGGGGACGGCGCTGCACGACTGGGCGGTCTCCTACCGCGCCGCCCTCGCCGACCACCCGCACATCGTCCCCGTCCTCGCCCAGGGGCCGGGCCGCCGCCCGGCGGGCCTGAAGGTCGCCGACGCCGTCTTCGGCGCCATGGTCCGGGCGGGCTGGCCCCCGGCCCAGGCCACCTCCATCGGCGCGCTGATGCGGTACTTCGTCACCGGCTCCGCCCTCGGCTCCTTCGCCCGCGGCTTCGTCGACGACGAGACGGCCTACGACCCGGCCGACTACCCCCACCTCGGCCAGGCCCACCTCCTCGCGGAGCGCCGCCAGAAGGTCGACGAGGGCGCGTTCGAGACTGGCCTGCGGGCGCTGCTCGACGGTCTGCGGCTGCAGTACGAGGCGATCCCGGCCAGGGCGCCTCAGGGTTCGGCCGCCGCCGAAACGTGAGTGCGGGAGGCTTGCCCCATGGCAGCCAGTGATCTCGCCGCGCTCGCGGCGCTCTTCGCGGACGAGAGCCGCGCCGCGTTCCTGCTCGCCCTGCTCGACGGGCGGGCCTGGACCGCCGGGGAACTCGCCCGGCACGCCGGGGTGGCGCCGTCCACCGCCAGCGAGCACCTCGGGAAGCTGGTGGCCGGCGGGGTGCTCGCGGAGGAACGGCAGGGCAGGCACCGGTACGTGCGGCTCGCCGACCCCGGGATCGCCCACCTCGTGGAGGACCTGGCCGCCCGGTCCGCGCCGGAGGCGTCCGCGCCGTCGCGCTCGCTGCGCGCCGCGAGCGCCGGGCGGGCGATGGCGCGCGGCCGGACCTGCTACGACCACCTGGCGGGACGGCTCGGCATCACGATCGTCGATGCGATGACGGAGCGCGGACTGCTGCGCCAGGACACCGGGTTCGCGCTCACGGACCGGGGCCTGGCCTGGTTCGACGAGCAGGGCATCCCCCTCGTGCGGAAGGGGCGGCGGCCCGTCGCGCGCGGCTGCCTCGACTGGACCGAGCGCCGCCCGCACCTCGCGGGGCTCGCGGGCGCCGCACTGTGCCGGCACGCGCTCGACGCCGGGTGGTGCGTACGGATCGGGTCCGAGCGGGCGGTGAAGGTGACCCCGACGGGCGAGACGGCCCTGCGGGCCTGCCTGGGCATCCCGCCGACGGCCCTGCGCTGAGCGGGCCCGGCACCGCCCTGCCGAGCCGGCGGCGCGGCCATGCCCGGCGCGGCGGCGTCGCCCTGCCCACCGGGGGGCCGCTCCGAGCCGGCGGGCTCCCGCCCGGCAGGGCCCGGCCGCGCCCGGCAG
Organism: Streptomyces sp. NPDC053513; assembly: GCF_044544765.1. NCBI lineage: Bacteria > Bacillati > Actinomycetota > Actinomycetes > Kitasatosporales > Streptomycetaceae > Streptomyces > Streptomyces sp. NPDC053513. The sequence continues at coordinate 5,047 of NZ_JBITXP010000037.1, forward strand.
GAGCCGGGGCCGCTCCCGGCCCGTCCCCGCCCCGTGCCGCCCCGCCCGATATTGCGGTGAGCGCCGAACGGTTCGCCGCCTACCGTCGGGGCATGCAGAAGCAATCCTCCCGGCTCGCGCCGGTCGCCGCCGGTGTCACCGTGGTCCTGTGGGCCTCCGCCTTCGTCTCCATCCGCAGCGCCGGGGCGGCCTACTCCCCCGGCGCGCTCGCGCTCGGCCGGCTGCTCGCCGGGGCGCTGGTCCTCGGGGTCGTGCTCCTGGTGCGGCGGGAGGGGCTGCCCCCGCGGGCCGCCTGGCCGGGGATCGTGACCTCGGGGCTGCTCTGGTTCGGGGTCTACATGGTGGTCCTGAACTGGGGCGAGCAGGAGGTCGACGCGGGCACGGCGGCGATGGTGGTGAACACGGGGCCGATCCTGATCGCCCTGCTCGGCGCGCGGTTCCTCAAGGAGTCGCTGCCGCCCCGGCTGCTGGCGGGCATGGCGGTCTCCTTCGCGGGGGCGGTGACCGTCGGCCTGTCGATGTCCGGCGGCGACTCCGGCGGGCACACCTCCGTGCTCGGGGTGGTCCTCTGTCTGCTCGCGGCGATGGCGTACGCGGGCGGGGTCGTGGCCCAGAAGCCGGCGCTCGCGCACGGCAGCGCGCTCCAGGTGACGACCTTCGGGTGCCTGGTGGGGGCGGCGGCCTGTCTGCCCTTCGCCGGGCAGCTGGTCGAGGAGGCGGGCCGGGCCCCGCTGCCGGCGACCCTGAACATGGTCTACCTGGGGGTGTTCCCGACCGCGCTCGCGTTCACGACCTGGGCCTACGCCCTCGCCCGTACGACCGCGGGCCGGATGGGCGCGACGACGTACGCGGTGCCCGCGCTCGTCGTGGTCCTGGCGTGGGTGTTCCTGGGCGAGCTGCCGGGTCTGCTCACGCTCGCCGGGGGCGCGTTGTGCCTCGCGGGCGTGGCCGTATCCCGCTCCCGGGCGCGGGCCGCCGCGACCGCCGGAACGGCTGAATCCACCTGACAGGTCATACCGCCGGTTCCGGTCAGTTCGCGGGCGTCCCGTGGGGGGCGGGCGCCCGCGACCTGGGAGGAAGACGCGCGTCAAGCCCCAGTTCCAGCCGGGCGGGCGAGAAGCCACGTTTCGCCGCTCCCCGGCCGGATAGTTTCGAGGCGGTCACAGGCGTAGGCCGGAACATAACGCTCCGGCACCTTCTCGCAAGCCCACGGGGGAGCTCATGGCGATTCAGCAGCGGGCGGAGCGGACGAGACAGGAGATCCTGTCGTCGGCGGCGCGGGTGTTCGACAGGGTGGGGTACGAGCGCGCGTCCCTCGCCCGGATCGCCGGCGAGGCCCGGCTGACGACCGGCGCCCTGGTCTTCCACTTCGCCACCAAGTCGGACCTGGCGACCGCGGTGCGCGGGCGGGCCCGCGCGGTCACCCGGATCACGGTCGAATCGGCCTGCTTATCCATGGAGGGGGTGGGCGGCACCGCCATCGACAAGCTGGTGATCACCACCCACGCGCTGATCCGGCTCTTCGAGACCGACCCCGTGGCGCGGGCCGGCGAGCGCCTCGCCCGCGAGCTGCAGTCGGCCGAGCCCGGGCCCGGGCAGGAATGCCCCTGGCGGCGCGAGGTGAGCCGTCTCGCGCGGTACGCGGTGGCGGAGAAGGCCCTGCGGCCGGGCGTGGACGCGACGGCGGTGGCGGCGCTGATCGGCTACGTGATCACCGGGGTCGAGCTGGAGATGCGCCGTCCGAGCGCCCCGGCCGACGAGTTCTGGCCCGCGGAGAGCGGCGCCCTGCACGATCCGGCCGAGGAACGGCTCCGCCGCATCTGGGAGCTCATCCTGCCGGGGCTCGTCCACCCCGGGGCCCCGGCGGCCCAGGTGCTGTCGAAGGAGCCCTCGCAGGGCAGGTCAGCGACCGCCTCCTGACTCCAGCAGGCGACGGGCGAAGACCGTCAGTGAACGTCCGACGCGCTCGGCCGACAGGCCGAGCTGGTGCCGCTGGAACTGGAAGAGTTCGGGCGACAGCGGACTGAGCGCGATGTCGATCAGCGGATCCGGGTCCTCGACCCCGTGGTCGACCAGCAGGGTGCGCACGTGGACGCGCCAGAAGCCGTACGCGCCCGTCCGGAACCGCGCGGGGCCGGTCTCCGCCCCCAGCGCCAGCGGCAGATGCCGTTCGAGCAGATCGAGCATCGCCAGATAGAACGCCGCGAGCCGCTCCCCGGCGGGTGCGCCGGGTCCGAGCGGCGGCGGTCCGTAGATGAGCTGCCCCTGCAGCCGGCGCTCGTGCTCGTCGAGCAGCGCCACGGCGACCGAGGACGGGTCGGGGAAGCTGCGGTACAGCGTGGCGCGGCCGACGCCCGCCGCCTTGGCGATCCGGTCCATGGTGACCGATCGCGGGTCCTGTTCGGCGAAGAGCTGCTCGGCCGCCGCCAGGATCTGGGCACGGTTGCGCTCCGCGTCCGCTCGTCGGCGCGGGGCGACCGGCTGCTCGTCCGCGGCCTGAAGATCGCCGAGGAGCCCGCCGACCCGGTGCACGGAGGAGGCTCCACGACCTCGCTGCTCTTCCTCGCTCATGGACCAGACCTTACTTCCCCCGGGGCTAAGTGGACACCTTGTCCGTTTGCCATGTTGCATGGCATGCTAAACGGACTCAGTGTCCACTTATCCGCTCGCCATCCCGCCCCAGGGAGATCCAGATGCACACCGCGCTCCTCGCCGCGGCCCTGCTGGTCGGCTGCCTCCTGGCCGTCCAGGCCTCGGTGAACCTCCAGCTCAACTCGGCCGTCGGCACCCCGTACGGCGCTTCGACCATCCAGCTCGGCGTCGCGACCACGCTGCTCGTCGTGCTCGCGGTGGCGGCCGGCGCGCTCGGCGCGCTCGGCAAGCTGCCCGACGTGGAGTGGTGGCAGCTGCTCGGCGGACTCGCCAGCCCCCTCTACATCACCAGCGGCATCCTGCTGTTCCCACGGCTCGGCGCCCTCGCCGCCGTCGGACTCTTCGTCACCGGCCAGATGTTCGCCTCGCTCGCCCTCGACCTCTTCGGCCTCCTCGGCCTGAAGCAGAAGGACCTGAGCGTCGGCATCGTCCTCGGCGCCCTCGCCGTCCTCGCGGGCATCGTCGTGATCATCCGGGGCATGAAGGCCGCGGCCCCTCCCGGCGCCCCCAAGATGTCGAGCGCCGGCCGCGTCGGCTGGCTCGTCCTCGGCATCGTCGCCGGCGGTGTGCTGCCGGTCCAGGGCGCGGTCAACGCCCAGCTGCGCGCCCAGCTGAAGGAGCCCATCACCGTCGCCGTGATCAGCTTCGCCGTGGCGACCTTCACCATCGCCGTCGTCCTGCTCGTGCTCTACGCGACCCGGAAGACCCCGAAGCCCAAGATCGCCCCGCTGAAGAAGATGCCCTGGTGGGGCTGGCTCGGTGGCGCCTGCGCCGCCGCGTACGTCACCGGCACCTTCCTGCTCATCCCCACCATCGGCGCGGCCGTGACCATCGCCCTCACCGTGACGGGACAGCAGCTGACCTCCGCCCTGATCGACCACAAGGGCCTGTTCAAGCTCCCGCAGCGCTCCCTGACCAAGCCGCGCGCCCTGGGCCTCGCCCTGCTGATCGCCGGCTCCCTGACCATCCAGCTCGTCTGACCGAGGCCGGCGCCCCCGGGCCCCGGCCCGGGGCCCCCGGCCCGCTCGGTGCGTCATGAAAGGTGAACCGTGAGAACCTCCTACACCGCCGGGCCGGACATCCACGTCCTCCCCTCGGCCCTGCCCATCCCCGGCCTCGGCGACCAGCCGGTGAACGCCTTCCTCGTCCGGTCCGGACAGCCGCTCCTCGTGGACACCGGCATGCCCGTCGACCGGGAGGGCTTCCTGGACTCCCTCTGGTCGCTGATCGACCCGGCCGACCTGCGCTGGGTCGTCGTCACCCACGACGACCGCGACCACACCGGCGCGCTCGGCCGGATCCTGGAGGCCGCGCCGCACGCGAAGGTGCTCGCCAACGCGATATCAGTGACGCGAATATCGGAGGAGTTCAGCATTCCGCAGGACCGGGTAGTAACTGCGAACCCGGGAAGTCGCGTGAAAGTCGGAGACCGTGAGCTGAGCTTTCACCGGCCGCCCACCTTCGATTCACCCGGAACCCTCGCCGTGTTCGACCACTCCGATGGAACGCTCTACAGCTCCGACAGCTTCGGCACCGTCGTCGAAGAAATTCGCCAGGACTTCACCGACCTTTCCGAGGAAGAATTCTTCCACGGCTTCGAAGTGCTGAACCGTGCAATAGCCCCGTGGACCGCGCTGGTCGACGAGGCGAAGTTCCTGCGGCCGGTGCGCGAGCTGGCCGCACTGCGTCCCGCGCGACTGCTCAGCGCCCACGGGCCGACCGTCGAGGAGAGCGCCGTGCCCCGGCTCTTCGAGGCGATGGCCCGCATCCCGTCCCTGCCCGCCTGGCTGCCGGACGCCGACCTCGACCTCGAGGCGGCGCTCGACGCCCACGAGTCCAGCGCCGGCTGAGCACCGCTCCGTCCGCGCACCTGAACAGAGGAGAACCATGTCCGACCCGACCACCGCCGATCTGACCCCGCCGCGCGGAGTCGTCACCGTCTTCTCCGACATCTGGTGTTCCTTCGCGCACATCGCCATCCACCGGCTGCACGCCACCCGGACCCGCCTCGGTCTGGAGGAGCAGGTCTCCTTCGACCTGCGCGCCTTCCCGCTGGAGCTGCTGAACGACGCCCCGAGCCCGCGCCCCGGCACGGACAGCGAGGTCGCCCGGATGGCCAGCCTGGAGCCGGCCGCCGGCTGGCAGCTGTGGCAGGCCAAGGACTGGCTGTACCCCTCGACGACGCTGCCCGCCCTGGAGGCGGTGCTCGCCGCCAAGGAGCAGAGCCTGAACGCCTCGGAGCAGCTCGACCTCGGGCTTCGCCGGGCCTTCTGGGCCGAGTCGCGCTGCATCAGCCACCGCAAGGTGATCCTGGACGTGGCCGCCGAGACGGGCGCCGTCGACGTCGACGCCCTCACCGAGGCGCTGGACGACGGGCGGGCCCGCCGGGCCCTCGCCGACCAGGCCGCGCTGTCCAAGAGCGACCGCGTGAACTGCAGCCCGCACCTGTTCCTGCCCGACGGCTCCGACCACGCCAACCCCGGCATCGACGTGGGCTGGGAGGGCGCGTACGGCATCGGCTGGCCGGTGATCGCCTCGGACGACCCGAAGGTGTACGAGGACATCCTGCTGCGGGCCGCCACGGAGTAGCGGAAAAGGCCGCCGGCGGCGGCAAATAAGAGAACGACGGCCAGGCATTCCCTTTCACGGAATGCCTGGCCGTCGTTCCTTTTTTCCTCCGGCAGAACATCGCGGTGATTATTAATTGCGTGACCCGCCCGTTATTCGCAAGGCCGCTCGAAGCTCCTAAAGTCATTCACGCCGCCGGAATTCCGGACGGGTTTCGTATCGACAGCAGGAGTTCTCATGTCGTTGACCGACAAGGCAGACGTCAGCACCTTCGTCGACCTCACCCAGCACGAGATCGAGGCCCTGAAGACCCGCTTCAACCTGGCCGACGCCCACACGCACCAGCGTCAGTCCGCCTCTCAGGAGCGGATCGTCTCGCGGCTTCCCGAGCTCTGGCACGAGTCGGAGACGAAGCAGCAGGCGCACTTCGAGCGCCAGTTCGTCGACGCCTTCTTCCGTCTGCACCAGCAGCCCACCGCCCGGGCGATGGACCGCACGCTCCTCTCCTACTCCGCCAGCGTCTCCACCATGGTCGCCGGCATGTTCCTCAAGCAGCGCGGGATGTCGGTGCAGCTGGTGGAGCCCTGCTTCGACAACCTGGTCGACCTGCTGCGCAACATGCAGGTGCCGCTCGGGCCGGTCGACGAGTCGGTGCTGCACGACAAGGACGCCATCTACGACCGCCTGGTCGAGGCGATCGACGCGGACGCCATCTACCTGGTCGACCCCAACAACCCGACCGGCTTCACGCTGCTCGCCGAGAAGCTGGAGGGCTTCCGCGAGGTCGTCCGCTACTGCGTGGACCACGACAAGGTCCTGGTGATGGACTTCTGCTTCGCCTCCTTCGCGCTGTGCGACGAGGGCATCGGCCGCGTCGACATCTACAAGCTCCTGGAGGAGTCCGGCGTCACCTACATGGTCATGGAGGACACCGGCAAGACCTGGCCGATCCAGGACGCCAAGTGCGCCATGATCACCTCCAGCCGGGACATCCAGGAGGAGGTCTACAACCTCCACACCAGCGTCCTGCTGAACGTCTCGCCGTTCGTCCTCAACATGGTCACGCAGTACATCGAGGACTCCATCGAGGACGGCTTCGCCTCGGTCCGCGACATCATCAAGACCAACGGCGACGCCGCCCGCGCCGCCCTCGACGGCACCATCCTGGAGTTCCAGGAGCCGGTCGTCGGCACCAGCGTCGCCTGGTTCCGCATCAAGCCGGAGCACCTGACCGCCACCCAGCTCCAGGCCGTCCTCTTCGACGAGGAGGTGTACGTCCTGCCGGGCACCTTCTTCTACTGGAACACCAAGGAGAAGGGCGAGCGCTTCGTCCGCCTGGCCCTGGCCCGCGAGCCCGAGGTGTTCGCCGGCGCGATGGAGCGGATGCGGAAGGTGCTCGAGCGCTATGCGGCCTGACACCACCCCCGAGGCGGCTGACCACGCCCCCACGGTGTTCATCGACGCCACCCTCTTCATGGGCATGCACAGCGAGGACAACGCCGTCCGCAGCGGCGCCAAGGCCTTCTTCGTCGGCCGGCTGGCCGCCGGGGAGGCCGGCCGGGTCCTGATGAACTGGGAGCAGGTCGGCCGCTGCGACGACCTGGTGTGGGGCTACGAGCGGAAGCTCCAGGACGAGTACTACCCGTTCATGGACGTCCTCCACACCGACCTGGCCATCGACCGCGTCCCGTACGACGAGGACGACCTGCGGCGGGCCTTCACCACCCCCTCGCTCGAAGGCCTGCCCACGCACGAGCGCCTGCTCCTCGCCCAGGTCATCGGCCGGGGCGGCACGCTGCACACGGCGAGCCCCCGGCTGCTCCGGAGGACCGACCTGCCCGTCGTGCCGGTCGGCGCCGCAGCGGAGGCCTCGTTCCCCGCGTACCTGGAGGACCTCTACCGGCGCTCGCTGGTGCTGACGGTCGACTCCGACAACCTCTGAAGCCATTTCGAAGGGCACCCCACTCATGCCTGACACCTACTCCGGGACCGTCGTCCCGCTGATCACCCCCCTCGACGAGCACGGCACCGTCGACGAGCAGAGCGTCGTCCGGCTCCTGGACCACATCCGGGCCGAGGTCACGGGCCTCATGCCGGCCCTGACCTCGGGCGAGGGCTGGAAGCTCGACGCCCGGCAGTGGCAGGACGTCGTCACGTACACCGTCAAGCACGCCGACGGCCTCCCCGTGCTCGCCGGGATCCAGCTCCCCGACACCGCCTCGGTGATCGAGCGGGCCCGCACGGCCGCCGAGATCGGCGCCGACGCCGTCGTCGTCACCACGCCGTTCGGCGCCGACGTGACGCAGGACCAGATCGTCGAGCACTACCGGGCGATCCGCGCGGCCCTCGACATACCGATCTTCCTCTACAACGAGGAGGCGCTGTCGGGCAATCGCATCGAGTTCGAGACCCTGATCCGGATCTGCAAGGAGATCCCCGGGATCGTCGGCATCAAGGAGTCCAGCGGCGACGCCGCCTTCACCCGCAGGATGGCCGAGGCCGGCACCGGCATCCCGGTCTTCGAGGGCTGGGAGAACCTCCTCGTCGACGCCCGCGGCATCCAGGGCTTCATCGGCCCGCTGGCCAACCTCGAACCCGGCCTGTGCAACGCCATGCTGGTCGACCCGACCCCGGACCGCCAGGCGGAGATCAACGCCGTCTGCGAGAAGTACGGCGTCTTCAAGGACGACTGGTACCGGTGGGTGAAGGAGGAACTGCACACCCGCGGTGTGATCTCCTCCCCCACCGTCCACGAGGAGGCGAAGGCGGCATGAGCACCACCCCCGCCTCCCCCACCGCCGAATCCGCCGTCCCGGTGGCCGCGCACTCGATCGCGGCCCCGGCCGCGACCGCGCAGCGCGAACTGCACGCCCTCTACCGGCGGGTGCCCAACCTCGGCGACTACGGTTCGATGACCGCGATCGAGGAGCGGTGGATCCTGCCGAAGGCGCGGGCCTACGAGGCCTCCGCCCCTCGCTTCGGCTCGGCCGGCGAACTGCTCCAGGCGCTCAAGGAGTTCCTCGCCGAGGAGGAGGCCGCGCTCCCGGAGAGCGCGACCTTCCTCGCCGAGCACGCGACGCTCGACCAGTTCAAGGTGATCGTCCGGCAGTTCGCGCTCGACGGGCTCACCGAGTCCGAGTCGCTGCTGCCGGTCGTCCCCCGGCTGCCGTACCGCTCGGCGATGGCGGTCTTCCGGGTCCTCATCGACGAACTCGGCTGCGGCAACGAGGAGAAGGCGCACTCCCAGCTCTACCGGGACCTGCTCAGCGAGTTCGGCATGAGCCTGGAGCTCGACGACTACCTCGACGAGACGACCCCGGAGTGCTACGCGTACGTCAACATGTTCCACTGGCTGGCGAGCCGCGCGTCGTCCCCGCAGTACTTCCTGGGGGCGTACGCCTACTTCGAGACGAGCGTCCTGTACGCCTTCCAGAGCTTCGCCCGAGCGGCGCGGCGCCTCGGGGTCGTGAACGACGCCTACTACACCGAGCACCTCTACATCGACTCGTACCACTCCAACCACATGCGTACGGCGATCCGCGCGCTCGACGAGCCGGACTTCGCGAAGATCTGGGCGGGCGTGCGACTGGCCTCCGACATCGTCGGCGAGGCCCAGGAAGCGGCGATCGCACTGGCGCGGGAGACCGTCGCATGACGGCCGTGCCCGCCGGGCGGCAGGGCTCCGGCGAGCCCGTCGTCCGCCAGGTGACCGAGGACCTGGTCCTGGTCGAGGTCGGCGGCCGCAAGGTCCTCGCGGCCGCCCTCTGCCCCCACCGCGGGGGCCGGCTCAAGTACGGCAGGGTCGACGGGGACAGGCTGCGGATCACCTGCCCCCTGCACCACACGACCTTCGACCTGACCAGCGGCGAGCGCCTCTCGGGGGCGGCCTGCGCCGCCCTCCGGGTGGTCGACGTGCTGCCCGGCCAGGGCCGTCCCGAGGATCTCGTCGGGGGCGCCTCATGACCACCACACCGACCGGGGCGGCGTCCGACGTGACGCCGCCCCGTGCGGCGGTCGACCACGACGGCATCGCTCCGGTGCCCGAGGCGGAGCGCACCTCCACACCGGGCGACTTCGGCTGGATCTGGCCCTCCGCGCAGTTCTCGTTCGGCACGGTGGTACTCGGCGCGCTGCCCGTGGTCTTCGGTCTCGGCTGGTGGGCGTCGGCGAGCTCGATCGCGGCGGGCGTCGCCGTCGGGACGGCGCTGCTCGCGCCGCTCGCCCGGTTCGGCGTCCGCACCGGCACCAACGATCCGGTGTCGAGCGGGGCGCACTTCGGGGTGCGGGGCAGGGTCGTCGGCAACGTCATCACGGTGGTGACGGCGCTCGGCTTCTTCGCGATCGCGGTGTGGACGGGCGGCACGGCCGTCATGGTCGCGGGCCACCGGCTGTTCTCCACGCCCACGGGGCCGGGCGCGCTGACCGTCGCGATGTTCGTGACGGCGGCGGCGGTCGCGCTGGTCGCCGTGCGCGGCCACGAGACGCTGGTCCGCACGTACCGGATCACGGCGGTCACCGGCGGGGCGGTCCTGCTCGGCACCGCCCTGGTCCTCGCGCCGAAGTTCGACGCGGGCTACGCCGGCGGGGCGCTGGCGCTCGACAGCACCCTGCACACCTGGCTGCTCGCGGCGACCGCGTCCGCGACCGTGCCCCTGTCGTACGCCACGTTCCAGGGCGACTACACCCGCTACATGCCGGCCACCACCCCCACCGGCCGGGTGGTGCGGGCGAGCGGCGTCTCGATGTTCCTCAGCAGTCTCGCGGCGCTGCTCACCGGCGCGTACGTGACGACGCTCTTCCCCGTGCCCGACGAGCCGTGGCTGCAGGGCCTCACGGACGCCGTGCCGGGCTGGTTCGCGGTGGCGGTCGTCGTCTTCGGCTTCGCGGGCACCCTGCCGCAGGCCGGACTGTGCCTGTACGCGGCCGGGCTCTCCGCCAACTCGGTGTTCTGGCGCTCCTCGCGGGCCGCCGTGACCACGGTGGTCGCGCTGCTCGCGGCGGCCGTGCTGTACCTCGGGGCGGTGGTGTACGACGCCATGGACGCCATGTCGGCGTTCGTGACGCTGCTGCTCACGGTCGTGGCCCCGTGGGCGGCCGTGCTCTCCGTCGGGTACGTGCTCCACCGGGGCCGGTACGACGCGGAGGCGCTGCGGACGTTCGCCACGGGCGGTGGCGGACGGTACTGGTACACGGGCGGGGTCAACCCGCGGGCCGCCGCGGCCTTCGCGGCCGGCGCGTTCGTGGGGGTCCTCTGGGTCAACAACCCGCTGTACACCGGCCCGTTGACCGTCCTGACGGGTGGGGTGGACCTGAGTCTGCCGGCCTCCTTCCTGGTCGCCGCCGTCCTGTACGGGGTGGTGTGCCGGGTGTGGCCGGAGCCGCTGCTGCCGCCGTCACGAGTTCCGAGGTGATCCCATGTCCATGGTCCGGCTGACGGTGAGCTCGGTCGTCGAGGAGGCGGACGGCGTACGGGGGCTGCTCCTGGCCGACCCCACGGGCGCCGACCTGGCGCCCTGGGAGCCCGGTGCCCACCTGGAGGTGACGCTGCCGTCCGGCACGATCCGGCACTACTCGCTCTGCGGCGACCCGGCGGACCGGAGCACGTACCGGCTCGGGGTGCTGCGCGAACCGGCGGGCCGGGGCGGCTCCGAGGAGATCCACACCGCCGTCGACGAGGGCACGGTCCTCGCGGTGCGCGGCCCGTTCAACCGCTTCCCCCTGGTGCCCGCCGAGCGGTACCTGTTCGTCGCGGGCGGCATCGGCATCACCCCCCTGCTGCCGATGGTCCGCTCCCTGCCGCCGGGCTCGTGGTCCCTGCTGTACGGCGGCCGGAGCCTGGCGTCCATGGCGTACCGCGAGGAGCTCGCCGGACTCCCGGGGGTCACGCTCGTCCCGCAGGACACGGAGGGTCTGCCCGACCTGGACGCCGTCCTGGCCGGGCAGCCCGCCGGGACGGCCGTGTACTGCTGCGGGCCCGAGGGGCTGCTGCGGGCCGTGGAGGAGCGGTGGACGGGACCGCTGCACATGGAGCGGTTCGGTGCGGCGCCGGTGGAGGGGTCCTCCGGCGAGGGCGGGTTCGAGGTCGAGCTGCGGCGGACCGGGCGGACCCTGCGCGTGGAGCCCGGACGGACCCTGCTCGACGCCGTGCGCGAGGTGGTGCCGGGTGTGGCGTACTCCTGCGAGGAGGGCTGGTGCGGCACCTGCGAGACGAAGGTGCTCGCCGGGACGCCCGAGCACCACGACTCCGTCCTCGGCGAGGACGAGAAGGCCTCGGGGACGACGATGATGATCTGTGTGGGGCGCTCGCGGGGCGAGCGGCTCGTGCTGGATCTCTGAGCCGTCGGAGCCCGTACCGGCAGGCCGCCGGTACGGGCTTCCGCGTGCCGGACTCCGGGTCAGAAGACGACCAGGGCCCGGCCTCCCTTGCCCGCGAGCATGTTCTCGAAGGCGCCCGGGATGCCCTCCAGGGTGATCCGCTCGGTGACGAGGGCGCCGAGGTCGAACCGGCCCGCCCGGATGTGCTCGGCGATCACCGGCAGGTCCTCGGCCGGGTTCGAGTCGCCGTAGACGCAGCCCGCCAGGGTGCGGCCCCAGTGGAAGATCTCCAGGGCGTTGAAGGTGACCTGCTGGTCCTTGCCGCCGATGCCGACGACCGTGGTGCGGCCGCCGCGCCGGGTGGACTCCCAGGCGGTGCGGATGGTGACGGCCCGGCCGACGCACTCGACGGCCACGTCGACGCCCTGTCCCCCGGTCAGCTTCCGGATGTCCTTGGCCGTGGTCCCGGAGGCGACGACGTACTCGGTGGCGCCGGCGGCCCGCGCGAGCGCCTCCTTCTCCGGGGAGACGTCCACGGCGACGATCGTCGACGCGCCCGCGATCCGGGCGGCCTGGAGCGTGGCGAGGCCCACCCCGCCGACGCCGAAGACGGCGACGGTCTCGCCCTCCCGGACCCGGGCCGAGTGGTGGACGGCGCCCCAGCCGGTGAGGACGGCGCAGCCGAGGAGGGCGGCGTCGGTGAGCGGCACGCCTTCCGGGGCGGGCAGGACGCAGTTCGCGGCGACGACCGTCTCCTCGGCGAAGGCGGCGACGTTGAGTCCGGGGTGGAGGTCCCTGCCGTCCTCGGTGCGGGCGTGGACGTTCGCGGCGCCGGTCAGGGCGTTCGCGCAGAGCCAGACCTCGCCCAGCGAGCAGGGGTGGCAGCTGCCGCAGGACGGCGCCCAGTTGAGGACGACGCCGTCGCCGGGGGCGACGTGGGTGACGCCCTCGCCGACGGAGACGACGGTGCCCGCGCCCTCGTGGCCGAGGACGGCCGGGACGGGCACGCGCATGGTGCCGTTCGAGAGGGAGAGGTCGGAGTGGCAGACCCCGGCGGCGGCGAGCCGGACCCGGACCTGGCCGGGACCGGGCTCGGGGAGTTCGATGCCGGTGATCTCCAGCGGAGAGCCGACGGCGGGCAGGACGGCGGCGCGGATCACGCGTCTCTCCTCGGTGCCTAGAATTGCAGGGACTTGGTCTGGAGGTACTCGGCGAGGCCGTGCGCGCCGAGCTCCCGGCCGACGCCGGACTGCTTGTACCCGCCGAAGGGGGCCAGCGGGTTGAACCGGCCGCCGTTGATGTCGACCTGGCCGGTGTCCATGCGGCGGGCGAAGGCGACGGCCGCCTCGGGCTCGCCCCAGACGGCGCCGGCGAGACCGTACACGGTGCCGTTGGCGATGGCGAGGGCCTCCTCCTCGTCCTCGTACCTCAGGAGCGAGACGACGGGGCCGAAGATCTCCTCCTGCGCGATGGTCATGTCGGGGGTGACGTCGGCGAAGACGGTCGGGGAGACGTAGTAGCCGGTCTCGCGCGGGGCCTCGGGGCCGCCGGCGACGAGCCGGGCGCCCTCCTCGATCCCCTTCTCGATGTAGCCGCGGACGCGCTGCTGCTGCCTGGCGTTGACGAGGGGGCCGACGCGCTCACCGGGGACGTACTTGGCGACGGCCTCGGCGGCGAGCGCCACCGCCTCCTCGTACCGGTCGGCGGGGATCAGCATCCGGGTCCAGGCGCTGCACGTCTGGCCGGAGTTGGACATGACGTTGGCGATGCCGACGGCGACGGCCCTGGGGAGGTCGGCGCTCGGCAGGATCACGTTGGCGGACTTGCCGCCGAGTTCGAGCGCGACCCGCTTGACGGCGCCGCCCGCGAGGGCGCCGATCTTCTTTCCGACGGCGGTGGAGCCGGTGAAGGAGACGAGGTCCACGTCGGGGTGCTCGGCGAGCGCCTGCCCGGCGACCGGGCCGAGGCCGGTGACCAGGTTGAAGACGCCGGCGGGGATGCCCGCCTCGTGGACGGCCTCGGCGAAGAGCTGTGCGGTGAGCGGGGTGTCCTCGGCGGGCTTGAGGACGGTGGTGCAGCCGGCGGCGAGGGCCGGGGCGACCTTGGCGACGATCTGGTGGAGCGGGTAGTTCCAGGGGGTGATCGCGGCGACGACGCCGACGGGCTCGGCGTAGACGGTGGAGTTGCCGACCTTCTCCTCGAAGGGGTGGGTGGCGGCGAGTTCGGCGTACGAGCCGGCGACGGCGATCGGCAGTCCGGCGTGGACGGCGGCGGCGAGCTGCGGCGGGGCGCCGAGCTCGGCGGTGACGGTGGCGGCGATCTCATCGGCGCGGGCGGCGAGCACGTCGCGGAGGGCGGCGATCCGGGCTCCGCGCTCGGCGGGCGGGGTGGCCGCCCAGCCGGGGAGCGCGGCGCGGGCGGCGCGCACGGCGGCGTCGACGTCCTCGGCGGTGCCCGCCGGGACGTGGGCGATGACCTGCTCGGTCGCCGGGTCGATCACCGGGATGGTGTCCGTGGAGGAGGCGGGGCGCCACTCCCCGCCGATGTACATCGCGTCGTGGGCCTTCATCCGCTGTCTCCTCAGGTCGCCCGTGCGTGGTCCGTGCCGCGGTCCGTGCGTGCCGTACGCGGCCCGTGCGTGGTCCGACCCAAACTAGCGATGTTAGTTTTCCGGCGCCAGGGTCCGCCGGAGTGCCCCGGGTCTCACCGGACGGCACGCTCCGCCCCCGGTCGGCGGCGCGCGCCGCCGGGCACGGCACACGCCCCGGTCGACGGAGCGGCTGGGTTCCGTCGGCCGGGGCGTGGGTCGGTGTGCGGGTTCGGCGGGTCGGGGGCGCGGGCTGGGCGCCAAGGGCGTGAGGCCGGGCGCCGGGGCCGTGGGGCCGGGCGCCGAAGCCGTGGCGCCGGGCGCCGGGACCGTGAGGCCGGGCGCCGGGACCGTGGGACCGGGCGCCGAAGCCGTGGCTCCGGGACCGTGGCGTCGGAGCCGTGGCGCCGGGTCAGATCTTCTGGGCGATCTCGGTGAGGTGGGCGAAGACGACGATGTTCGCCTCGTACCCCTTGCCCCGGTCGAAGGCTCCGCCACAGGTGAGCAGCCGCAGTTCGGGCCGCCCGGTGTCTCCGTAGACCTCCTTGTCGGGGAAGGCGTTCTTGGCGTACGTCCCGACGCGGTCGACCGTGAAGACGGCGACCTTGCCGTCGGCGCGGGCCACCCGGACGGTGTTGCCGGCGCTGAGCGAGTCGAGGTTGAGGAAGACGGCGGGCCCGGTGCGGGTGTCGCGGTGGCCGACGACGACGGCGGTCCCGCGCTCGCCCGGGGCGGGCCCCTTGGCGTACCAGCCGACGACGCGGGGGTTGTCGACGGGCGGCGTGCCGAGCCGTCCGGTGGCGTCGAGGCCGAGCCCGATCACGGGGGCCTCGATGGTGATGGCCGGGACGGCGACGGTGACGGGGCGCGAGCGGGCCAGCGGCGCGGGCGGGGGTGCGGGACGCGGCTTGGGCCTAGCCTTGGGCGTGGCCTTGGGCAGCGCCCGGGGCTTCGGCTCGTGCTCCAGGGCGGCGGGCGCCCCGGCCGCCGCCCCGGCCCGGCCGTGAGCGGCCGGGCCTGCGGCGAGCGGCGGGTCGGCCGGTTCCTCGTCACCGGCCCACTGGACTCCCCCCGTCACCAGGACCACGGTCACCACCACGGTCCTGGCGAGCCGGAGCAGGCGCCGCTGCCTGCGGGTGAAGCGGGACCTACGCGGCGCCATTGTCGCGGCGGCGCGAGCGGCGGATCAGGACGAGTCCGGCCGTGCCGGCGAGGCCGGCGGCGACGGCCGCCCCGACGCCGAAGGCGGAGGAGTCCTCGGCGGCGAGCTGCGCGCTGCCGCCACCGCCCGCGCCGACCGGGCCGTGCGGGGGCCTGCCGTGGCCGTGGCCGCCGCCGTTGCCGCCGTTGCCGTTCCCTCCGTTGCCGTTGCCGCCGTTCCCGTTACCGCCGTTCCCGTTGTTGTCGCAGGCGGTGATGACGTTGAAGACCTTCGACTTCGGGGCGCCGTTCTTGCCCTCCCACGTCCACTCGACCTTGTACATGCCGATCGGCAGGCGGAGCAGCCCCGTGGCCCCGTTGCCGCTGACGGGGTCGATGGAGACGGCCGCGGGCCCCAGCACCGGCTGGTCCCCGTTGCCCGGCTGGCCCGGCTGCGGGAAGACCGAGTAGGTGATGCTCGACAGGCCGTCGAAGTTGAGGGCGGCGAACTTGAAGGGGCAGTTGACGCGGGGTTCGTTGACCGGGTCGGTGTCGCCCGTGGCCGCCTGGTGGACCTTGACGTCACCGTCGTCGCCGGGCGCGGCGAAGGCCGCCGGGGCGCCCCCGAGGGTGACGGCGCTGAGCGCCAGGGTGGCGAGCGTCGCTCGGAGCAGGGCGCGGGTGGGGGGTGTCGTCATGGTGGAGGTCCTCCAGTCGTGAACTCATCGGACGCTTACTGCGATAATCCGACTATCTGTCACAAACCGGATACGGAGGGTGGCGACCCGACGCGCCACCCTCCGACTTCCACCCGTCCGGCTCACTCCCGCCCACGGGGGACGGGGCCCGGCGGGGTCAGATGATCCCGAAGAGGATCCCCGCCGCCAGCACGACCAGCGAGGTCAGCGCGGCCCACTTCACCGTGAACCTGGTGTGGTCGCCGAACTCCACCTTCGCCATGCCGACCAGCACGTACACGGCGGGGACCAGCGGGCTCGACATGTGCAGGGCCTGGCCGACCAGCGAGGCACGGGCGATCTCCAGGGGCGACACGCCGTGGGCCGCGCCCGCCTCCGCGAGGACCGGGAGCACGCCGAAGTAGAAGCCGTCGTTCGACATGAAGTACGTGAGCGGGAGGCTCAGCACGCCGGTGACCAGGGCCATGTGCGGGCCCATGCCCGCGGGGATGGCGCCGACGAGCCAGTCGGCCATGTGCTTGACCATGCCCGTGCCGGTGAGGACGCCGGTGAAGACGGCGGCGGCGAAGACCATGCCGGCGACGTTGAGGACGTTGTCCGCGTGGGCGGCGATCCGCTGCTTCTGCTCGGCCGTCTTCGGGAAGTTGACGGTGAGCGCGAGGGCGGCGCCGAGGAGGAACAGCACCGGGATCGGCAGCAGTTCGAGGATCATCGCGGCGAGCAGCGCCACCGTCAGCGCGGCGTTGAACCAGTACAGCCGGGGACGGAGCGTCGTCCGGTCCGGGTCGAGCCCCTGGAAGCCGTCGCCCTCTCCGGCGCTCGCACCGGTCGCCGCGCCGGGGGCGTCGCCGGCGGAGCCCGCGGTCTTCCTGCCGCCGTCCTCGCCCTTGCCGCCGCCCGTCGTGACCAGCACCGCGTCGGTCGCCGGGACCAGCACCTCGTCGAGGGTCAGGTAGCCGATGCGCTTGCGCTCGCGGCGCCCGAGCACGTACGCCAGCACGAAGACGAAGAGCAGGCCCGCGCCGAGCGCGGGGATCATCGGCACGAAGATGTCGGCGGCGTCCAGCTTGAGCGCGGTCGCGGCGCGCGCGGTGGGCCCGCCCCACGGCAGGGTGTTCATGACGCCGTTGGCGGTGGCCGCGACACCCGTCATGACCACCAGGCTCATCTTGAGCCGCTTGTAGAGCGGATACATCGCCGAGACGGTGATCATGAAGGTGGTGGAGCCGTCGCCGTCCAGCGAGACGATCGCGGCGAGCACCGCCGTGCCCACGACGACCCGCACGGGGTCCGCCTTGCAGAAGCGCAGGATGCCCCGGACGATCGGGTCGAAGAGACCGACGTCGATCATGACGCCGAAGTAGACGATCGCGAACATCAGCATCGCGGCGGTCGGCGCCAGCTTGCCGACCCCTTCGATGACGTAGTCGCCGAGCTGGGCCCCCTGCCCGACCCCGACGCAGAACAGCGCGGGAATCAGTACGAGCGCCGCGATCGGCGACATCTTTTTGAGCATGATCAGGACCAGGAAGGTCGCGATCATGGCGAAGCCGAGGACGGTCAGCATGGAGGACACCTCACGTTCACCCTTGAACTGCCGCCGAGCGGCGGTCCGGATGACCGTAGGTGCCCCCTTCCGCCCTTAACAAGACGTTGACGCGTGAGCAATACGAGCAAAACCCCAGGTCAGAGAAGTTGTGCTACGCCAGGGGCGAGACCTCCACGGGAAAGCCGTTCAGGACGGCGGTCCCGGACAGGGGGTCGATCCGGGACCCGTCGAGCAGCTGGTTGACGTTGACGCCGGGGCGGGTGGAGGCGACGGCGAGCCGAGTGCCCGGCCGGTCGTGGCCCCAGCCGTGCGGGAGGCTGACGACGCCCGGCCGCACGCCGTCGGTGACCTCCACCGGCACCTCCACCTCACCGCCCTCCCCCTTCACCCGGGCGACCCCGCCGTCGGTCAGCCGCAGCCGCTCCGCGTCCCGGGGGTGCACCTGGAGGGTGCAGCGGTTCGAACCCCCGCCCAGGGCCGGGGTGTTGTGCAGCCAGCTGTTGTTCGAGCGCAGGTGCCTGCGCCCGACGAGCTGGAGGGTCCCCGGCTCCGGCACGGCGTCGAGGGCGGCCCGTAGCCGGGGCAGGTCGGCGGCGAGGGGCGCCGGGAACAGTTCGATCCGTCCGCTGCGGGTCTTGAGGAGCGCGGGCAGGCGCGGCTTCAGCGGGCCGAGGTCGACGCCGTGCGGGTGCGCCTTCAGCTCGTCGAGGGTGAGGCCGTACGGCCCGAGCCGCAGCATCAGGTCGAGCCGCCGCTCGGCTCCGGTGGCGCCGGAGAGCCGGGCGGCGAACTCCTCGGGGTCCGCGCCGTACGCCGGCGAGTGCTCCTGCGTCACCGCCTTGGCGAGGGTCGTGCCGATGGCGAGGTCGTCGACGGCGGACGGCGGGGCGCCGTGCATCCCGGACACGGCGAGGATCAGCCGGGCGTGGATCTCGCACTCGTCCATGCGGTCCGCTTCGAGGGGGACGGCCGCCGGGGTGTAGCGGGCCTGGTCGCGGACGGCGAAGGAGTTGAAGGCGAAGTCGAAGTGGGCGCTCCGGGAGGGCGGCGGCGGGGGCAGCAGGACGTCGGCGTGGCGGGTGGTCTCGTTGAGGTACGGGTCGACGGCGACCATCAGGTCGAGGGAGCCGAGGGCCGCGTCGAGGCGGTCCCCGTCGGGGGCGGAGAGGACGGGGTTGGCGGCGACGGTGATCACCGCGCGGACGCGCCCCTCCCCCGGCGTCTCGATCTCCTCGGCGAGGGCGACGAGCGGCAGCTCGCCCTTGACCTCGGGGTGGTGCGAGACCCGGCTGTGCCGGCGGCCGAGGGCGAAGCCCCTGCCGGGTCCGGCGGGGCGGGGCGCGGGCGCGGTGGCGGAGAGCGGGAAGAGCGCGCCGCCGGGCCGGTCGAGGTTGCCGGTGAGGACGTTGAGGACGTCGACGAACCAGTTGGCGAGGCTGCCGTACGCCACGGTGGAGCTGCCCATCCGCCCGTAGACGGCGGCGGTGGGCGCGGCGGCGAGCTCCCGGGCGAGGGCGCGGATGGTGTCCGCGTCCACGTCGCAGGCGGCGGCGACCGCCTCGGGGCTGAACTCCCGTACCGCCTCCCGCACTTCCTCGACGCCCTTCACGTGGGCGGCGAGCGGGCCGAGGTCGGTGAGCTCCTCGTCGAAGAGGGTGTGGACGAGGGCGGCGAGGAGCAGCGCGTCGGCGCCGGGGCGGATCGCGACGTGCCGGTCGGCGAGGCGGGCGGTGCGGGTGCGCCGGGGGTCGACGACGGTGAGGGTGCCGCCGCGCCGGCGCAGCGCCTTGAGCCTGCCGGGGAAGTCGGGGGCGGTGCAGAGGCTGCCGTTGGAGTCCAGCGGGTTGGCTCCGAGGATCAGCAGGTGGTCGGTGCGGTCCAGGTCCGGTACGGGGACGGCGAAGGGGTCTCCGAAGAGCAGGCCGCTGGAGACGTGCTTGGGCATCTGGTCGAGCGTGGAGGCCGTGAAGAGGTTCCGGGTGCGCAACGCGCCGATCAGCAGCGGCGGGTAGAGGGCGCCGGCCATCGTGTGCGCGTTGGGGTTGCCCAGGACGATGCCCACGGAGTCCGGCCCGTGCTCCTCGACGATCGGCCGGATCCGGGCCGCGATCGTGTCGAACGCCTCGGTCCAGGTGGCCTCCTGGAGCCTGCCGTCCTTGCGGACCATGGGGGCGCGGAGCCGGTCGGGGTCGGCGTCGATCTCGGGGAAGGAGGCGCCCTTGGGGCAGATGAACCCCTGGCTGAAGACGTCGTCGCGGTCGCCGCGCGCCCCGGTGACGCGGCTCCCGTCGAGCGTCAGGGTGAGTCCGCAGGTGGCTTCGCAGAGGGGGCAGATGCGCAGGGCGGTGGGCATGGCGTCTCCCTGGGTGCGTCGGGTGACGCCGAGCCTACCGACCGGTAGGCACGGGCGGGAGGGGTCTGCGGGAGGTCATGGGGCGGAAGGCCAGGAGGGAGAAGGTCAGGAGAGCGAGGGCGCCAGATACGCGTGGAGCAGGCACCGCGTCTCGGCGACGAGCGCCGGGTCCCCGGCGGGGTCCGTCCGGAAGGCCAGCCGCACCAGGGCGTCGGCGGTCTCGACGCCGACGAGCACCTTCCGGTGCAGCTCCTCGTCGGCGGCGCGGCCCAGGTGGGTGGCGAGGAGCGCGCAGATCCGTTCGGCGACGAGCCGGTTGGGGTCCTCGGCGACGGCCTCGACCGGGTCGCCGGCCGAACCGCCCGCCGGGCCTTCCGCCTCGTCCTCCACCGGGCGGCCTGTCCCGCCCTCCACCGAACCGTCCGCCGCGTCCCCCACCCCGCCTTGCGCCTCGTCCCCCACCGCGCCGCCCGCCGGGCCCTCCGTCACGGCTTCTCCGGGCGCGGCGGCGGGCACGCCGAAGTCGACGAGCGCGAACCCCGGGACGGTCCGCTTCATCTCGATGAACTCGTCGAGGACGCCGTCGATGGCACCGCGGGCGTCGAGAACCGGCGTCCCGGCGAGCCGCTCCGAGACCCGCTCGGCGTACCGGTCGAGGTTCCGGTGGGCGAGGGCGGCAACCATCGCCCGCTTGTTGCCGAAGAAGCGGTACACGGAGCCGATGGGGACGCCGGCGCGGGCGGCGACGGCACGGGTGCTCAACTGCTCGTACCCGGTCTCGTCGAGGAGCACGGCGCAGGCGTCGAGGATCCGGGCCAGCCGCTCGGCGCTGCGCTGCTGCACGGGGGCGCGGCGGAGCGCCGGCTGGGTTCGGGGGCGGGGCAGGGGCACGGGGTCCATGATGCCGTTCCGGTGGGGATCAGGCGATCAGCGGGCCGAAGAGCGATACGGGGAGGCGGCCGGCGGGCCGATACGGCCGTGCGGGCGGGCCGGTCGGCCCCGTGGCGGGCATCCGCGTCGACGCCCCATTGACGCGGGGCGCGCGGAATCCTACGGTCATCCATAGGATTCCCTCGCGGGCTCAGGACAGGAGCGGTCGATGACCACGGAGCAGGCCAGGAAGACGGCCGAGGCGCTCACCTACAGCACCGGTTTCGGCAACGAGCACAGCTCGGAAGCGGTCCCCGGCGCACTGCCGGACGGCCGTAACTCGCCGCAGCGCGCACCCCTCGGCCTCTACGCCGAGCAGCTCAGCGGAAGCGCCTTCACCGAGCCGCGGTCCCACAACCGCCGCTCCTGGCTCTACCGGATCCGCCCTTCGGCCGCGCACCCGCCGTTCACCCGGATCGACAACGGCGCCCTCGTCGGCGCCCCCTTCACCGAGACCGTGCCCGACCCCAACCGACTGCGCTGGAACCCGCTGCCCGAGCCGGCTCCCGGCACCGACTGGCTGGCCGGCCTGTGGACCCTCGGCGGCAACGGCGACGCGACCCAGCGCACCGGCATGGCCGTGCACCTCTACCACGCCAACGCCTCGATGGAGCGGGTCTTCGGCGACGCCGACGGCGAGCTGCTGATCGTCCCGGAGCGCGGCGGCCTCCTCCTCCGCACCGAGCTGGGCCTGCTCGCCGCGCACCCGGGCGAGGTGGCGCTGATCCCGCGCGGCGTCCGCTTCCGCGTCGAGCTGCTCGACGAGACGGCCCGCGGTTACGTCTGCGAGAACTACGGCGCCCCGTTCCAGCTCCCGGACCTCGGCCCGATCGGCGCGAACGGCCTCGCCAACGCCCGCGACTTCCGCGCCCCGGTCGCCGCCTACGAGGACGTCGAGGGCCCGGTCGAGGTGGTCAACAAGTACTGCGGCAACCTCTGGTCGGCGACGTACGGGCACTCGCCGCTGGACGTCGTCGCCTGGCACGGCAACCACACCCCGTACGTCTACGACCTGCGCCGCTTCAACGTCATCGGGACGATCTCCTACGACCACCCCGACCCGTCGATCTTCACGGTCCTCACCTCGCCCTCCGACACCCCGGGGCTCGCGGGCGTCGACTTCGTGGTCTTCGCCCCGCGCTGGCTGGTCGGCGAGGACACCTTCCGCCCGCCGTACTTCCACCGGAACGTGATGAGCGAGTACATGGGCCTCATCGAGGGCGCGTACGACGCCAAGGCCGAGGGCTTCGTGCCCGGCGGCGGCTCGCTGCACAACATGATGTCCGCGCACGGCCCCGACCGGGAGACCTTCGACAAGGCGTCCGCCGCCGAGCTGAAGCCGCAGAAGATCGACGACGGCCTCGCCTTCATGTTCGAGACCCGCTGGCCGGTGACCACCACCCCGCAGGCGGCGGGCGCCGACCACCTGCAGAAGGGATACGACGACGTATGGCAGGGTCTTGAGCGCCACTTCCGGCCGTAATGTCTCGGCCGTAAGCCCGTAGCCTTCGTACGGAGTACCCGTGACCGCCTTCGCTCCCGACTCGCTGGTCCTGAACCGCAAGCTGCCGCTCTGGTATCAGGTCTCGCAGTCGCTGCGCGCCTCGATACTGGGCCGCACGCCCGACGCCTCGCTGCGGCTGCCCACCGAGGAGCAGCTCGCCGCCCACTACGGCGTGAGCGTGCTGACCATGCGCCAGGCCCTCAAGGAGCTGGAGGAGGAGGGCCTGATCAGCAGGCACCGGCGGCGCGGCACCTTCATCGAGCCGGGCGCCCGGCGGTCCACGCCGCGCCGGCTGCTCGGCTCGATCGACGCGATCGTGGCCCAGCAGTCGGGCGAGCGGACGACGGTCCTCGGGCACGACACCCGGCCGGTGCCCGGGGAGCTCGCGGAGTACTTCCCGGACGTGCCGGAGATCGTGGCGTACCGGCGGCTGCGCAGCGACGGGGAGAGCGGCGAGCCGACCAACTGGGCGGAGAACGCGGTGCGGCCCGAGTTCGCCGACGCCATCGACCCGGCCGATCTGGAGCGCTGGCCGATGACGAAGGTGCTGCGGGACGTGGTCGGGGTGCGGATCAGCCGCATCACGGACACGGTCGAGGCCCGTCTCGCGGACCCGGAGACGGCGGCCCTGCTCCAGGTCCCGCTGCTCTCCCCGATCCTCCACTACACGGGCGTGACCTACGACGAGGACGGCCGGGTCGTCGACGTGGCCCGCATCCGCTACCGCGGCGACCGCTTCTCCTTCACGGTCACGGTGGAAGCGCAGTGACGGCGGAACGCGCCACCGGTGGAGCTCACTGCTGGTGGAGCTCACTACCGGTGGAGCGCACCGCCGGTGGAGCTCACCACCGGTGGAGCTCACCACCGGTGGGGCGCGCTGACGGTGGAGCGCACCGACCGCCGTCGTTAGCATGCGGGGCGTGACGGAAGACGCGCGTCCCGACCAGCCGCCCCTCCTCGACGAGCTGATGCCGTGGTCCGTGGCCCCGCTGCGGTTCGGCCGGTCATGGATCGTCGCCCCCGACGCCCGCACCCTGCGGACCCGGTGGGACCGTCTCGTGGCCGCCGAGGGCGCCGAGCGGGAGGCGCTGTTCCGGCCGAGCCGGGCGAGGACCCCGGCGAGCGCGGTGGGCGCGCTGCCCGGGCAGCGGACCGGCACCACGCGCTTCGCGCGCGAGACGGGACCCTGCCCGGAGCCGGTGCGGGTGGCGCACGGGCCGTTCGACGAGCAGTGGCTGCTGCCGGACCACCGGCTGATCGACACCGCCCGCCCGGAGCTGTGGCGGGTCGCCGGGGAGCCGCAGCTCTTCGCCGTCGAGCAGGGGTACGTGCCGGGGGCGGCCGGCCCCCCGCTCCTGGTGACGGCGGCGCTGCCGGAGGGCCGCTCCCCGGCGGGCCGTCCGGGCCGCATCCGGCCGCTGTTCCGGCGCCCCGGGGGCCGGGAGCCCAATCTCGCGCCCGGCCTCCTGGACTTCCTCGGCGAGCGGTACGGGCGCGAGGTCGACGCCCGTGACTGGCTGGCGTGGACGGTGGCGGCGGCGCTCCCCTCCCCCGCCGGGTGCCGCGTCCCGCTGCCCGGGGACCCGGAGGCGTGGGCGGCGGGCGTGGCGCTCGGCCGGGAGCTCGCCGACGTGCAGCTGCGCGGCGCCCTGACCGGGACGAGGCCCCGGCTGCCGGGCGGACGGCGGCCCTATGTGCGGGCGGCGGTCCCGGCGCGGCCGACGACGATGACGTACGACTCCGAGGACGAGGCGCTGGTCCTCGACGGGGGTCGGATCTCGCCCGTGCCGGCGGAGGCCTGGGAGTACCGGGTCGGCGGGGTGCGGGTCCTGGAACAGTGGTTCGCGCACCGGACGGCCCCGGTGGAGCCCGGCACCCTGGAGGCGATCGGGCCGGCCGCCTGGCCGCAGGAGTGGACCTCGGAGCTGCTCGACCTGGTCACGGTGCTCGCGCTGCTCGGGGCCCGGGAGCCGGAGCGGCGGGCGCTGACGGCCGGGGGCCTCGGCCGGGCGGACCTCGTCGCCGCCGGGGTCCTTCCCGCACCGTCCCGGTCCCGACGCCCCGCCTCCGTGCTCGACCATCAGGAGGAGGGCCCGGAGGGGCAGTTCATGCTGCTCTGAGCGTCACCGGCCGCCGTCCGGCGCGAAGGACTCCAGGAGGCGGGCGATGGTCATCCCGAAGACCTCGTCCGCGTCGACGGGAGCGGCGGGGGCCTCGGCGAGCAGGGCGGCGAGGTGCGGGTACCGGCCGCTCGCCACCTGCCCCATGAGGTAGGCGCCGCGCACGGCCTGTTCCTCCTCCTCGGACCAGGGCAGTCCGCGGGCCCGTTCGGCGATGGCCTGTTCGTTGGCGACGGTGGCCATGACCGTGCCGTTGACCATGGCGATCAGCTGCATCTTGAGCCCGGCGGGCTGGTCCAGGGGGACGAGGCAGCCGAGGCACCACTCCAGGAAGCGCAGGGCGTTGGGGCTGAAGCCGTAGGCGGTGGTCATCACCCGGGCCAGCCAGGGGTGGCGGTACATGATCGCGCGGGTCTGGTGGGCGATCGCGGTCATGTCGGCGCGCCAGTCGCCGCTGGGCTCCTCGGGGAGCTCGTACTCGCCGCTGACCGCGTCGACCATCAGCTCGTACAGGTCCTCCTTGCGGGGGACGTAGTTGTAGAGCGACATGGTGCCGCAGCCGAGTTCGGCGGCGACGCGGCGCATGGAGACCGCGTCGATGCCGTCGGCGTCGGCGATGCGGACGGCCGCGTCCACGATGTCCCGTCGGCTGTAGGCCGGTTTCGGGCCGCGGCCCGCGCGCTCGGGCCGCGCCCAGATCACTTCCGGTTCGGCCGCTCGGCCCGCCATGGATCATCACCTCGCTCCCATCGTAGTTACGTACGGCGTACGTAGTGGGGTAGGGTCGCGCCATGACGACTACGTACGCTGTACTTAGTGAAGGCCTGCGGAAGCGTTACGGCGACGTGCACGCCCTCCGCGGCCTCGACCTCGCCGTCCCCGAGGGCACGGTCTGCGGCGTCCTCGGGCCCAACGGCGCCGGCAAGACCACCGCCGTCCGCGTCCTCACCACCCTGGTCGCGCCCGACGCGGGCAGCGCGCTCGTCGCGGGCCACGACGTGGTGCGCGACCCGGCGGGGGTGCGGAAGCGGATCGCCGTCACCGGGCAGTACGCCTCCGTCGACGGCGACCTCACCGGCGCCGAGAACCTGCGGCTCTTCGCCCGGCTGCTGCGCGCCCCGCGCTCCCGCGTCGACGAGCTCCTGGACCGGTTCGGCCTGGCCGCGGCGGCCGGCCGGCCCGCCCGCACCTGGTCCGGCGGCATGCGGCGCCGCCTGGACCTGGCCGCGAGCCTGATCGTGCCGCCGCGGGTGCTCTTCCTCGACGAGCCCACGACCGGCCTCGACCCGCACAGCCGCAACGGGATCTGGGACGCCGTACGGGAGTTGGCGGACCAGGGCACGACCGTGCTGCTGACCACGCAGTACCTGGAGGAGGCGGACCGGCTCGCCGACGACATCGTGCTGATCGACGAGGGGCGGGCCGCGCAGCGCGGCACCCCGGCCGAACTGAAGGCGCTCGTCGGCAGCTGGGCCGAGGTCGTCGTCGCCGACCCCTCGTCCCTCGAAGCGGCCGCGGGCGTCCTCGACCAGCTGACCGGCTCGGCGCCGGTCCTGGACGCCGAGCGGCGCACGGTGGGCGCGGTGACCACGGACCCCACGCTCACCCTCCCCCGGATCGTCCGCGAGATCGACGCGGCCGGCGTCCACCTCGTCGACGCCTCCCTGCGCCCGCCCACCCTCGACGAGGTGTTCCTGCGCCTCACCGACCGGAAGGAGCTCGTCGCGTGAGCGCCCTCGTGCACGACGGGACCGCCGTCCTCGGCCGCCACCTCCGGCGGATCAGGCACGCGCCCGCGATCACGGTCATGACCCAGACGATGCCGATCGTCTTCCTGCTCTTCTTCGGATACGTCTTCGGCAGCGCGCTCGCCGCCCCCGGGCCCGAGTACCGGGCCTTCCTGGTGCCCGGCATGCTGGTGGCGACGGCCGCGGGCGGTCTGATGACCGGCATGCTCCAGGCCGCGCAGGACTCCCACCGGGGCGTCATGGACCGCTTCCGGACCCTGCCCGTGAGCCGGGCCGCCGTCCCCCTCGGGCAGGCCCTCGCCGACCTGCTCGCGAGCGCCGTCGGCACCGTCCCGCTGATCCTGGTCGGCCTCGCCATGGGCTGGCGGATCGAGGGCACGCTCCCCGAGGCCCTGGGCGGCTTCGCCCTGCTGCTCCTCTTCCGCTTCGCGACGACCTGGGCCGGCATCCTGCTCGGCCTGGCCTCGAAGAGCGAGGAGGCCGCCGGACAGCTGGGCAGCGCCGCCTTCATGCTGCCGCTGCTCTCCAACGCGTACATCCCGACCGACGGCATGCCCGCCTGGCTGCGGACGGTCTCCGAGTGGAATCCCCTCTCGGCGGTCACCACGGCGGTGCGCGAGCTGTTCGGCAACGCGCCGGTCCCGGCGGACGCGGCCTGGCCGGTGGCCCACCCGGTCGCGGGCGCGCTGCTCTGGTCGCTCGGCCTCGTCGCCGTCTTCGCCCCGCTCGCGGTGCGCAGGTACGCCCGGGGGTGACGCGGTCCGACGGCGCGGGTCCGCCCCGGACGAGGGGCCCCGCGTGACGCAGGCCCTGATGACAGGAGGAGCACCGGCACGGTAGGCAGATCGTTCATGAGCACCCAGCCACTCCCCCTCGCCGGGGTCACGGTCGTCACCGTCGAGCAGGCCGTCGCCGCGCCCTTCGCCACCCGCCAGCTCGCCGACCTCGGCGCCCGCGTCGTCAAGATCGAGCGCCCCGACGGCGGGGACTTCGCCCGGGGATACGACACGGCCGCCCGGGGCCTCGCCTCCCACTTCGTGTGGTGCAACCGCGGCAAGGAGTCGGTGGCGATCGACCTCAAGGACCCCCGGGGCCTGGCGCTCGTCCGGAAGATGGTGGCCGGCGCCGACGTCTTCGTGCAGAACCTGGCGCAGGGCGCGGCGGCCCGCCTCGGCCTCGACGCCGCCGCCCTGTGCGCGGCGCACCCGTGGCTGATCGCGGTGGACGTCTCGGGGTACGGGGCGGAGGGGCCGTACGCGCACAAGCGGGCCTACGACATGCTCGTGCAGTGCGAGGCAGGCCTGGTGTCGGTGACCGGCACGCCCGAGCAGCCCGTCAAGTCGGGGATCCCGGCCGCCGACATCGCCGCCGGGATGTACGCCTTCTCCGGTGTCCTCGCCGCCCTCGTCCGGCGCGGCACGACCGGCCGGGGCGGTCCGGTGGAGGTCTCCCTGCTCGACTCGCTGGCCGAGTGGATGGGGCATCCGCTGCACCACGGGATGCACGGGGGCGCGGCCCCGGCGCGCACGGGGCTCGCGCACGCGGTGATCGCCCCGTACGACGCCTATCCGACGACGGACGGGCTCGTCCTGCTCTCCGTGCAGAACGACCGGGAGTGGCGGCGGCTCGCCGAGCGGGTCCTCGGCCGGCCCGAACTCGCCGACGACCCGGCGTTCGCGACGAACACGGCGCGGGTGGCGGGGCGCGCGGCGACCGACGCGGCGGTCGCGGCGGCGCTCGCCCCGCTGACGGCGGCCGAGGCGCTGGCGCGGCTGGACGCGGCGGGCATCGCCTGCGCCCGGCTCAACTCGGTCGCGGAGCTGGCGGATCACCCGCAGCTGACGGCACGCGACCGGTGGCGGGAGGTGGAGTCCCCGGTGGGGCCGCTGCGGGCGCTGCTGCCGCCGATCGTGTTCCCGGACGCGCCGGAGCCCCGGATGGACCGGATCCCTTCCCTCGGCCAGAACACGGACGAGGTCCTCGCCGAGCTCGGGGTGCCGGAGGCCGAGGTGAAGGAGCTGCGGGAGGCGGGGGTGATCGCCTGACGGGGAGCGGGGAGCGTCAGGCGGGCACGACGGAACGCCGGACGGGCGGGGACACGTCCGGCGGAGTCGCGGTCGGGGCCGTACGAGCGGCGGGGCCCCTAGTGGCGCGTACCGAAGAGCGAGCTGCGCAGGCGCCGGAGCGGGGCGAAGAGCGAGACCCGCGCGCTGCGGCTGCGGTGGCCGTGCACCGGCACCTCGCGCGTACGCGACGTCAGTTCCCGCATGAGCAGCGTCGCCTCGGCCGCTTCGCGCTGGGGCACGGCGGGGCCGCCGAGCACCGCGAGATGGCGGTCGAGCCGCGAACTGGTCGCGCTGCTTCCGCAGGTGATGGCAGGCACTCGCGGCCTGCTGCGCATTGCTATCTGTTCCATGTCACTCCCCACCCGTACAAGGGCACCCGGCCCGGGCAGGTTAACCCTATCGCTCCATCGTGACACCCGTGTATCCCGGCGGCGGGATTCACCGCACTCGTACGGGGGTTGACGATGACTGTCCGAATACATCTGATTCCAGGGTGAGTTGGACAGCACTCGAACACCTGCCGAATCATCACGAACCATCCTGCCCTCCGGACCGCCGTCCACGGACACGCGGACGGGTGTGATCTCCACCACCAAGATCGTCCGGGCCGCCCCGCACGGGATCCGCGCGGGACCCGCGCAGGACCGGAGCCGGGAGGACGCCCCTCGGCTACCGTGGATCCATGACGGTGATCGCGGGTCGTTACCGGCTGCTCGACGTCCTCGCCGAGGGGGCGACGGGCACCGTCTGGCGCGCCCTGGACGAGACCGACCACCACGAGGTGGCACTCAAGGAGTTCCGCGCCCCGGCCGGGCTGCCGGCCGACGAGCTCCCCCTGCTGTACGCGCGCCGGGAGCGCGAGGCGCGGGCCGCCGCGCGGATCTCCCACCCCTCCGTCGTACGGGTCCTCGGCGTGGCCACCGAGGACGGCCGGCCCTGGGTCGTGACGGAACTCGTCCGCGGCCTCACCCTCGCCGAGACCCTCGACGCGGACGGCCCGCTGCCCGCGCGCGAGGCCGCGCGCGTCGGCGCCGAGGTGCTCGCCGGCCTGCGGGCCGCCCGGGAGGCGGGCGTGCCGCACCGGGGGGTGGGGCCGGGGCAGGTGCTCCTCGCGAACGACGGGCGGGTCGTCGTCACCGGCTTCGGCGGCGCGCCGGACGACTCCACGGGCCCCGGGACGGATCTGCGCGCCGTCGGGGCGCTCCTGGAGGCGGCGGCGGACGACCGGTCCGGGCCGCTGGGCGCCGTGATCGACGGGCTGACGGGCGAGGAGCCCGCCGTGACGGCCGATCAGGCCGAGCGCGAGCTGCGCCGGGTGGCCTCGGGCGGCACGCCGAGGGCGGAGGCGGGGCCGGTCGGGACTTCCGCTCCGCCCCGGACCGGCCGCGGCGGGGAGGGCGACACCGGCACGCGCGCGGGTGCGTCGTCGGCGCCGGCCCGGCCGTCGGGCCCGCCACGGACGGCGCCCCGCCGGTGGCCCGTCCTGGTGGCCGGGATCGTCGGGGCGCTGCTGCTCGCGGGTGCGCTGGTGTATCAGGCGGTACGGGACGACGGGCCGGGTACCGGGCCGGGGCCCGGCGGTGTCACGAGCACCGCTCCGGCGGGTTCCGGCGCTCCGGGCGCCGACGGCGGTCCGGCTACGCCGCGTTCCTGAAGGTGGGCAGGTAGCCGCCGGACTGTCCGGAGGCGGTCGGGTGGTACGACTCGCCGATGTTGAGCCAGTTGAGGCTGTGCAGCCAGGCGGAGCCCGAGCAGATCTCGTGCCCGGTGAAGGCGGGGACGACGCCGGCGAAGGTGAAGCCGTGGTCGGCGGCGCGCTTGGCGGTGGCCGCGTTGAGGTAGTCGGAGGCGTTGTTGATGGCGCTGCGCTCGTTCTCGCTCAGGCCGGCGATGCAGGTTCCGTTCAGCTGGTAGAAGCGCGGGTAGCCGAGGACGACGACGTGGGCGGCGGGCGCCTTGGCGCTGATGGCGTTGTAGACGGAGTCGAGCTTGCCGGGGAGCGTGGTGTCCACGTAGGCCTTGGCCTGATTCACACGGTTGATACAGGTGGCCTCGGACTCGAGCACACAGGTCGTCATGACGTCGGCGAAACCGGCGTCATTTCCCCCGATCGTGATGGACACCAGGTCGGTGGCGGCCGAGAGGGGTCCGAGCTGATTCGCGGTCACATCACCCGTTCGGGCGCCGGAGCAGGCGGTGAAGGCGAACGAGGAGGGGGCGTTGGCGTTCTTCCACAGGACCGGGTAGGCCTTCGTGGAGCGCTTGCAGTCGCCGCTGGCGCTGTCGTAACTCCCGGCGCCGACACCGGAGGAGTACGAGTCCCCCAGGGCCACGTAGTCGAGTGCGGCGGTCTCGGTGGCCTGGGCCGCGCCCGACCCGGTGAGGGCGAGGACGGCACCGAGCAGGAGCGAGGACGAAAGGGCGGCGGAACGGGACAGTCTCATGGAACCTCCCTGTAGCAGGATCTCTGCGCTACCAGGTAGTAGCATCGGATCCGCCCCGCCGGAAGTGTTCATGTCAAAACTGGGGATGAACAGCTCTCGATCACCCGTCAGGAGCAGTCGAGATCAGGCCACTTCCGGGGGCGATGTGCCTGACGCCGTGACAGCCGCAAAACCCGGTGCGCGGCCCCGCCGGTTGCCCGATCATGGGCGCATGCCCGACACCCCCTCCGTACCGCCCGCCACGCTGCCCGTCGTCGTCAGCCTCGACGACGGCGACTCCCCGGGGGACGTCCTGGACGCCCTGTTCCTCGACCGCTTCGCGACCGGCGTGCAGCCGCACTCCCACAGCACCACCCTGGACCGGGCCAAGCCCGACGCGACGCTGCTCCCGGAGGGGGCCAGGGTGCTGCGGGCGGCGCGGGACGACGACCGCAGCGCGGTGCTCGCCGAGGGCGAGGGCTGGACGATCCTCTCCTCCCGCTGGAACCGGCGCGCGGACGTGACCGTCACGGCGACCGACCCGGAACTGGCGGAGCGGATCCTCGCCGAGGCCACGGAGGGGGCGAAGGACGAACCCGAACCGGAGCCCGAGGACGTGACGATGGGCTTCTGGTACGTGGCACCGCAGCGCGGCCCGCGGCGCATGACCCGCCGGATCAGCGCCGGGACCTGGGAGGAGGTCCGGCCCAACTACTCGGCGTCGGTGGCCGCCGCGATGGACGGCCTGATGAAGGTCACCCCGGAGGACGTCACCGGCCGGCTCCTGCTGCTGCACGGCCCGCCGGGCACGGGCAAGACCTCGGCGCTGCGGACCCTGGCCCGGGCGTGGCAGGACTGGTGCCAGGTGGACTGCGTCCTCGACCCCGAGCGACTCTTCAACGACATCGGCTATCTGATGGACATCGCCATCGGCGAGGACGACGGCACGTCGAAGGAGCGCTGGCGGCTGCTGCTCCTGGAGGACTGCGACGAGCTGATCCGGGGCGGGGCGAAGCACACGGCGGGGCAGGCCCTGTCACGGCTCCTCAACCTGACGGACGGACTGCTGGGTCAGGGGCGCAACGTCCTGGTGGGGGTCACCACCAACGAGGACCTGGAGCGGCTGCATCCGGCGGTGGTCCGGCCGGGCCGCTGCCTGGCCCGCATCGAGGTCGGGCCGCTGAGCCGGGCCGAGTCGGTGGAGTGGCTCGGCCGCGAGGAGGACGTGCCGCGCGAGGGCGCGACGCTGGCGGAGCTGTTCGCGCTCCGCCGCGGCACGCCCCCGGCGGGCCTCCCGGAGCCCCGCTCGGCGGGGGCGGGGCTGTACCTGTAGCGGACGCGGACGCGTCGGCCGCCCGCGGCGCACCGACGCGTCCCCCGCCCGCGGGGGGGGCGTCCCCGTCCGTGACGCGTACGGACGCGTCAGCCGTCGTACGCCGCCCGCAGGGCCTCGTTCAGCGCCGCCTCCGCGGCCTCGCGGCTGAGCCCCAGACGGCGGGCCTCCTCGACGTACTGGGCGGCGGCGGTGGCGGCCCGGCGGGTCGCCGCGTCACCGGCGGCGGCCACGAAGGTGCCGTGCCGCCCGCGCGTCTCGATGACTCCGTCCGCCTCCAGGGCCTTGTACGCCTTGGCGACCGTGTTCGCGGCGAGGCCCAGTTGCTCCGCGAGCCCCCGTACCGTCGGCAGCTTGTATCCGACCGGCAGTCGGCCCGACCGGGCCCGTTCCGAGATCTGGGCACGCAGTTGTTCGTAGGGAGCGGTGGTGGATCCGTGGTCCACAGCGATGGTGAGTGTCACCCGGCCGATTCTGCCCCCACCCCGCGGGAAAATGGGAGGCGGCGGTGCGTCCCGCGCCCGTAGCGTGCCACCCCATGACTGTGATCGTCCGTGATGTACGGGCCCCGGACGCCGAGGGCTACGCCCGGGTGCGCCGGGCAGCGCTCCCCTTCATGCTCGCGACCGCCGAGCAGTTCGCCTTCGACTGGGCCCACGCCCACCCCGACGCCCACGACCGCCCGCTGGTCGCCGAGACCGAGGACGGCGCGGTCATCGGGACCGCGCAGCTGAGGATCGCCCACGACGCGCCGGAGCCCGGGATCGGCTCCGTCAACGTCTACGTGGACCCCGCGCACCGGGGACTCGGCGCGGGGACGCTGCTGCTGCGCGCCGCCGAGGAGCACCTCGTGGAGCGGGGCGCGCGGGTCCTGTACAGCTGGGTCCTCGACGAGCCGGCGAACCGCGCGTGGGCCGAACGGCGGGGGTACGCGCCCAGCCGCAGCGCGCACTTCCTGCGGCTCGGCCTGACGACGGCCGAGCTGCCGCCGCAGGACCCGCCGGCCGGGGTCGAGCTGCGCACGGCGGAGGACTTCGCGGCCGATCCCCGGCCGCTGTTCGAGCTGGACGCGGTGACGACGGCGGACGAGCCGGGGGACGTGGGCGCGGAGCTGGACGACTACGCGCACTGGCGGGAGACCACCTGGGACCATCCGCTGCTCGACCGGGCGCTGACGACGGTCGCGGTGGTCGACGGGGTGCCGGCGGCGTTCAGCGCGGCGCAGACGGACGGCCTGGGCCGGTACTGGTCGGGGATGACGGGCACCGCGCCGGCGTTCCGGGGCCGCGGGCTCGCGAAGCTCGCCAAGAGCGCGTCGCTGCACCGGGCCAGGGCCGCGGGCTGCACGGAGGCGTTCACGAGCAACGACGCCGGCAACGAACCGATGCTGGCGATCAACGAGTGGTTCGGTTACGAGGTCTGCGCGACGGAGGTACGGCATGTCCGGACGATCGGTTGAGATCACCCTGACGAAGGCGGGCCGGACGAAGATCCGTTACCCGGCCGAGGTGCTGGCGGAGGAGGGCGCCCGGCTCTCGGTGCGGGCCCCGTGGGCGGCCGAGGGGGTACGGGACTTCGGTTTCGTGCGGTTCGAGCCCGGAGACGTGTTCGTGGAGCACTACTGGCGCGACCGCTGGTTCACCGTCAAGGAGGTGTGGTCGGCCGACGGCTCCCTGAAGGGCTGGTACTGCGACATCACCCGGCCCGCCCTGATCGACGGTGCCGGAGTGGTGGTCGAGGACCTGGACCTGGACCTGTGGGTGTCGGCGGACGGCAGCGAGGTGCTGCGGCTCGACGAGGACGAGTTCGCGGCGAGCGGTCTCGCCGCCTCCGACCCGGAGGCGGCGGCCCGTGCCGTGGTGGCCCTCGACGAGCTGGAGGTGCTCGGCCGGGAGGGCCTGCTCGACCTGCTGCGTCAGGCCTGAGGCCTGCCCCGGCCTCCTCAGCGCAGCTCGACGTCCGCCTGCTCGGTGGCGAGGAAGCCCGGCAGCGGCAGGCCCGACGCGCCGGCCGTGAGCTGCACGAGGGTGGCCTCCACCCGGGCGGCGCCCGGGTGGTAGGCGGGCTCCTTCACGACGGCGCTGTTGGTCCACGTGTGGAGGTGTCCGTCGCAGACGGCCCGGGTGCCGCCGATGCCGGTGGAACGGCTCCCCTGCTTGAGGGTGGAGCTGACGAAGACGGGTCCTTCGCTGTCGTCGAGGCAGCGGTACGTGCCGGAGACGGTGACCGTGCTGTCGGCGCCGACCGTGCCGTACTCGTCGATGGTGAGGTCGTCGGCCCCTCCCGCGTGGGCGAGGGGGGCGACGGCGGCGGTGAGCAGGGCCGCTGCGGTGAGGACGAGGCGGACGCGCATGGGCGGGGTCCTTTCGGGGTGGGGGGAGGTGCTGCCCGCCAGGGATACCGGATCAGGCCACCGATCGTCCGAATCTCACCCCATCGGGGGCGAGTTGGACCGATCGCCGCACATACGGTCGTACGGTCCTCCCGCGCGTGCCTCAGGCCGGCGCCCGGCGGCCGGTCGCCCTCCTCACCAGCGGCCAGGCGAGCAGCACGAGGACGACCGTGTAGACGGTGACCGAGAACGGGGTGTCCACCAGGCCCGTCAGGGAGCCGTCGCTGATCTGGAGGGCGCGGCGCAGCTGCTGCTCGGCCGCCGGGCCGAGGATGACGCCGATGACGGCCGGCAGCACCGGAAGGCCGTAGCGCCGCATCCCGAGGCCGATCAGGCCGATGACGAGCAGCACGACCAGGTCGAGCGCCTCCCCGCCCACCGCGTAGGCGCCGACGGCGGCGAAGAAGAGGATGCCGGCGTACAGGTACGGGCGCGGGATGCGCAGCAGCCTGGCCCAGACGGGGGCGAGCGGCAGGTTGAGCGCGAGCAGCAGCACCATGCCGACGAACAGCGAGGCGATGAGGCCCCACACGAGCTCGGGTTCCCGCTCGAAGAGCAGCGGTCCGGGCTGGATGCCGTACTGCTGGAACGCGGCCAGCATCACGGCGGCGACGGCGGTCGTGGGCAGCCCGAGGGTCAGCATGGAGACGAGCGTGCCGGCGGCCGAGGCCGAGGCGGCGGACTCGGGACCGGCGACGCCCTCGATGGCCCCCTTGCCGAACTGGTCCTTGTGCTTCGAGAGCCGCTTCTCCGTGACGTACGAGAGGAAGGTCGGGATCTCCGCGCCGCCGGCCGGGATCGCGCCGAACGGGAAGCCGATGAGGGGGCCGCGCAGCCAGGACTTCCAAGTGCGCCCGACGTCGTCCCGGCCGAGCCAGGGGCGGCCGACCGGGATGGCCTCCCCCGGCGCCCGGCGCAGGTGCGCGGCGACCCAGAGGGCCTCGCCGATCGCGAAGAGGCCGACCGCGACGATGACGACGTCGATGCCGTCGGCGAGCTGGAGCGAGCCGAAGGTGAGACGCTGCTGGCCGGTCATCTGGTCGAGGCCGACGAGCCCGATGGTGAGGCCGATGAGCAGCGAGGCGAGGCCGCGGATGCGGGAGGAGCCGAGGACGGAGGTCACCGCGATGAAGGCGAGGACCATGAGGGCGAGGTAGTCGGGGGCGCCGATGTCGACGGCGAGCGCGGCGACGGTCGGGGCGAGGACGACGAGGAGGGTCGTGCCGATCATGCCGCCGGCGAAGTGGCCGATGGCGGCGGCCGCGAGGGCCTGTGCGCCGCGCCCGGACTTGGCCATCGGATTGCCCTCGATGGCGGCGACGACGGCCGCGCTCTCACCGGGGGTGTTGAGGAGGATCGAGGTGGTGGAGCCGCCGAACATGGCGCCGTAGTAGATGCCGGCGAACATGATGAACGCGCCGGTCGGTTCGAGCCCGTAGGTCACCGGGAGCAGCAGGGCGACGGCCATGGCGGGGCCGATGCCGGGCAGGACGCCGATGGCGGTGCCGAGGAGCACGCCGATGGCGGCCCACAGCAGGTTCATCGGGGTGAGGGCGGTCCCGAAGCCGTCGAGGAGGGAATTCAGGGCGTCCATGGGTCAGATCACTCCCATCAGCGGGCCGCCGGGCAGCGGGACGCCGAGCAGCTTGTCGAAGACGGCGTAGGTGAGGAGGGAGAGGACGGCCGCGATCAGCGGGTCGCGGTGGAGGTGCCGGCTGCCGAGGGCATGGGCGGCGCCCCAGAAGAGGAGGGCGCCGGCGATCGGGAACCCGAGGGGGCCGATGAGAACGGCGAAGGCGAGGAAGACACCGGCGAGGAGCAGGACGGTGCGCCAGTCGGCGGCTTCCGTCAGGTCGACGTCCTCGCCGCCCTCGGCCTGGCCCCGGCCGCCGCGCAGCACGTCGACGGTGAGGAGGACGGCGACGACGAGGAGGCCGCAGCCGACGACGAGGGGGACGGTCGCGGGTCCGACGGGACCGCGGCCGGCGACGTCGGCGTCGAGGGTGAGGGCGTCGGTGAGGACGAGGACGCCGAGGAGGAACAGGAGGGCTCCGACGCCGAGTTCGGAGCGCCCCCGCAGCAGGGTCCTCGCCGGCGTCGTCGCAGGGGCCTTGTCGGTCGTGGTCACAGTCCCAACTCCTTGAGGACGGAGCCGACCCGCCGGTCCTGCTCGGTGAGGAAGTCACCGAACTCCGCGCCGGGCAGGAAGGCGTCGTTCCAGCCGTGGGTCTTCAGCGACTCGCGCCACTGCGGGGAGTCGTGCAGCCCGGTCACGAGGGCGACGAGCTTCTCGCGCTCGGCGTCGGAGAGGCCGGGCGGGGCGACGATGCCGCGCCAGTTGGTGAACTCGGTGTCGAGGCCGGCCTCGCGGAGCGTGGGGGCGTCGAGGCCGGGGACCCGCTCCGGTCCGGTGACGGCGAGCAGGCGCAGCTCCCCCGCCTCGATCTGGTCGAGGTACTCGCCGACGCCGGAGACGCCGAAGCCGACCTTGTCGCCGAGGATGGAGGCGAGGAGTTCGCCGCCGCCGTCGAAGGGCACGTAGTTGACGTCCTTCGGCGCGATCCCGGCGGCCTGCGCCATCAGCATCGGGGCGAGGTGGTCGGGGCCGCCGGGTGAGGAGCCGCCGCCGACGGGCAGCTTCCCGGGGTCCTTCTTCCAGGCGGCGAGGAGCTCCTGGATCGTCCTGTACGGGGAGTTCTTGCCGACCACGACGATGTCCTGCTCCTCGGTGAGCCGGGCGATCGGGGTGGTGTCGGCGAGTGTCCTGGGCGTCTTGTTGGTGTGGACGGCGCCGACGACGCCGAGGCCCATGGACATGGCGAGGCGGCCGTTGCCGCGCTCGCCGACGAGCCGGGTGAGGCCGACGGTGCCGCCCGCGCCGGGCAGGTTGAAGACCTCGACGTCGCCGGTGAGACCGGCTTCCTCGGCGTTCTTGGCCGCGGTGCGGGCGGTGATGTCGTATCCGCCGCCGGGGGTGTTGGGGACCATGAAGCGCAGGCCGGGTATCGCGGTGCCGGTGTCGGAGCCGGTGCCCGGGCTGAGCAGCGGCGGGCCCAGGAGCACCAGGAGGGCCGCCCCGAGGAGGGCGAAGGGGGTGCGCAACCGCACGTGTGCCGCCTCTCAAGCAGGAGGGATGGGGGTGTGAGGTGGCCCACATGTTGCCCTCGCGTGAGGAAGCTGTCTCTCTTCCGCAACCAACGGACGTTGTGGTCGTTGTGGTCGGGACCTAGCGTGGGTCGGCGTGACGAAGGTGCTGGTCGTGGACGACGACTTCATGGTCGCCAAGCTGCACTGCCGCTACGTGTCGGCGGTGCCCGGCTTCACCGTGGCGGGGGTCGCGCACAGTGGCGCCGAGGCGCTCCGCGCGGCCGAGCGCCTCCGCCCCGACCTCGTCCTCCTGGACGTCTTCCTGCCCGACATGGACGGTGTCCGGGTGCTGCGGGAGCTGCGCGCGGCCGGTCTGGGCATGGACGCGCTGTTCATCACGGCGGCGCGGGACGTGGGCACGATCCGCTCGGCGCTGCGCGCCGGGGCCCTGCACTATCTGATCAAACCGTTCACGGCGGCGGCGCTGCACGAGCAACTGCGGCACGTGGCCTCCCTCCGCCACCGCCTCGACGAGCTGGACGAGGCCCGCCAGGAGGACGTGGACCAGATCTTCGGCGCCCGCCCCCGCGGCTCCCGCGAACTCCCGAAGGGCCTCGCGGCGCACACGGCCGACCTGGTCGACTCCGTCCTGCGGGCCCACCCGGAGGGCCTGTCGGCCTCGGAGTGCGCCGAGGCGGGCTCCCTGTCCCGGGTGAGCGCCCGCCGCTACCTGGAGTACTTCGCCCAGACGGGCCGCGCGGAAGTCACCCTCCGCTACGGCGGCACGGGCCGCCCGGAACGCCGCTACCGGCGGCTCGGCTAGCCGTTCCTGAGCCGCCTCTTACGTCTGCCTTAACGCGGCCCTAAAGGCCCCGATCCGCTCTTCTTCCGGGGCTAGTTTGCTCGGCAACCCCACACCGCCCCCGTGAAGGAGTTGTCCCCCCATGACCTCTCGCCGTACGACGACGGCCGCCGCCCTCACCTCCGCGCTGTTCCTGGCCGGGTTCGCCGGTGCGCCGGAAGTCTTCGCGCACGGTTCGATGACCGACCCCGTGAGCCGGGTCGCGGCCTGTTACGCGGAGGGGCCCGAGGCGCCGAAGTCGGCGGCCTGCAAGGCGGCCGTGGCGGCGAGCGGGCCGCAGGCGTTCTACGACTGGAACGGGGTGAACATCGCCGACGCTGCCGACCATCACCGGGAGTCGATCCCGGACGGGAAGCTGTGCAGCGCGGGGAACGACAAGTACCGGGGGCTCGATCTGGCGCGGGCCGACTGGCCGGCGAGCGGCATGAAGTCCGGGGCGCACACCTTCCGGTACAAGGGGACCGCCCCGCACAGGGGCTCCTTCGCTCTGTACGTGACGAAGGACGGGTACGACCCGTCGAAGCCGCTGAAGTGGTCGGACCTGGAGGACGAGCCCTTCGTGACGGTGACCGACCCGGGGATGCGGGACGGCGACTACGTGTTCCGGGGGAACGTGCCGAAGAGGTCCGGTCGCCATCTCATCTACTCGATCTGGCAGCGCTCCGACTCCCCCGAGGCGTTCTACACCTGCTCGGACGTGGTGTTCGGGGCGGACGACGGCGGTACGGCCCCCGCGCCGAGCGCCTCCGCGCCCACCGACGAGCAGATCGAGGCCGGTGCGGACGAGTCCTCGGTGGAACACGGGGCGCACGGCGGGCACGGGACGACCGCGCCGGCTGCCGCCGCGACCGACGTCCCGGCGGCCACGGCTCCCGCGCCCGACGCGCCCGTGACCGGCGCGCCCGCCCCCGCCGCCGGTTCGGGCTCCGGCACACAACTGGCGGAGACGGGCGGCGGCGCCACCACCCCGTACCTCGCGGTCGGTGGCGCCGCCGTGCTCGCGCTCGGTGCGGCGGTGCTCTTCGGAACGGCCCGGCGGCGCCGGGTCCGCGGCTAGCCGACCACCGAGAGGCAGGTGGTCGGGGTCGCGTGGGCCGGGTCGAGGGCGTTGGCCACCTCGTGGAAGGCGACCCGGTCCACCGTGCCGATCGCCACGTGCTCGGAGAGGTCGAGCGCGCACTTGTCCTGGATGAGGACGTTGGTGACGTTCGGTCCGGTCAGGAACTGGGAGCGGTACGGCGTGACGACCTCGTCGTACTGGGTCGCGATGACGTGGTAGCGGACGCCGGGGACGGTGTCGCCGCCCTCGTTGAGCTTGGTGATGAAGGCCGAGCCGGCGATCTGGTCGGCGAGGCCGGGGGTGGTGGAGCTGATGACGTCCTCGGCCCCGGGGAAGTACGGCAGGAGCTTGGTGAGGCCGAGCAGGGTGGTGCCGTGGTTGTCGGGGGCGATGCCGACGAGCGTGTTCACCTTCTCGGCCCCGCCGAGGAACTTGAGGTACCAGCGGGGCATCATGCCGCCCTGCGAGTGTCCGACGAGGTCGGCCTCGGGCGCGCCGGTGGCGGCGAGGACACGGTCGACGTAGGTGTCGAGCTGTCCGGCGGACGCGGCGATGGGGCCGAGCCCGTTGAAGAGGGGGACGCCCGGCAGTTGGCCGTAGTCGAGGGAGAAGACGCAGTAGCCCCGGTCGACCAGGTAGGGCGCGAGGGTGAGCCAGTTGTCCCAGGAGTTCCCGAAGGTGCCGTGGACGAGGACGACGGGGCGGGGGTGCGCGGCGGACGGCTTGCAGGAGAAGTCGTTCCAGCCACGGCTGGGGGCGGTGGCGGCCTGGGCGGCGGCGGTGGGGGCGAGGGTGGCGGCGGCGGTCAGGAGGAGCACGGACAGCGCTCTGACGGCGCGCTTCCAGGACTTCGGGGGCAGCATCGGGCGATCTCCTTGCGGCTCAAGGGGAAGGTGGGGGTGCTGTGCCCTGCGGTCCGGACCACAAGTGGGGATGCTCTCCAGCCAAGCTACGCACGGGTAGCCTCGACGGGAAGTTACGCGTCGGTAAAAAGTCCTGTGCCGTCGTCAGGCGGTCGGCGGAGCCGCCGGGTGACGCGCAAGCGGGCCCGTTCGGCCATTCGGCCCCCACCCGCCTGCGGGAAGGCCCCGGGGCCCGGAGCGTGGGGGCATGAGTCTCGTCGATGAACTGAAAAGCGCCGTCACCCCCCGAGCCGCCCTGCTCGTCGTCGGCGTCTTCGCCCTGCAACTCCTGTTCATCACCTCGTACGTCGGTGCCCTGCACAGTCCGAAGCCCACGGACGTCCCCTTCGGCGTCGTCGCCCCCCAGCAGCTCTCCCCCGCCCTGACGGAACGGCTGGCGCAGCTGCCCGGCGATCCCCTCGACCCGCGCGCGGTCGCGAACGAGGCCGAGGCCAGGGACCAGGTCCTGAACCGGGACATCGACGGGGCCCTGATCGTCGACCCGCGGGGCCGCACCGACACCCTGCTCGTCGCCTCCGGCGGAGGCAAGGTGCTCTCCGCGACCCTGGAGGCGATGATCACGAAACTGGAGGCGGCCGACCAGCGCCGCGTGCGGACCGTCGACGTGGCCCCCGCCTCCTCCCAGGACTTCAACGGGCTCTCCGCCTTCTACCTGGTCATCGGCTGGTGCGTCGGCGGCTACATCTGCGCCGCGATCCTGGCGATCAGCGCGGGCTCCCGGCCCGCCAACCGGGAGCGCGCGATCATCCGCCTCGGGGTCCTGGCGCTCTACTCGGCCCTCGGCGGTCTCGGCGGCGCGATCATCGTCGGCCCGGTCCTCGGCGCCCTGCCCGGCAGCGTCGCGGCCCTGTGGGGCCTGGGCACCCTGGTGGTCTTCGCGGTGGGAGCCGCCACCCTCGCCCTGCAGGCGGTGTTCGGGATCGTCGGCATCGGCCTGGCGATCCTGCTCATCGTGATCGCGGGCAACCCGAGCGCGGGCGGCGCCTTCCCGCTGCCGATGCTGCCGCCGTTCTGGCGGGCGATCGGCCCGTACCTGCCGCCGGGCGCGGGCACCTGGGCGGCGCGCTCGATCGCGTACTTCAAGGGCAACGGCATGACCGCCTCGATGGTGGTCCTGTCGGTCTGGGCGATCGTCGGCGCGGCCGTCACGCTGGTGATGTCCTCGGTGAGGTGGAAGCCGGAGCCGGTTCCGGTCGCCGCGGAGGTGGGCGAGGTCCGCCGGTAGGCCGCGGAGCCGGAGGGCCCGGAACGGAGCGGTCCCTCCGGCCGACGTCGGCGGCCGGAGGGACCTTCGGGGGACGGGGTCAGAAGACGTTCACGCCGTACGCGCTCAGCGCCTCCGTCACGGGCTGGAAGAAGGTGGTACCGCCCGAGGAGCAATTGCCGCTGCCGCCCGAGGTGAGGCCGATCGCCCGGCTGCCCGAGTAGAGCGGGCCGCCGGAGTCGCCGGGCTCGGCGCAGACGTTGGTCTGGATCATGCCGTAGACGATGTCGCCGCCGCCGTAGTTCACGGTGGCGTTCAGGCCGGTCACCGTGCCGCTGTGGATGCCGGTGGTGGAGCCGCGGCGGGTGACGGACATGCCGACGGTGGCGTTGGCGGCGCTGGTGATGTCGACGCTGCCCACCGTGCCGGACTTGGTCACCGAGGTGTTGGTGTAGCGCACGATGCCGTAGTCGTTGGTCGGGAAGCTCGATCCGGCCGTGGAGCCGAGCACGGTGGTGTGCGAGGAGTTGGACCACCAGGTGCCCGCGCCGTCGGTGCAGTGGCCGGCGGTGAGGAAGTAGTAGTTCCCCGCGCTGTCCTTGACGTTGAAGCCGAGCGAGCAGCGCCAGCTGCTCGCGTAGATGGCGTCGCCGCCGGAGATCAGCTTGTTGAACGTGCCGGGGGTGCGCTCGATGCGCAGCGCGCCCGCGTTGGCGCCGGCCCGGTGCTTGATCTTGGCGATCTCGGCCTGGGAGACGGTGGAGTCGGCGGTGACGACGACCTTGCCGGTGGCGGTGTCGACGCGC
This sequence comes from Streptomyces sp. NPDC053513, assembly GCF_044544765.1. Classification (NCBI taxonomy): domain Bacteria; kingdom Bacillati; phylum Actinomycetota; class Actinomycetes; order Kitasatosporales; family Streptomycetaceae; genus Streptomyces; species Streptomyces sp. NPDC053513. The sequence goes on from NZ_JBITXP010000037.1 coordinate 47,367, forward strand.
CAGGCGGTGCCGGCCACGTCGGCGGCGAGGACGGCGTCGCTGGCGGCGGAGAGCTGGGTGGCGCTGAACGTCTGGGCCGGGTCGGCGCTGGCGGTGGGGACGCCGAGCGTCGCGGCGGCGGCGACGAGGCCGGCGGTGAGGGCGAGCAGCCGGAACTTCTTCGTGGGGGTGGTGTGCATGGTCGCGTTCCTCCTGGGTGGGGGTTCGATGAACGGGCCGTGCGGGTGGGGTCAGAAGAGACTGACGTTGTACTTGGCGAGCGCCTCCGGCACCGGCTGGAAGAAGGTGGTGCCGCCGGTGGAGCAGTTGCCGCTGCCGCCGGAGGTGAGGCCGAGCGCCTTGGTGCCGTCGTACATCGCGCCGCCCGAGTCGCCGGGCTCGGCGCAGACGTCGGTCTGGATCAGGCCCTTCACCGTGCCGCCGCTGGAGTAGTGGACGGTGGCGTTGAGGCCGGTGACGGTGCCGCTGCGGGTGCCGGTGGTGGAGCCGGAGCGCTTGACGGACTCCCCCACGTAGGCGTCGGCCGCGGTGAAGCCGCCGGTGTGGGAGAGCGAGGTGTTGTCGTAGCGGACCAGGGCGTAGTCGTTGCCCGGGAAGCTGGAGCCGACGGTGGCGCCGATCGGGGTCGACTGCGCGGAGTTGGTGTACCAGGTGTTGGCGACGTTGCCGCAGTGGCCGGCGGTCAGGAAGTAGTAGGTGGAGCCGCTGCGCACGTTGAAGCCGAGCGAGCAGCGGTATCCGCCGCCGTAGATGGCGTCTCCGGCGGCGAGCAGCGGCTTGAAGACGCCGGGGGTGCGCTGGATGCGGAGGGCTCCGGCGTCGGCGCCGGCCTGGCGCTGGATCTTGGCGAGTCCGGCGGCGGTGACGGTGGAGTCGGCGGTGACGACGACCCGGCCCGAGGCTCTGTCCACGTACCAGGCGGTGCCGCCGACCCCGGCGGCGTCGACGGCGGACTCGGCGCGGGCGAGCTGGGCGGCTCCGGCGGGGCCGGGCGCGGGGGCGGCCTGGGCGCTGGGGAGGCCGAGGGCGCCGGCGGCGGCGAGGCCGGCGGCGACGGCGAGCAGGCGGGTGCGGGTGTTCCTCACTGTGCTCCTCACTGTTCTCCTTCTGGGAAAAGCGGAGGGGCCCGTGGGTGGCAGGCCCGTGAGGCACCATCAGGTGACGTGTTCCTGACATGCGCCGCCAGTGATAGTGGCCCTCCCGGAGCGGACGCACAAGACCGCCGCACGGACGGGTGCCCCCGACCGTCCCGGCCGGGGGCACCACCACTGGGGGAAAGGCCCTGCTCAGGCCGGGCGCAGCCGCCGCTCCCCCGCCGGCACGGCGGTGTCGAGGGTGTTCCCGGGCGGCGGGAAGGGGCAGATGAAGTGGTCCGCGAAGGCGCACGGCGGCAGCAGCGTCCGGTTGAAGTCGACCGTCACCGAGCCGTCCGCCGCCGGGGCCTCGGGCCGCAGGAAACGGAAGCGGTAGCTGTCCCGGCCGCCGGTGGCGTCCGCGAAGACCGCCCACAGGGTGCCGTCGTCCTCGACGGCCACCTGGAGGACGTGCTCGCCGCCGTGCAGTTCGAAGGACAGCTCCCCGGAGAGACCGAGGCCGCGCTCCCGGCCGTCCGCGTTCTCCACCCGTACGCTGCGCGTCTCCCCGTACGGACGGAACACCCCGGGCACCACCCAGCGCTCGTCGTACGGGGTGGCCTCGATGCCCCGGAAGGCGCGGCGCGCCTCCGAGTCCGGGTCGAAGTCCCGTACGGCCCAGAGTCCTTCGCGGCGCAGCACCACGAGCCGCCGGCCCGCCGACTCGACCCGGGACTCGTGGATCGGACCGTGGTCGGCGGTGAGCCGGACCGTGCCGGCGAAGGGCTTGCCGTCGACGGTGAGCCCGTCCTCGGCGCCCGCCGTCAGGACCACCTCGTCGCCGTCCTCCCGCCACTCACCGGGAATGGCCGGAATGCGTCCCTCGGGGAAGTCCGCGAGCCAGTGGGTGCCGGTGAGGGAGAGCGGGCCGTACGAGGAGGCGACCGCGGCCTCGCGCCGCTCGTGCCAGTGCTGCCAGTCCTGCTGTGGATCCGTGCTCATGGTGTGCCGCCCTTCCCTGCCGGATCGGCGAGGCCGAGGTGCGAGCGCAGCGTGGTGCCCGTGTACTCCGTGCGGAAGACACCGCGCTCCTGGAGCAGCGGAACGACCTGGTCGACGAAGTCGTCGAGGCCGCCGGGGGTCAGGTGCGGGACGAGGATGAAGCCGTCGGCCGCGTCCGCGGCGACGAACTCCTCCAGGGCCGCCGCGACCGTCGCCGGGGAGCCCACGAAGGACTGCCGGCCCGTCGTCTCGACGACCGTCTGACGGATCGACAGCCCCTTCGCCTCGGACAGCGCCCGCCACTTCCTCGCCACCCCGACCGGGTCGGCGACCCGTACCCGGCCCTGCACGAGCGTCGAGTCCGGGTCGGGGTCGATGTCCGGAAGCGGACCGTCGGGGTCGTAGCCGGAGAGGTCACGGCCCCAGATCCGTTCGAGGGCGAGGATCGCGTTCTGCGGGGAGACCTGCTGCAGCCGGATCTCGGCGGCCCGCTCCTGCGCGTCGGCGTCGCTGTCACCGAGGACGTACGTCACCCCCGGCATGATCTTCAGGTCGCCGGGGCCCCTCCCGTAGCGGGTGAGCCGGCCCTTGACGTCGGCGTAGAACTCCCGGCCGGCCTCCAACGTCGAATGCCGCGTGAAGACCACGTCGGCGGCGGAGGCCGCGAACTCCCGCCCCTCGGCGGAGTCCCCGGCCTGGATGACGACCGGCTGCCCCTGCGGGGAGCGCGGCACGGGGAACTCGCCCTCGATCCGGAACTGCGGCCCGCTGTGCGCGAAGGACCTCGGCTCGCCGCCCGGGGGCCAGGAATCCCACAACTCCCGCACCACGCCGAGGAACTCGGCCGCACGCGCATACCGATCGGCGCGGTCCAGATAACCACCGCGCCGGAAGTTCTCGCCGGTGAAGGCGTCGGACGAGGTGACCACGTTCCAGGCGGCCCGGCCCGCGCTGAGGTGGTCGAGCGAGGCGAGCCGCCGGGCCAGCTCGTACGGCTCGTTGAAGGTGGCGTTCACCGTGGCGGCGAGACCGAGCCGGTCGGTGACGGCCGCGAGCGCGTTCAGGACGGTGATCGACTCGGGCCTGCCGACGACGTCCAGGTCGTGGATGCGCCCCGCGTGCTCGCGCAGCCGCAGCCCCTCGGCGAGGAAGAAGAAGTCGAAGAGCCCGCGCTCCGCGGTCCTCGCGAGGTGCTCGAAGGAGGAGAAGTCGATCTGCGAACCGGAGCGCGGATCGGCCCATACGGTCGTCGAGTTGACGCCGGGGAAGTGCGCGGCGAGATGGATCTGCTTCCTGCCCCGGCTCATGCGGACGCCCCCGCCGCCGCGTACTGGCTGACCGGCCGGGCGAGCCCCAGGTGGTCGCGGAGGGTGGTCCCCTCGTAGTCCGTACGGAACAGCCCCCGCTCCCTGAGCCGGGCCACGGTCTCCGAAGCGAACCGCTCCAGATCCCGCTCGGGCACGACCGGCACGAGATGGAAGCCGTCGACCGCCCCGCCCCCGTGCCAGCCGGCGATCAGCTCGGCGAGCGCCCCGGCCCCGCCCTCGTACGCGTCGAGGTCGACGGTCAGCGAGAGCAGGACGCGCAGCTGCCCGGGATCCCGGCCGTGGGCGCGGGCCCCCTGGTGCAGTTCGGCGCGGAGGGCGGCGGCCTCCTCGGCGGAGGTGGCCCTGATCAGGGCCACGTCGGCGTGGTGGGCCGCGGTGTCCCGGGCGGCCGGGCGGGTGGCGTCGACGACGGTCACCGGATGGCCCTGCGGGGGCCGGGGCACGATCGAGGGCCCTCTGACCGAGAAGGTCGCGCCCTGGAAATCGACGTGGTGCAGCTTGCGGCGGTCGACGAACCGTCCGGTCGCCACGTCCCGTATCTCGGCGTCGTCCTCCCAGCTGTCCCACAGCTTCCGGGACACCTCGGCGACCTCGCCCGCCTCCTGCCAGAGCTCGGCGACGGGCGGCGCCGGGCGACGGCCGACGAGCCGGGCCTCGGCCCCGGTCGGGGAGACGGCGATGCGCCAGCCCGCCCGGCCCCGGCTCACCCAGTCGAGGGTGGCGACGGCGGCCTGGACGTGGAAGGGCTCGGTGTGGGTGGTGGTGACGGTCGGCACGAGGCCGACGGAGCGGGTCTCGGGGGCGATCCGGGCGAGGACGGCGAGCGCGTCGAGGCCGGGCCCGCCGAAGGAGTCGTCGTGGGTGAGGAAGTCGAGCGCGGCGGCCTCGGCGATCCGGGCGAGCGCGGCGGTACGGGCGGCGGTCTCCGGCCCGGCCCGGCCGGAGCCCGCGGCGAGCTCGGCGGCGAGGTGGAGCGGTCGGGTGCTGGTCATGCGGTCTCTCTCGATACGTGGCGCGGAACGGGTCCGTGGAACGGCGACGGCGGGAGGGGGGTGGGGTCGGAGCGGGGGGGGTGGTGTCCGGACGTGAAAGCGTCTCGAACTCGCGCGAAGCGCGGTGGGACGCGGTCCGGACACCACCTCCCCCGCGAAGGCCACGGCCCCGGCGGAACACCGGGCCCCGCCCCCGGCCGGCGCGCGGCGGGTCAGTTCTTGGTGCGGGGCAGGCCGGGCGGGTTGATCTCCGACTTCCGCACGGCCTCGTTGCTCAGCCCCCACCGCTTGAGGACCTGCGCGTAGGTGCCGTTCTCGACGATGTGGTCGATCGCGGCCGCGTAGGCGGCGACCAGGCCGCTGTCCTTCTTCGTGGTGGCTGCGATCTTGCCCTGGAGTCCGGCGCCCGCCCCGGAGAACTTGCCGACGGCCTCGGTCTGTCCGGCGGAGGCCACGTGGTAGGCGACGGTGGGGTTGGGCCCGAGGTAGCCGTCGATCCGACCGGACTGAAGGGCGAGGTAGTAGTCGGTCGTGTTGTCGTAGTACTTGATGTCGACGCCCTTGCGCCCGGCCTTCTCGTTCTGCCGGGACCAGTCGACGAGGATCTTCTCCTGGTTGGTGCCGCTGCCGACGGCGATCCGCTTGCCCGAGACGTCCTCGGGGCCCTTCACCGTCCAGCCGGACCCCTTCTTCGCCTCGAAGGCGAGGTCGTCGAGGCGGTAGGTGGCGAAGTCGTACTTGTCCTTGCGCTCCTCGGTGACGGTGACGTTGGAGAAGACGCCGTCGTACTTGCCGCTGTCCAGGCCGACGAAGAGGTTCTCCCAGGAGACCGCGTTGAACTCGGGCTTCAGGCCGAGGGTGTCGGCGACCAGGGTGGCGAGGTCGACCTCGACGCCGATCAGCGTCGTGTCGTCGGTGGCGCGGAAGGCGAGCGGCGGATTGCTCTTGGCGGAGACGCCGAGGACCAGGGTGCCTCTCTCGCGGACGGCCGCGGGCAGCTTGGCGGCGATCGCGTCGACCTTGGCGGTGTGGACGCGGTTCTGGTTCGGGGACACGTTGATGCCGGTGTCCTTCTGTCCCTCCGGCTTGATCTCGCCGACGGCGGCGTCGCCCGAGCCGCAGGCGGTGAGGAGCCCGAGGGCGGTGAGCGAGGCGAGGGCGGTGAGGACGGCGCGACGGGTCTTCATGACGGCAACTCCTGTTACGTGAGAGAGAGAAAAGAGGACCGGGGAAAGAGGTTCAAAGGACCTTGGAGAGGAAGGCACGGGTCCGCTCGTGGCGCGGATTGTCGAGCACCTCGGCCGGCGAGCCCTGCTCGACGATCCGGCCCTCGTCCATGAAGACCACGGTGTCGGCGACCTCGCGGGCGAAGCCGATCTCGTGGGTGACGACGATCATGGTGGTGCCGGAGGCGGCCAGGTCCTTGATGACGTCGAGGACCTCGCCGACGAGTTCGGGGTCGAGCGCGGAGGTCGGCTCGTCGAAGAGCAGCAGGCTCGGCTCCAGGGCGAGCGCGCGGGCGATGGCGACGCGCTGCTGCTGACCGCCGGAGAGCTGCTTGGGGTACGCCTCCGCCTTGTCGGCGAGACCCACCCGTTCGAGCAGCTTCCGGGCGGCGGCCTCGGCGTCCTTGCGGGGGCGCTTCAGGGCCGAGACGGGCGCCTCGACGATGTTCTCCAGGACGGTGAGGTGCGGGAAGAGGTGGAAGTTCTGGAAGACGAAGCCGATCCGGGTGCGCTGCTTGAGGATCTCGCGCTCGCGCAGCTCGTAGAGCTTGTTCCCGGAGCGGCGGTAGCCGACGAGGACGCCGTCCACGCCGACCGTGCCGCTGTCGACCTTCTCCAGGTGGTTGATGGTGCGCAGCAGGGTGGACTTGCCGGAGCCCGAGGGGCCGAGGACGACGGTGACCTCGCCGGCCCGGACGTCGAGGTCGATGCCGCGCAGGACGTGGAGGGAGCCGAAGCGCTTGTGGACGGAACGGATCTCGACCTTGGCGGTCTCGGTGGCGGTGGCGGTGACGGAGCTCATCGGGCGCTCCCCTTCGCGTAGTGGCGTTCGACGTAGTGCTGGACGACGGAGAGCGCGGTGGTGAGCAGGACGTACCAGGCGGTGGCGACCATCAGGAGCGGGACGACGCGGCCGTTGCGGCCGTAGACGACCTGGACCTGGTAGAAGAGTTCGCCGATCGCCATGACGGAGACGATCGAGGTGCCCTTGAAGAGCGAGATGATCTCGTTGGCGGCGTTGGGGAGGATCGAGCGCATCGCCTGCGGCAGCACGATCCGCCGCACCTGCCGGAGCCTGGGGATGCCGAGGGCGGCGGCCGCCTCCGACTGGCCCTCGTCCACGGCGAGCACGCCGCCGCGGACGATCTCCGCCGCGTAGGCCGCCTGGTGCAGGGCGAGGCCGAGGACGGCGGCGCCCATCTCGCCGACGAGGCCCGTCGTGTCGAAGGAGACGAAGCCCGGCCCGAAGGGGATGCCGATGCTCAGCTCCTTGTAGAGGTAGGCGAGGTTGAACCAGAAGAGGAGCTGGACGATGAGCGGGATGGAGCGGAAGGCCCAGATGTAGCCGAAGGCGACCGACCGCAGGAACGGGCTGGCGGACAGGCGCATGAAGGCGAGCAGGATGCCGATCGCGAAGCCGAGCGCGGTGCCGTAGAAGGTGAGTTGGAGGGTGACCCAGACGGCGCGGAGGATCGTCTCGGTGGTGAAGAAGGCGGCGAAGACGTCCCATTCCCAGCCGGGGTTGGTGACGAGCCCGTGGACGAACTGGACGAGCAGCACGGCGGTGGCGACGACGGCCGCCCAGCGCCAGGGGTGACGGACCGGGACGACCACGAGCTCGGCGGGCGCGGACGACGCGGCGACCGGGCCCTTCGTGACGGGCGGATCGCTGGTGAGAGACATGGCGGTTCCTCGGGAACGGGGCAGGGACGACGGAGGAGCGCGGCTCAGGCGCTCGACAGGCGGAGAAGACAGGCGGGAGAAGTCGGGCGGAGAAGGGGGCGCGGATCAGGCGCTCGGCAGACGGCGAGGGAGGCGCGGATCAGGCGCTCAGCGGGACGGGAAGCCGACACTCCCGGTCACGCAGAAAGGTCAGGACGGCCCGCGCGGTGACGTCGTTCTGCCCGAAGGCGACCCCGCCGGTACGGGGCCGGGTGAAGGCGCTGCCGGTGCGGGCGGTGGTGTGCGGCCCGAGGGCGAAGCGGCGCGGGTGCGGGCGTCCGTCGTGCTCCAGGATCCGGCCGTCGACGGGGTCGACGACGAGGAGGCCGCCGGGGGTGGCGCGGGTCCCCTCCTCGTACAGGGCGCGGAGCAGGGGGCTGCCGGTGAGCTCCAGGGTGGGGTCGGGGATGCGGGCCTCGACGAGGGCGCGGGCCTCGGTCCACTCGCCCGGTACGGCGGGGGATCCGGCCCGGAAGAGGCCGCGTTCCTCGTCGGTCTCGACGGTGACCCGCGGACCGAGGAAGCGGACGACGCCGGCGCGGGAGAGGGCGAGGAGCTGCCGCAGGCGGGGGCCGGGCGGCCCGGAGGCGAGGTAGCTGAAGAAGCCGTGCCACCAGGCGCCGGGGTCCAGGCGCTTGCCGAGGCGCAGGAGCTGGCCGTAGACGGAGAGCAGGCCGGCGAAGACGGCGGCGTCGGGGCTGTGGGCGGGGTCGTGGCGGCGGGTCAGGTCCTCGGTGACGTAGTCGCGCAGGCCCTGCTGGAGGGCTTCGGCGGAGTCGTAGCGGAGGCCGTCCAGGGGGTGGTCGAGGGCGTCGAGGTCGAGCCGGTCGGCGGGGTCGGGGACGGCGGCGGCGACGAGCGCGGCGATGTCGGCCCCGCGGGGCGGCGCCTCGTCATAGGCCCGCTCGAAGTCGCTCCAGGCGAGCGCGGTCCGCTCGGGGTGGGTGGAGAAGAGCCGGTGGTAGTGGGCCCAGCCGAGCTCCTTGTCGATGAGCGGCCACACGTCGCGCCGGAAGTCGATCGGCCCGGTGCGCCGGAGCAGGGCGTCGGTCTGCTCGGTGCCGAAGTAGCGGGGCAGCGGGGGGCGTTCGCCGTCGAGGACGTAGCCGATCTTCGAGTGGTACGGGACGCCCCGGCGGGATCCGACGTGCAGCACCGGCTCCTTGCCGGAGGGCACGTACACGAGTTCGTCGCCGTCGTCCTCGTACCGTCCGCCGCGGCCCTCGGTGAGCAGCACCATCAGGTCGACGAAGGCGAGGCCGAAACCGCGGACGAGGACGGGTTCTCCGGCGGGGAGGGCGGCGAGGTCGGCGTCGGCGGTGAAGTCGGGCGGGAGGTGGAGGAGCCGGTGGCGGGCGGCGAAGTCGGCGAGCCGCCGCTGCTCCTCGTCGGGTTCGGCGTCGAGGTGGCCGACGGTGAGGACGACGAGGTCGGCGAGGAGGGGGACCGCGGTGCCCTCCAGCCAGACCCGCTGGCGTCCGTCGCGGGGACCGCCGATCCGCAGGGCGGTGGTGCGGTGCTCGTGGACGGTGACGGAGGCGGGCAGGGCGTCGCGGGCCCGCTCGTACACCCAGCGCAGATAGGCGCCCTGCTGGGGGCGGGTGGGGAAGGTGCGGCCGTCGAGGCCGGCCCATTCGGCGAGGGTGGGTCCGGGGCGGACGGGCCCGTCGAGCGCGACGGTCTCGTCGGTGAACATCGTGACGTCCTCGGCCTGGGAGTTCATCCAGAGCAGCGGGGACTGCGCGGTGCGCCAGATGCGGCCGGGGCCCGGCGGGTGCGGGTCGACGAGGTGGACGTCGAGGGGCTCGTCGCCGTACAACTCGGGCAGGTTGGCGGCGAGCCGTTCGAGGAAGCCGGTCCCCCGCGGCCCGGCGCCCACGATCACGAGGGAGCGGCGCGGGCTCATCGCGCACCGGCCGTTCCGCGGGCGTAGTGCCGCTCGACGTAGTACTGGCCGACGCCGAGGACCGAGGTGACGGCGACGTACCAGAGCGTGGCGACGAGCAGCAGCGGGATGATCTCGTACGTGCGGTGGTAGACGAGCTGGGTCGAGTAGAGCAGGTCCTGGACGGCGATGACGGAGACGATCGAGGTGCCCTTGAGGGTGCCGATCAGCATGTTCCCGGCGGGCGGGACGATGGCGCGCATGGCCTGCGGCAGCACGATCCGGGTGAGCCGGCGCCACCGGCCGAGGCCGAGGGAGTGGGCGGCCTCGATCTGGCCCCGGTCGACGGAGAGGATGCCGCCGCGGACGACCTCGGCGGCATAGGCGGCCTCGTGCAGGGTGAGGCCGATGACGGCGACGGCGACGGGGCCGAGGAGGTTGACCGTGTTGACGCCGAGGATCTGCGGGTAGAGCACGCCGATGTTGAACCAGAAGAGCAGCTGGACCAGGATCGGGGTGGACCTGAAGAACCAGATGTAGCCCCAACTGACAGCTCGGAGCACGGGGTTGGCGGAGAGCCTGAGGACGGCGAGCAGGGTGCCGAGGACGAAGCCGAGGGCCATGACGAGGGCGGTCAGCCACAGGGTGAGACCGAGGCCGCGCAGGACGGACGCGGAGGTGAAGTACTCGGCGACGACGTCCCATTGGAAGGCCTTGTTGCGGACGACCGAGACGAGGGCGAGCGCGAGCAGGACGAGGACGGCGGCGGCCGCGGTCCACTGGCCGGTGCGGCGGGCGGGGACGACGCGCGGGGGCGGTTCGGCCGGCGGGGCCGTGGAAGGGGTTTTGACGAGGGTCGCGGACATGCGAGGGCTCCGTGGATGCCAGAGGATCGAACACGGGGTGCGCCTTCACACGCGCTGAGCCGCGGATCCGGGCCCCTCAGCCCGATCCGCCCTTCGAGGCTATGCGGTCGACACGGCCCGTTGTCAAGGGCGTCCGCACTGTGAGCCGCACGTCTCATCGTGGTTGACGCGGGACCGGATGCCTGTTCCACTGGGGCCATGCATCCGCAGCAGCTGGTCACGCGCTCCCACATCGACTTCGGTCGCGTGTGGTCCTCTTCCTGTTGAGCCGACCCTCTGCTCCTCCCCGCCCGCGTGCTGTCCTCCGCGGCGCCTTCACACCCAGGCCCCTCGTGAGCGCCTGAGCTCTCCCCTCCCCTCGCCCCGCCCTGCGTTCCCTTCCTTTCCTTCGCCCTGCCCGCGTTGCCCTCCTTCCTTTCTTCTCCTTCGTCCTGAAGGACCGTCATGACCTTCGCGTTGTCCGTGCACCGGACCACGACCACCGACCCCCTGGCGCGCCCGCTCCTCGACGAGCTGGCGTACGAGTACACGACCCGCTACGGCTCCGCGCACGATCTGCACCACTACCCGGCGGCGGAGTTCGCCCCGCCGCACGGTGCCTTCCTGCTCCTCCTGGAGCGGGGCAGGCCCGTGGCGGGCGGCGCCTTCCGCCGCTACGACGACAGGACCGCCGAACTGAAGCGGATCTGGACGCACTCGGCGCACCGCAGGCGCGGCCTCGCCCGCCGGGTCCTCACCGTGCTCGAACGGGAGGCCGCCGACCGCGGCTACTCCCGCATCTACCTGACGACGGGGCCGCGCCAGCCCGAGGCCAAGGGCCTCTACCTGGCGAGCGGCTACCGCCCGCTGTTCGACGTGTCCGCCGATCCCGAGTCGATCGGCCCGCTGCCGTTCGAGAAATCCCTGGAGAACCCGAAGCCATGAGTACGCGCACGAGTTCCGGCACCGCACGCACCACCCTCGTCTTCGCCCTGATCACCGCGGCCGCGCTCGGCCTCACCGCCTGCTCGGGCGGCGAGCCCGCGACCGCCCCGGCCGGGGCGTCGGGAGCGCAGGGCGCGCTCCCGACCGAGGACGTGGTGGCGGGGGTGAAGAAGAACGAGGCGGCGGCGAAGCTGCTCCCCGCCGACGTGCGGCAGCGCGGCAGCCTGGCGCTCGCCTCCTCGGTGGCGACCCCGCCCAGCTCGGCCTATCTGCCGGACGGCAGGACCGTCGTGGGCGTGGACGCCGACTTCTCGGCCGCCGTGGCGAAGGCCCTCGGTCTGGAGCTGAAGCGCGAGGTGGTCGGCTTCGAGGCGATCCTGCCGGCCCTCGGCAGCGGCAAGTACGACGTCGGCACGGGGAACTTCGGGGTGACCGAGGAGCGGCGCAGGACCATCGACTTCGTGACGTACATCAACGACGGGCAGGGCTTCGCCGCCCGGGCGGACAGCACCCTGAAGGCGGTCACCGACCTCACCCAGCTGTGCGGTCTGAAGGTGGCCGTGAACGCCGGCACCACCTTCGAACGGACCCTGGAGAAGAACAAGGACCGGTGCGCGCGGGCCGGGAAGCCGGCGTACCAGGTGAACGTCTACAGCGAGACCGGGGCGATCTGGATGTCGCTCCAGCAGGGCCGCAGCGATGTCGTGATGAACACGATCAACGGTGTGCGGTACGCGGTGACGCAGCAGAAGAACCTGAAGTTCCTCAACGAGTACCGGCGCCTGGACGTCGGCTTCGCCTTCAAGAAGGGCACCCCGCTCGCGCCGGCCTTCCAGGCCGCGGTGAACGGTCTGAAGGCCGACGGGACGTACGACCGGATCCTGAAGAAGTGGGGGGTGACGGCCTCGGGGATCGAGAAGTCGCGGATCTCGCCGCCGGAGATCCCCGCGCCGAAGAAGTGACGGCGCGGGTCCCGGGCGGAGGGTGTCCGACGGAGCGTCAGCAGCCGTCGCAGGGGCAGCAGCAGTCGCAACCGTCACAGCCGCCGCAGCCGCCGTCTCCGCAGTCGCAGTCCCGGCAGCAGCCCTCGCGCTTCTTGCGGGACCAGGGGCCCTCGTACTTCTTGGCGCAGCAGATCTGGCAGGTGCAGAAGAGCCAGGTGAACATGGCGCACCCGGCGAGGAAGCCGCGGGGCTTGGGCGCCTGGGGCGCGCCGCCGCCGAACTGCGGCGGCAGACCGCCGGGTCCGCCGGGACCGCCCGGGCCTCCGGGACCGCCCGGGCCCATGGGGCCGCCCCCGTAGGGGTTTCCGCCACCGCCGTACGGGCTTCCGCCGCCCCCGTACGGGTTCCCGCCCCCGTAGGGGTTCTGCGCCCCGTACGGGTTCTGCGCGCCGTAGGGGTTCTGCGCGCCGTACGGGCCGGGGGGCTGCCCCCCGTACGGGTTCCCCGGCACCGGGCCGTGGGCGGCCCGCACGCCCCCCGCTCCGTGCGAGCAACCGGTCGTGCCGAAGGCGCGGTCGACCGAGGTGCGCAGCTCGTGGGCGAGCAGGACGTGGACGAGCCTGCCGTCGGCGAACTCGGCGTCCTTCAGCGCGAGACGGATGCCGTGGAGGGCGTCGTCGGCGAGCCGGCGGGCCTCCGCGCGGGAGGTGCCGGTGGCGGTGAGCGGGTTCCACGCGCCGGTCTCGGCGTCGGCGGCCTGGTCCTCGACGGCGTCGAGGAGGTGGGCGAGGCGGCCGAAGAGGCGGCCCGCCTCGGCGAGCGGCGCCGCGTTCCCCGGCCGTCCCGCGAGGACGGCGGTGTGCGCGAAGGCGGCGGCGGTCGCCGTCTCGGTCGGCTCGGTGACGGCGAGCAGGGAGGTGCCGGGGCCCGCGAGGGCCTCGATGCCGGTCTGGCGGTCGACGGCGTCGACGAGGACGGCGGTGTCGAAGCCGAGGTCCCGGCCGGTCCTGGCGCCGGCCCTGTCCCAGGAGCGGGCGACGCGGCGGGCCGCGGCGGCGACGGGGCGGCGGGCCAACAGGCCGTCCCTGTCGGCGACGTGGTCCCGGACCTTCGCCGAGGCGAGGACGAGCGAGACGGCGGCGGCGAGCCTGGCCCCCTCACCGCGTGCGACGGGGGCGGTGCGCATGGCGCGCAGCGCGCAGGGCCCGGCCGTGCGGCGGCCCGCCTCGGTCACGCCGGTCTGAGCCTCCGTCAGGACGGAGACGATGAGCCCGTCGTAGTTGGTGACGATCCGGGCGAACTGCCCGTGGTCGGCGCGGAGCGCCAGGCAGAGGCCGCAGAGGTGGGCCATCCACTCGGTCTTGAGACCGTCGGTGAGGCGATGGGTGCAGGGTCTGACGATTCCGAACAAGGACTCCCCCGTGAGTCGTGGGCCGCGGCGTGCGGAGGTCCGCCGCGCGGCCCCGCGGCATCGTAGCGAGTGGGTCCGTTCACCCGTACGCGCCCATCGTCACCCTTGTGGCACGACTTTCATATTTTCAGCTACATGGCCCTCCATCAGGGGCCCCATACCGCAAGTTTCCTGACGAATCGCCAGGAAACGGCCCTCACGTTCTGCACCAGTACCGTCACGAATCCTCTGCGCGGCGCCTATCCACTTGGCGCGCGATCCGCATGATGGACGACGATAGGGAATGCGGAACCACAAGTGACCGCGCTGAAAGGAGGCGTCCATGGGATCGGTGCGCAAGGCGAGTGCCTGGCTGGGACTCGTCGAGGACAACGACGAGCGTTACTACGACGACGAGTACGCCGACGGTGCCGAGGGCGGCGACGCCTGGGTGACGGACCCCCGGGTCCGGGTGGCCACGGACACCGCCGAAGAGCGGGGCCGTCGGATCGCCACCGTCTCCCCGGACGGCTTCCGGGACGCCCGGGGCATCGGCGAGCTCTTCCGGGACGGGGTTCCGGTGATCGTGAACCTGACCGCGATGGAGCCGAACGACGCCAAGCGCGTCGTCGACTTCGCCGCCGGGCTCGCCTTCGGTCTGCGCGGCTCGATCGAACGCGTGGCGACGCGGGTCTTCCTGCTGACCCCCGCCGACACCCAGATCGTCACCGGTGAGACGGGCCGGCGCCGGCAGGACGGTTTCTTCAACCAGAGCTGAGCGGGCCCGCCGGCCGGTCCTGGCGCCTCCCGACGTGGTCGGGTCAGTGCGCCGGGCGCCCCGATCCGGCGGGCTCGATCGCTTCCCGGGTCGCGGGCACCCGCGGCTCTCCCTCCTCCGGGGAACCGACCGGCTCCGCCCGCTCGCCCCGCCCCGACGGCGCGGGCACCCCCGACGACGCCGCCCGCTCCGACACGGCGGGCGCTCCTGACGTCCCCGCCCGCCCCGGAGCACCGGGCGCCCCCGACGAACCGGACCACTCCGCCGGGTCGGCGGACGGCGCTCCCGGCGTCCCCGCCGCCACCCCGGTCCCGGCCGGCTCCGGCTCCACGGCCCCCTCCGGTCCCCCCTGGGCCGCGAGCGCGCCCCGGGCCTCCCGGGCGTCGAAGGCCTCCTCCGGATCCACCGGACACTCCATGATCCGCGGCAGCCGCCGGGCCATCAGCGCCCCCACGAGCAGCAGCCCGGCGCTCACGAAGAGCGTGACGTGCAGGCCGTGCACGAAGGAGTGGCGGGCGGCCTGGTGCAGGGCCTCCCCCGCCGTGCCGCCGAGCTGCTCGGCGACCTTGTAGGCCTCCCCGAGCGAGTTCGCGGCGGCCCGGCTCGCCTCCCCGGGCACGCCGGGCACCGAGGAGAGCCCGGGGGTGTACGCGGCGTTCATCACGCTGCCGAGCAGGGCGATGCCCATGCCCGCGCCGAGCTGGTACGAGGTCTCGCCGATCGCGGCCGCCCCGCCCGCGCTCCGCTGCGGCGCCTCGCTGAGCATCGACTCGTACGCCGAGAAGAGCGTGGTCTGCAGGCCGAAGCCGAGCAGTACGAACCCGACCGTGAGCAGCAGCGGCCGGTCGTGCTGTCCCATGAGCGTCAGCAGCAGCACCGCGGCGGCGGTGAGCAGGAAGCCCCAGCCGACCATCCGGCGCGGCCCGATCCGGCGCAGGGTGTACGAGCCGGTGGCGCCGGCGGCCATGGCGGCGAAGGTCAGCGGGAGGAGCCGGAGCCCGGTCTCCAGGGGGCTGAGGCCGAGGACCAGCTGGAGGTACTGGACGGCGATGAGCTCCAGGCCGACCAGGGCCAGCATCCCGATGACGATGCAGCCGACCGAGGTGGTGAAGGCGGCCCGGGAGAAGAGCCGCAGGTCGATCAGCGGGTACGGGCGCCGCTTCTGCCGCCGTACGAAGAGGACGAGGAGCGCGGCGCCGAGCAGCAGCGGCCCGGCGGTCGGCAGGGCGAGCAGCGGGTCGCCGGCCCCGGCGCGCTTGACGCCGAGGACGCAGCCGAGCACGCCGGCCGCGGCCATGAGCGCGCCGAGCACGTCCCAGGGGCCGTCGGCGGCGCCCCGGGACTCGGGCAGGAGACGGCGGCCGAGCGGGAGGATCAGCGCCATCAGCGGGATGTTGATGAGGAAGACGGAGCCCCACCAGTAGTTCTCGACGAGGAAGCCGCCGAGCACCGGTCCGGTGGCGGCCCCGATCGCGGCGGTGGCGGTCCAGACGCCGATCGCGGTGGCGCGCTCCCTCCGGTCGGGGAAGACCGTCCGGAGGATGGAGAGCGTGGCGGGCATGATCATGGCGCCGCCGACGCCGAGCAGCGCGCGGGCCCCGATGAGGACCGCGGGCGCGGTGGCGAGCGCGGCGACCGCCGAGGCGATGCCGAAGAGCGCGTAGCCGAGGAGGAGCACCCTCCGTCTGCCGACCCGGTCGCCGAGGGTGCCGAAGAGGATCAGCAGCGAGGCGCAGACCAGGGGGTAGGCGTCGACGATCCAGAGCAGCGCGGTGGAGCTGGGGCGCAGGTCCTCGGTGAGCGAGGGGACGGCGACGTGGAGGATGGTCGCGTCGAGGGCGACCAGGAGAAGGCTGACGCAGAGGACGACGAGGACGACCCAGCGATTGGTGCCGGAGTCGACGGCGGAACGCGATCGCCCTTGGGCCGTGTTCGTCCGCGACATGTACGTACCTCCCAGTGAAGCTCTCGCGCTCGGTGGGCTGTGACCAGGGCGTATGCCCCTGGGGCGGCCCGGCATCGACGGGCGAGTGAGCCGTCAGCGTACGCGAGTTCAAGGCCCGAGCGCGTGGTGCAGCTCTCACCTCGCCGGGGCTCGGGGTGTGGCGTACGCCACTCGGCACGGACCGCGCGTCGCATGGAATTCCACACGGACGTCTGTTTGAGGGAATTCCCGAGCGTTCAAACACACTTCCGGAATCGCCCCTCGCGCGAATAGGGCGGAAGGTCATCGGATTTCCCGACGGACGACCGGAATGGAGTGGTCGCTGAGACCTACTCCACATCACATGGTCATCACGAAGGGGGCGGAACGACCGGGTCTGCTTCTCACTCCCTGTAACGTCCATTGGGTGCGTACCGACATCTTTGCCCGGCTGGACCGGGAGCCGGAACCGCCGAAGATAGAGGTCCCGCGGATGACCCGCACGCGTCTCGCCCTCTTCGGCGGGACGTCGGCGTTCTATCTCGCCATCGTCGTGGCCGTCCTGCTGTCGACGTGGCTGGTGACCCTCGACTGGAAGATCATGCTCTTCCGGCCGTACCAGCAGTGGCCCGAGATCCACGGCTTCCTCGACTACTACGTCGTCCTCGGCCAGCGCGGCCCCACGGCCGTCATGGTGGCCGCCTGGCTGGGCTGGCGCTCCTGGCGCCAGCACACCCTGCGCCCCCTGCTGTGCCTCGGCGCCGCCCTCCTGCTGCTCAACGTCTCGGTGGGCGCGGTCAAGCTCGGACTCGGCCGCCTCGGACCTCACTACGCGACCCAGATCGGCTCCGCCGAGCTCTTCGCCGGAGGCGACATATTCCCCTCGGGGCACACCGCCAACGCGGTCGTGACCTGGGGCATCCTCGCCTACCTGGCGACCACCCCGAGGGCCCGGCGCTATCTGTCGGCCCTCTCCGCGGTGGTGGCGCTCGGCGTCGGCCTCACCACCGTCTACCTCGGCACGCACTGGCTGAGCGACGTGCTGCTCGGCTGGGCCGCCGGGCTCCTCGTCCTGCTCGCGCTGCCCTGGTGCGAGCCGGTCCTGGCCGTGGCGGAGGCCTGGATCCTCGCCGCGCGCGACCGGGTGCGGGAGCGGCTGCGGGAGCGTCGCCGGCTCGTGCCCTCGCTGCCCGTGGCCTCCGGCGGCCCGCGCCCCGGGTTCTTCCCGCCGCGCCCGCCCGTGCCCGAGGAGCCGGTGCGGGAGCCCGTCCGGGAGCCCGTGGGGCTGGCCGGCGGCCGGCGCACCCCGGTGACCCGCGGCTGATCCGCACCGCCTTCTCCCCGTACGCGGAAGGGCCCCGGCCGAGATGGCCGGGGCCCTTCCGCGTACAGTCCCGCCGGCTCCTCAGCCGTGCCAGCAGCGGGTGACGACACCGTCCTCGACCTCGAAGTTGAGGCGCCCGGACAGGTACTCCATGGTGATGATCGAGCCGGGCGGCAGGGAGCGGACGACGCTCCAGCCGCGGGTCCTGGCGAGCTGCTCGGCCCCTTCGGCATCGAGGCCCACATAGGACCCGGGAGCGTCGCGAGGCGGTTCGGGAGTGCGCGATGTGGGTGACATGAACCTCACGTTAGTCCCTCGGCGGTCACGCTTGTGTCACAAGTTCTCGACATATGCTCGGCCTCTCCGACCGCCGGTCGCGGGGCAGGTTTCCGGCCGTTTCTCCAGTAATTCGCGGTGCTACCCATCAGTTCGCACGAAGGGCTCGGAAGGGCGGAGAAGACGCGGGCAATTCCCCTCTTACGCGAGTCTCCCCGAATTGCGTCGGCGACGCGCACGCGTGGCACACACTCTTCCCTTACACAATGCTTACGCTGTCGGAACGCCCGGGGACACGGAGCCGGGACGACGGCGAGGCGGAGACGGCGATGGGGAACGGGACGGCGACCGCGACCACCGAATCGGCCCGGCAGCGGCACGGCCGCATCGTGATCGACTGGCTCACCACGACCGACCACAAGAAGATCGGCCACCTCTATCTGGCCACCGCGTTCGCCTTCTTCCTGCTCGCCGGGCTCATGGCGATGGTGATGCGGGCCGAGCTGGCCCGCCCCGGCCTCCAGCTCGTCTCGAACCTCGAGTACAACCAGGCCTTCACCCTGCACGGCACGATCATGCTGCTGCTCTTCGCCACGCCCACCTTCGCCGGCTTCGCGAACGAACTGGTGCCGCTGCAGATCGGCTCCCCCGACGTCGCCTTCCCGCGGCTGAACATGTTCTCGTACTGGCTGTTCCTCTTCGGCGGCCTGATGGTGGCCGGCTCCCTCCTCACGCCGACCGGCCCCGCCGCCTTCGGCTGGACCGCCTACGCCCCGCTCAACAGCCTGGAACGCTCCCCCGGCGTCGGCATCGACCTGTGGATCATGGGCCTCGCGCTCTCCGGCTTCGGCACGATCCTCGCCTCGGTGAACTTCCTCGCCACCATCGTCGGCATGCGGGCGCCCGGCATGACCATGTTCCGGATGCCGATCTTCACCTGGAACGTCCTCTTCACCGCGGTCCTGGTGATCGTCGCCTTCCCCGTCCTCGCGGCCGCGCTGCTCGTCCTGGAGGCCGACCGGCGCCTCGGCGCCGTGGTCTTCCAGCCCGAGAACGGCGGGGCCCTCCTGTGGCAGCACCTCTTCTGGTTCTTCGGCCACCCCGAGGTCTACATCATCGCGCTGCCGTTCTTCGGGATCATCACCGAGATCATCCCCGTCTTCGCCCGCAAGCCGATCTTCGGTTACACGACCCTGATCGCCGCCACCATGACGATCACCGGACTCTCCGTGGTGGTCTGGGCCCACCACATGTTCGTCACGGGCGCGGTGCTGCTGCCGTTCTTCTCGATGCTCTCGTTCCTCATCGCGGTGCCCACCGGGGTGAAGTTCTTCAACTGGACCGGCACGATGCTGCGCGGCTCGCTCTCCTTCGAGACCCCGATGCTCTGGTCCGTCGGCTTCCTGGTGTCCTTCCTCTTCGGCGGGCTCACCGGCGTCATCCTCGCCTCGCCGCCGATGGACTTCCACGTCACCGACTCGTACTTCGTGGTCGCCCACTTCCACTACACGGTCTTCGGCACGGTCGTCTTCGCGACCTTCGCGGGCTTCTCCTTCTGGTGGCCCAAGTTCACCGGCCGGATGCTCGACGAACGGCTCGGGAAGATCCACTTCTGGACCCTCTTCACCGGCTTCCACCTGACCTTCCTGGTGCAGCACTGGCTCGGCGCGGAAGGCATGCCCCGCCGGTACGCCGACTACCTCGCGGCCGACGGCTTCACCACGCTCAACACCCTGTCCACCATCGGCGCCTTCCTCCTCGGCGCCTCCACGCTGCCGTTCCTCTACAACGTGTGGCGGACCTGGCGGTACGGAGAGAAGGTCCAGGTCGACGACCCCTGGGGCTACGGCCGCTCCCTGGAATGGGCCACCTCCTGCCCGCCGCCCCGGCACAACTTCGACTCCGTGCCCCGGATCCGCTCCGAGGCACCCGCCTTCGACCTCCACCACCCGGAGTTCGCGGCGTACGAGCGGCTGCTGATCAGCCCTCCGACCGATCGAGAGCCCGGGACAGCCGGTCCCTGAGCGCCCGGATCGACTCCGCCAGCTCCGGCGGCTCCACCACCTCGAACTCGAAGCCCATGAACGCCACGTGGAACACCATCACGTCGAGGGTGTTCGCCCCCGCCCGCAGCAGACAGGCGTCCTCCCCGTCCGCCGTCAGGACCCCGTCCAGCGCGCCGACGGCCGCGGCCGCCTCGGCGAGCGGCACCAGCAGCCGGACCGTCGCCTCCGCCGCGTAGGCGGTGCCGGACACGCCCTTCGCCACGTACGCCGCCAGATCCTCGGCGGGCGGCTCGCGGGGCGGGAAACGGGGACCGTGCGGCGGGGCCGGCTCGATCCGGTCGGCCCGGAACGTCCGCCAGTCGTCCCGGTCCAGGTCCCAGGCGACCAGATACCAGCGCCGCTCCGTGCACACCAGGCGGTGCGGCTCGACGGTCCTGCGGGTGGCCGTGCCGCCGTGGTCGCGGTAGGCGAAACGGAACCGCTCGCCGTCCCGGCAGGCGTTGGCCAACTCGGTGAGGACCGCCGGGTCGACCCGTTCCCTCGGGGTACGCAGCAGGGGCACCGTGAAGGCGTTGAGCGCCCCGATCCGGCGCCGCAGCCGGCCCGGCAGGACCTGCTCCAGCTTCGCGAGGGCGCGTACGGAGCTCTCCCCGATCCCCTCCACCCCCTGGCCGGCGGCGGACCGCAGCCCGACCGCGACCGCGACGGCCTCCTCGTCGTCGAGGAGCAGCGGCGGCAGCTCGGCACCGGCCCCCAGCCGGTACCCGCCGCCCGTGCCGGGGCTGGCGTGCACCGGGTAACCCAGCTCCCGCAACCGGTCGACGTCCCGCCGCACGGTGCGGGCCGTCACCCCGAGCCGCTCGGCGAGATCCGCGCCGGACCACTCGCGGTGGGCCTGGAGCAGGGAAAGCAGCCGCAGCAGCCGGGCGGAGGTCTCCAACATGCCCCCGAGTCTCCCACCCCTCACGAACCCCCCGGCCCGCCGCCCACCCGTCCTTGCGGGCAACCGTTCCACTGGGCCGACGCCCACCCTGTTGCGGGCGCCCGCAGGGGCGATGCCCACCCCGCCCACCCCGTTGCCGGCGCACCCGCCGGGCGGTGCCCCCGCCCACCCCGTTGTGGGCGTTGCCCCGCTGGAGCGGTGCCCACCCCGTTGTGGGCAGTCGTTCCGCTGGGGCGGAACGGGTGGGCACAACGGACCCGCGCCCTGCCGGCGCCAGAGGCTCATGCGCCTGAACCCGCA
>NZ_JBITXP010000038.1:0-60561 GCF_044544765.1 Streptomyces sp. NPDC053513
GGAAGCTAAGCCTTTCAGCGCCGATGGTACTGCAGGGGGGACCCTGTGGGAGAGTAGGACGCCGCCGAACAATTTTTAGCCTCAACCCCCGGACCATGTCCGGGGGTTGAGGCATTTTTGCGTTCGGATCCTTTTCAGGCCGACGTGACGAGGTGGGTGTCGTAGGCCAGGATGACCGCCTGGACGCGGTCCCGGGCGCCGGTCTTGGCGAGGATGCGGCCCACGTGGGTTTTCACCGTCGACTCGGCCAGGTGGAGGCGTTCGGCGATTTCCGTGTTGCTCCAGCCCTTTCCGATGACCGTGAGGATTTCTCGTTCCCGGTCCGTGAGGGAGGAGAGGCGGGGGTCTTCGGGCTGCGGGGGCGCCGTGGGGGACGTCGGCAGGTGGTGGATGTAGGCGTCCAGGAGGCGGCGGGTGAGGCTCGGGGCGACGACCGCGTCGCCGGCGGCCACCGCGCGGATGCCCGCGAGGAGTTCCTCCGGCTGGGCGTCCTTCACCAGGAAGCCGCTCGCGCCGGCGCGGAGGCCGTCGTACGCGTACTCGTCGAGGTCGAAGGTCGTGACGATCAGGACGCGGCTCCGGGCGCCCGTGGCGATGACGCGGCGCGTGGCCTCGATGCCGTCCAGGCCGGGCATCCGGATGTCCATCAGGACGACGTCGGGGTGGTGCCGGTCGACCAGACGGATCGCCTCGGTGCCGTTCGAGGCTTCGCCGACGACTGTCATGTCGTCCTGGCTCTCCAGCAGCATGCGGAAGCCGAAGCGCTGCATCGGCTGGTCGTCCGCGATGAGAACGGTCGTCACGAGGGGGAGTCCTCCCGGGGGAGTCGGAGTCGGACGGTCCAGCCGCCGGTCGGCAGCGGGCCGCATTCGAGTGTGCCGTCGTAGAGGGCCGCGCGCTCGCGCATTCCGGTGAGTCCCTGGCCCTGGCCCGGCGTGGGGGGCGGGGCCGTCTCGCCGGTGTTCGTGATGTCCGCCCGTACGTCGTCCGGCGTGTAGGTGAGGGTCACCCGTGCCTCCGCTCCCGGGCCCGCGTGCTTCAGGGTGTTCGTCAGGGCTTCCTGGACGACGCGGTAGACCGTCAGTTGGGCGCCCGGGGGGAGGGGGCGGGCGGGCGGTTCGTCGCGGGTTTCGAAACGTACGGGCAGGCCTGCCTTCCGTACGCCGGTGATCAGGGTGTCGAGGTCGGCCAGGGTGGGCTGGGGGTCGCGGGCCGCGTCCTCCTCGTCGTCGCGCAGGACGCCGAGGAGGCGGCGGAGCTCGGCGAGGGCCTGACGGCTCGTCGTGCCGATGGCTTCGAGGGCCTGGGCGGCGCGCTCCGGGTTCCGGGCCGCCGCGTAGCGGCCGCCGTCCGCCAGGCCGGTGATGACGGACAGGTTGTGGCCGATGATGTCGTGCATCTCCCGGGCGATGCGGGTGCGTTCGGCGGCGGCCGCGAGCCGGACCTCCTGGTCGCGTTCGATCTCCAGGCGGCGGGCCCGGTCGACGAGGCCGGCGGTGTGGTCCTTGCGGGAGCGGACCGCGATGCCGAGGAGGGCGACCAGGGCGTACGCCCACAGGGTGGGGACGACGCGCTGGTCCCAGGACTCCGAGGGGAAGCGGACCGCGCCCGTGACCAGGGGTGGTGCGATCAGGGCCAGGGACCACAGGAGTGCGCGGGGCGGGCGGCTGAGCGCGATGTGGAAGAGCGGGAGCATCTGGAGGTACGCGGCCTGGAGGAAGGCTCCCGAGCCGTCGCTGACCAGGGTCGCGCCGGCCATCACCGCCAGGACGGCCGTGGGATGGCGCCGGCGCCAGTACAGCGGTACGGCGAGGGCCAGGGACAGGGTGACCACGAGCCAGGCCGGGACGGACGGGTCGCGGGCGGTGTTCCGCCAACCGCCTGCCGCGTCCACGAGGGCGGCGACCGTCCAGAGGAGGGTCACCGCGGTGTCCCACACCCAGGGGCGGCGCGTGTCGAAGGCCCGTGTGTGGTCGAGGAGGCGTTGGACGTGTCTGCTCGGGCCCGTCGTCCCGGGCGGCCGCGGTGTCTCCTCGGTGTCCGTGGTCACCCCGTCATCTTCCTCATACGTCCCGGCGCCCCAGCAAGAGGGCGGGGACGGCGAGTGCCGCGGCCGCCCACAGGAGCAGGGCCAGGAGGGCCGCGCCGGGCGAGGCCGCGTCCGGGAGGGGGGTCGCGGAGCCGAGGACGCCGGCCGCCTGCGTGGGGAAGTACCGGACGACGGTGTCCATCACCTCGTACGGGAGCATCCTGATGATCTCCGGGACGATCAGGACCCCGCCGACGAAGGCGCCGATCGCGCCGGGCACCGAGCGGAGGGCGGCGCCGAGGCCGAGGGCGATCAGGCCGAGGAGGGTGACGCCGGCGGCGTTGCCGGTGATGGCGGCGAGGACGCCGTCGTCGGTGAGGGAGGCGGCTTGGTCGGTGTCGGAGAGGAAGACCTGGGCGGTGAGGAAGGTCAGCAGGGCGGTGAGGAGGGAGACCGTGAAGACCGTGGCCGTGTAGACCGTGGCCTTCGCCCACAGGACCGGGGTTCGGCTCGGGACGGCGGTGAGGGTCGCGCGGATCATGCCCGTCGCGTACTCGCCGGCGGTGACGAGGATGCCGAGGACGGCGAGGGCGATGCCGCCGAGCTGGGAGCCGTACAGGGTGAGGACGACGGTGTCGACGTCGGAGTCGCCGCCGTCGGAGGTGTAGGTGGCGCCCATGAGGATGCCGACGCCGAGGACGAGCGCGGCGGCGGTGAGGAGGGTGATCCAGGTGGAGCGGACCGTCCGGAGTTTGTGCCACTCCGAGTGGAGGACCCGGGTGGGGGTGATCCGGTAGGGGGCGGTCGTGGTGGTCGTGGTGGTCATGCGGGGGCTCCCTGGTACTCGACGGAGTCGCGGGTGAGGTCCATGAACGCCTGCTCCAGCGAGGGGGCCTGCGGGGTGAGTTCATGGAGGGGGACGGCGTGGGCGGCGGCCGCGTGGCCGATCTCCGGTGCCTCCAGGCCGGTGACGAGGAGGGTGTCCGGTCCCTCAGCGGTGATCCGGGCGGCCGGGAGGAGCGCGCGCAGCCGGTCCGCCTCCGGGGTGACGACCTTGACGCTCGTGCCGCCCGAGGCGCGGACGAGCTCGTCGACGGTGGTGTCGGCGAGGAGACGGCCCTTGCCGATGACGATCAGGTGGTCGGCGGTGAGCGCCATCTCGCTCATGAGGTGGGAGGAGACGAGGACGGTACGGCCCTCGGCCGCCAGGTTCTTGAGGAGCGTACGGATCCAGAGGACGCCCTCCGGGTCGAGGCCGTTGACCGGTTCGTCGAGGACGACGGTGGCCGGGTCGCCGAGGAGCGCGGCGGCGATGCCGAGGCGCTGGCCCATGCCGAGCGAGAAGCCCTTGACGCGTTTGTGGGCGACGTGGGTGAGGCCGGCGAGGGCGAGGACCCGCTCCACGCGGGCGCGTGGGATGCCGTGCGTGTGGGCGAGTGCCATGAGGTGGTGGTGGGCGGAGCGGCCGGGGTGCACGGAGCGGGCTTCCAGGAGGGCACCGACGTGGGTGAGCGGGGCGCGGTGGGCGGCGTAGGGGCGGCCGTCGACGGTGGCGTGGCCGCGGGTGGGGGCGTCGAGGCCGAGGATCATGCGGAGGGTGGTGGACTTGCCGGCGCCGTTGGGGCCGAGGAAGCCGGTGACGGAGCCCGGGCGGACGGTGAAGCCGAGGTCCTGGACGACGGTGGTGTCCCCGTACCGCTTGGTGAGGTTCTCTGCTCGGATCATGCCTTCGACGCTAGGGAGCGGGTGGCGGTCGGGCGTCGGACCCGGGGCGGGTGTGGTGGGGAGGGCGTAGTACCGGGGTACGACGGGCGGTGTGCGTGCTTCCGAGGAAAAGGCCTTGTCAGGGGGGTGTGGGGCTCGTCAGGATCGACGGCATGGACTATTCGATACGCACCATCCGCGCCGACGAGTGGGAGAAGACCCGCGAGATCCGGCTGGCGGCCCTTCAGGACCCGATCGCCCACCTGGCGTTCCTCGACACGTACGAGGACGCCGTGGAGCGGTCCGACGACTTCTGGAAGGAGCGGGCGGAGGGCGCGTCCGAGAGCGGCGACGGGAAGGTGCGGCAGTTCGTGGCCGAGGCGCCGGACGGCAGCTGGGCGGGCACGATCGCGCTGCTCGTGGAGCGGCCTTCGGACGAGGTGCGGTTCGGTGAGGCGGCGAAGGTCGACCAGACGCACATCGTGGGTGTGTACGTGCGTCCCGAGGCGCGGGGGACCGGGGTGATCGACGCGCTGTTCCAGGCGGGGGTGGAGTGGTCCTGGGGGCTGCCGGAGCCGGCGATCGAGCGGGTGCGGCTGTACGTGCACGAGGAGAACGCGCGGGCCGCGGCGTTCTACCGGCGGTTCGGGTTCGTGGCGACGGGGGACACGGTGGCGGTGCCGGGGTCCGAGTCGGCGCTGGAGCTGGAGTACGAGTTGGTGCGGCCTTCGGCGGGTGTGGGGGCAGGCGCGGGGGCCTAGGCCGTCTTTTCCGGATCTTGCCTCGCCCGCGCCGCCCGGCACCGCACCTCGCTGCGTTGTCGGAAAGCCCAAGGACGTCCAGTAATCGGGCATTCCTCCGCCTTGCGATGCACGGCACCGGACGACGCGGGCTTAACCGGCAAGATCCGAAAGAGACGGCCTAGGCGTGCCTTGTCGATCAGGCCCGGCCCGGGGCGCCGTCCGTTGTGCCCACTCGTTCCGTCCCGGCGGGACGACTGCCCACAACGGAGTTCGGCCAGCGGCTCTTCGCCTGTTCCTCGGAGCGCATCAGGGCCAGGGCCGGGAGGCCCTGGGTGGGGCCCGTGGCCAGGAGGTCCGGGAGCTGGGGGAGGGGGGCCACCGCGGCCACGTCGTCGAGGACGAGGGTCAGTGGTGGGTCGAGCCGACCGTCGGATGACCGTGCGGCCATGCGGCGGCCGTGCTCGACCACGCTTGCGGCGAGGGCCGTGAGGAGCGGCATCGCGCCGGGGTGGGTGCGGGGATCCTCGATCGCCTCGCCCACCACATAGAGGGTGCCCCCTTCGGCGAGGAAAGATGCCAGGGCCAGCGAATCAGTTCGATTCGGTACGCACGCCTCCCTGATGTGGATCGAGGAGAGGGCTCCCAGCGCACGTGCCGTCAGTTCCTGGGCCAGGCGGCGGCTTTCCGGGTGTGCCGTCAGCGCCGACTCCAGGAGGCCCGCCAGGCCCGAGGCGGCCTTCGGGTGGCTGCGGAGGATGCGTACGGGCTCGTGGGCGCCCGCGCCCTGTGCCCAGCGGTGGACCTGCCGGAAGGGGCGGCCGTCGACGGCGGCGGCGTGCAGCCAGCAGCGCAGGAGCGTCTCCGCGGTGTCGGCGGTGGCCGCGTCGAGGCGGGAGTGCGGGCGTACGGGGGCGAGCAGGGCGGTCGCGCGTTCCTGCGCCACCGCCGGGTCCTCGCAGCCCTCGGACGGTGACCAGTGGAGCCGGGCGGGGGTGTCGCAGAGGTGGCCGGGGTCGTGCACCAGGACCGGGCCGAGCTTGCCGCGCGCGTCCTTGGTGGAGGACCAGACGGCGGGGTCGGAGGTGACGGCCAGGACCGGGCCCTCGGCGTCCAGGATCGCCTGCACGGCGGCCGGGCGGCGGGTCTCCGGGGGGCCGTAGAGGGTGCGGGGGGTGGCTATGGGGGCGGGTGGGGCGGGGGTGGGGGCGAGCACTGGTGCCGGTGCCGGTGCCGGTGCTGGTGTCGGTCTTGACGGCGGGACCGTGGTCGGGGTCGGTTCCGGGGGGAGTTCCTCCGTCGGGCGGCGCGGGGCCGGGGGTGCCGTGGGCTCCTTCCGTACCCGTGCGGGAGTCGTCTCGTACGCCCCCGTCTTCCGGTGCGCGCGGACCGCGCGCCAGCGGGTCAGGGTGCCGAGGACGAAGACGGCGAGGACCATCAGGATCATCGCCTCGCCGATCACCAGGCCCCAGAAGAGGCCGTAGCCCGACAGCTGCTCCGGCGGGGTCGCCGGCCAGGCGGCCGGGAGGTCCGTCGGGGCCGTCGCCAGGGCGCGCAGGGCCGTCGGGGTGCCCGTGAAGGCGACTCCCCGCGGCCAGGCGCCGTGGGTGAAGAGGCCGGCGAGGCCGGTGGCCGTCCACACCAGGACCGTGAGGCCGAGGAGGAGGCCGATCAGGCTGAGGAGCAGCCCGTCGGAGATCCCTCCGCCTCCCTTCCGTGCCTGTTCCATCTACGCCACCGTCGACTGCGAAGTGCCGTTCATCTGCTGCTCGATGAGGATCGCCCGCTGCTCCGTCTCCCACTCCAGTTCCGGGTCCGTGACGGAGGACTCGGTCATGGCGCGGTCGGTGTAGACGAGGGGGCGTTCCTTCTCGGTGATGAGGTGTTTGACCACCTGGACGTTGCCGTTGACGTCCCAGACCGCGATGCCGGGGGTGAGGGTCGGGATGATCTCGACCGCCCAGCGGGGCAGGCCGAGGACGCGGCCCGTGTTGCGTGCCTCGTCGGCCTTCTGGGCGTAGATGGTCCGGGTGGAGGCCATCTTGAGGATGGCCGCCGCTTCCTTGGCCGCCGCGCCGTCGACGACGTCGGAGAGGTGGTGGACGACGGCGACGAAGGACAGGCCGAGGCGGCGGCCGAACTTCAGGAGCCGCTGGAACAGCTGGGCCACGAAGGGGCTGTTGATGATGTGCCAGGCCTCCTCGACCAGGAAGATGCGCTTCTTCCGGTCGGGGCGGATCCAGGTGTGTTCCAGCCAGACGCCGACGATCGCCATGAGGATCGGCATGGCGATGGAGTTGCGGTCGATGTGGGACAGGTCGAAGACGATGAGCGGGGCGTCGAGGTCGATGCCGACCGTGGTGGGGCCGTCGAACATGCCGCGCAGGTCGCCGTCGACGAGGCGGTCGAGGACGAGGGCGACGTCCAGGCCCCAGGCCCGTACGTCGTCTATGTCGACGTTCATCGCCTCGGCCGATTCGGCCTCCGGGTGGCGGAGGCGTTCGACGATGTCGGTGAGGATCGGCTGGCGGTCGGTGGTGTGCTCGGTGACGTAGGCGTGGGCGACCTTGAGCGCGAAGCCGGAGCGCTCGTCGAGGCCGTGGCCCATCGCCACCTCGATGATGGTGCGCAGGAGGGCCAGCTGGCCCGTCGTGGTGATCGACGGGTCGAGGGGGTTGAGGCGGATCCCGGAGTCGTTGGCGACCATCGGGTCCAGGCGGATGGGGGTTATCCCCAGCTCCTGGGCGATGAGGTTCCATTCGCCGACGCCGTCCTCGCCCTGGGCGTCGAGGACGACGACCTGCCGGTCGCGGAAGCGGAGCTGGCGGAGCACGTACGTCTTCTCGAGCGCCGACTTGCCGTTGCCGGATTCGCCCAGGACCAGCCAGTGCGGGGCGGGGAGCTGCTGACCGTACAGCTGGAAGGGGTCGTAGATGTAGCCCTTTCCGCTGTAGACCTCGCGGCCGATGATGACGCCGGAGTCGCCGAGGCCGGGTGCGGCGGTCGGCAGGTAGACGGCCTGGGCCTGCCCGGTGGAGGTGCGGACGGGCAGGCGGGTCGTCTCCACCTTCCCGAAGAGGAAGGAGGTGAAGGCTTCGGTGAGGACGGACAGCGGATCTCGCATGGGTCTGTGCCCCTTCGGCCCTAGCGGCGGATGCCGGTCGCGAACGGCAAGGTGTTCACAAAGGCCCGGTGGTGCTCGCGGTCGCACCACTCCAGCTTCAGGTACGACTTGCCGGCGGAGGCCCTGATCGTGCGCTTGTCCCGGGCGAGGGCCTCGGGCGAACGCGACGACACCGTGATGTACCCGACGAGGTTCACCCCTGCCGCGCCGCTGGCGAGATCTTCACCCCGCTGGTCGAGTCGGCCGTGGGCGGCGATGTCGCGCGGGTCGACCGTGCGGTTCATCTTGGCGGCGCGGCTGGCGTCGGCCTCGTCGTTGGTCTTCTCGGTGAGCATGCGCTCGATGGCGACCTCGGTGGGCTCCAGGTCCATGGTGACGGCGACCGTGCGGATGACGTCGGGGGTGTGGACGAGGAGGGGGGCGAGGAAGTTGACGCCGACGGGGGTCATCGGCCACTCCTTGATCCAGGCCGTGGCGTGGCACCAGGGGGCGCGGGTGGAGGACTCGCGGGTCTTGGCCTGGAGGTACGTGGGTTCCATCGCGTCGAGTTCGGCGGGCCAAGCGTTTCGTTTCGTCATGGCCTGGATGTGGTCGATGGGGTGGTCCGGGTCGTACATGGAGTGCACGAGGGACGCGAGGCGGGACTGGCCGAGGGGCTGGCGGACGCGGATGTCGGCCTCGGCGAGGCGGGCGCAGATGTCGGTGAGCTCGCGGGCCATGACGACGGCGAGGCCGGCGTCGCGGTCGAGCTTGCGGGCGCCGGAGGTGTGGCGGGCGGCGCGGGCCATGGCGTTGGCCTCGGCGGCGAGCTCGCGGGTGTAGTGCATGCAGGCGACGAGGTAGGCGCGGTGCTGCTCGCTGGAGGTGGAGACCATCGACTGGAGCTGGTCGTACGACTCCTGGAGCCACGCGGGCGCGTGCGGGTCGCCGCGCTGGCCGACGTCCTTGGCGTGGGCGTCGGGGTCGGCGGGGAGGGTGCGGGCGAGCATCTGGAGGCGGGTGACGAAGCCGTCGCCGTTGGCCACGTGCTTGAGGAGGGTGCCGAAGCGGTCGACCAGGGCCTCCTGGTCCTCGCTGTCGCGCAGGCCGACGCCGGGGCCCTCGATCTCGATGGCGGCGGTGACGGTGCGGCGGTCGGCGTGGAGGAGGACGGCGATCTCGTCGGGGCCGAAGGGGGCGGCGAGCCAGCCGACGTTGCCGATGCCGGGGGGCGGGCCGATCTCGACCTCGCGGCCGTCGAGGCGGGTGCCGGCCTCGTGGGCGACGGAGCGGTAGGTCGTGCCGCGCTTGAGCATCCGCTTGTAGCTGCGGTTGATCTCGAACCACTTGTAGAACGTGCGGTGCTTGTACGGGAGGTACACGGCGGCGATCGCGAGCATGGGCAGGCCCGCGAGGAGCGCGATGCGCAGGGGGAGGGCGGGGACGAGGAGTCCGCTCATCATGCCGAGGAAGGCGCCGACGATGATCAGGGCGATCTCGCCGGTCTCACGGTTCTTGCCGACGATCGCGTTCGGCCGGGCGCGGCCGATGAGATACGTGCGGCGGGGCGCGACCGGCTGGGACTGGGTCGTCAACGCCCTGCACCTCCAGAGTTCTTGCGGTTGCTGTGCGGGGTACCCGCGGTGGGACTGCTGCTACGGGGCGGGGGCGTCGAGCCGCCGCCTCCGGTGGCTCCGCCTCCGCCGCCTGCGCCGCGGCTGCTGTGCGCGGCCATGCCGCCGGAGAGGGGGTTGGCGGGGCGGGGCGCGGAGCCCTGGGACTGGCCTCCGCCGCCGTCGCGGGTGCTGTGGGTCTTGATGCCCTGGGAGACGAGGGACGCGGGGGAGGAGATGACGGCCGCGGCCGTGTTCTCGCCGGCGCGGTGGAGGCGGCTGTTGCGGGAGGCGGCGATCTCGTCGCCGAAGCCGGGGACGAAGCGGTAGATCATCGCGGAGGCGAAGATGGCGAGCAGGATGATCGCGAGGCCGGAGACGACGGCGGAGAAGGAGTTCGGTCCGGTGCCGGAGGAGAGGGCGCCGGCGAGGCCGAGGACGATGACGATGATCGGCTTGACCAGGATGATCGCGATCATGATGCCGGCCCAGCGGCGGACGTGGCCCCACATGTTCTTGTCGACGAGACCGGAGTAGACGACGACGCCGAGGAGTGCGCCGACGTACAGCATGACGGCGCGGAGGAACAGCTCCAGGTAGAGCACGCCGGCGGCGAGGACGGTCACCAGGGACACGATGATCAGCATGATGGGGCCGCCACCGATGCTGTCGCCCTTCTGGAGGGCCTCCTTGAAGCTGCCGAAGAAGATGTCGGTCTGTTTGCCGGTGCCGGAGGCGATGACCTCGGTGATGGCGTCGGTGGCGTTGACGACGGTGTAGAGGATCAGGGGGGTGAACGCGGAGGCGAGGACCGTCAGCCAGAGGAAGCCGATGGCTTCCGAGAGGGCCGTGGTGAGGGGGACGCCGCGGACGGCCCGCTTGGCGACGGCGAGGAGCCAGAGGAGGAGGGTGAGGACGGTCGAGGCGGCGAAGACGATCGCGTAGCGGCCGAGGAAGGCGGTGTTGGTGAAGTCGACGTCGGCGGTCGCCTTGACGGCCTTGGAGAGGTAGTCGATGGTCGCGACGGCGGCGTCGGCGAAGCCGCGGGAGAGGGAGGTGAGGGGGTCGAGGGCGGTGGTGGGGTCGGTGACGGCGGTCTTGTCGGCGCCGCCTCCCGTCTGGCCCTTCTCGCAGAGGTCCCGTGCCTGCCCCACGATGAGGCGGCAGGGGTTGTCGCCGGTGCTCGGGGTCGGCGTCGGGCCCGGCGGGGTGGGCGTGGGCGCCGCCTGGGCGTCGGAGGCGAGCAGGAGCGGTGCGCTGAGGAAGGCGACGGCGAGTGCGGCCGTCGCACGACCCGCCAGGCTTCGGCTAGCGGGCATAGGTGAACCCTCCGTATCCCTGGACGGCCTCGGCGATCTCGTCGGCCGTGGAGGCGCGGTTGTCGCCGTTGACCGGCGTGGGGCCCTCGCTCTGGGTGGAGGACTCCACGCGCCAGTCGCCCCCGACCCACGTGAGCTTCTCCGTGAGGGTGAACCAGGTGGACGTGACGGGCTTGGTCGAGCCCGTGCCGGCGAGGCCGACCAGGCCGGTGCACCAGACCTCGACGGTGGCGGAGGTGTCGGTGTAGGCACGGACCTTGGCGCCGACCGGGATGGTGCGGGACACGAAGGTCAGTCCGGCGGGGGCGGCGCCGTTCGCGTCGAGTCCGATGCCTGCCAGGAAGTCGGCCGTGTAGGCGGCGTTCAGCTGCCGCACGAGGTCGTCCGCGATCTTGGGGTCGTGGATGGCGCGTACGAGGTCCTCGCGGGGACCGGCCTGGAACATGTCCGCCGACCCCAGCGCCACCGCGTAGTTCGTCGCCGCGCTCTGGGCGCCCTGGTCGTCGTGGCTGTAGCCCGTGGGGATCGCGCCGTTCTTGCCGGTGACCGGGCGGACGCCCGTCGCGGCGGTGGGGGCGGTCCTGCCCGGTGTGCCGGAGCGGGCGCCGGCCGCGTCCGCCGGTTCGTCGCCGCCGCGGTTGGCGAAGGCGATCGCGGCGACGAGGAGGACCACCACGCCCACGACCGTGATGAGGGATCGGGAGCTGCGGACGGGGCGGCGGGCGCCGCCGTAGACGTCGCCGCCGTTGCCCTCGGGCAGGCGGGTCCGGGTCTGGCCCGAGCCGCCCACGCCGCCGAAGCTGTCGTGCTCGTCGCCGGGACTCATGCCGGGTACGCCCCCTCACTCGTTCGCGGGTACGGCCGTGCTTCAACATGACTGGGCATCAGGGAACGCATTCTCAGGAGGGTCGGTCCGACGGGAGATCAGACGGCCATCCCGTACACGATGGTGAACAGCGTCCCCAGCGATCCGATGATGAAGACGCCGGTCAGACCGGCGACGATCAGGCCCTTGCCCTGTTCCGCGCTGAACGTGTCCCGGAGGGCGGTCGCGCCGATGCGCTGCTTGGCCGCTCCCCAGATGGCGATGCCGAGGCAGAGCAGGATGGCCACGGCCATCACGACCTCGATCATCACCTTGGCTTCGGCGCCCAGGCTCCCGAAAGGTCCCCAGTTGGGGGCGATTCCACCGATGATGGTGTTGATGTCGCCCTTTTCGGCCGCCAGGTACATATAACTCACCGCCCCTGTTGGGTACTTGTGCGCCCCTGCCGAACGGCATGGGTCATCGCCCTATCTTCGCTGATGAAACCGCCCACGTGTGACGGCTTGGCGGCTCTCTTTACCCGATCCCCGCACACTTGACCGGTCTGACCGTCTTGACCTGCGGTGGTGTGGCCGGTTTCCATGCGAAGAAGCGTATGGTCACTCTGTGTATCACGGAGGGTGACTCCGGGCAATGATTGTCGTTGTTGCACTCTTGGGGCCGCGTCAGACGCCATCCCCTCGCGGTGCCCCGGCGCCTAGACTGACCCTCCGGACGTACTGCCATGAACCGAGGGGTGGTTGACGGTGCGTAGGGCTGGCAAGGCGTGGTGGTGGGCCGGTGGGGGACTGGGGGTCTGTCTCGGCTTCGTCGCGCTGCTCGTCGTCGGCACGTACTCCGCGGCAGCCGGGATCGCCGGTGGCGCGGGGGTCAAGGGCGGGGCCGTCGCCCTCGCCAAGGGGGCCGTTCCCGCTCTCTACCAGGGCCTCGTGCAGCGGTGGGGGAACCTGTGCCCCGCCATCAACCCGGCGCTGCTCGCCGCGCAGCTGTACCAGGAGAGCGGCTGGAACCCGCGGGCCGTCTCCCCGGCCGACGCGCGGGGCATCGCCCAATTCATCCCCGGCACCTGGGCCGGGCACGGCATCGACGGGGACGGGGACGGGGACCGGGACATCTGGGACCCGCAGGACGCCATTCCGTCCGCCGCCTCGTACGACTGCGAAATCGCCGGCTACGTGAAGGACGTCCCCGGGGACCCGGCGGACAACATGCTGGCCGCGTACAACGCGGGCGCGTACCGGGTCATCCGGCACGGCGGGGTGCCGCCCATCAGCGAGACGCAGAACTACGTCCGCATCATCCGGTCCCTGGAGAAGAGCTTCGCCCGGCCGGTGGGCCGGGTCGCGCCCTCGCAGCAGGCCGCGGCCGCCATCCACTACGCGCAGCAGAAGCTGGGCACCCCGTACCTCTGGGGCGGTACGGGCACGGCCGCGGAGGGTGGGCGGTTCGACTGCTCCGGGCTCACCCAGGCCGCGTACGACAGCGTCGGCGTGCGGCTGCCGCGCGTCGCCAACGACCAGTACAACGCCGGTCCGCACCCGAGCCGGGAGGAGCTGCTCCCGGGCGACCTCGTGTTCTTCTCGGACGACCTGACGAACTCCCGGGCCATCCGCCACGTCGGCATCTACGTCGGCGGCGGCTACATGATCGACGCCCCGCGCACGGGGGCCGTGATCCGCTTCGACCGGATCGACACGCCGGACTACTTCGGCGCCACCCGGGTCACCCAGGAGGGCGCGGCGGCGCTGCCCACCCATCTTCCGCGGACCTGAGGGAGGCAGACGGCCCGTCGGGCGGTCTCGGGGCGTATCGGGCATGGCTGGAACTCTCCGTCATGCGCAGGCCCTGGGCTGCGGCGGGCCGTCACTCTTCGATAACGTCGGCATGATCCACCGGAGAGAGCGGAACGTACGCCTCAGGCGGTTCGTTCCCTGATCCGACCGCTCTGACCACGGGGGTTGGAAACCAGACACGAGAGCAAGGGGCCGCAGCAGATGGCTGGACTCGCATCGGACGGCTCGAACCCCGATGTCGGCCTGCTCTACGACATCAACGGACTGGCCAAGGCCGCTCCGCCGTGGTTCGACCGCGTCATGGAGTTCGTCGGCGAGTACGGGATCCTGCTCGCGATGGTCCTCGTCGTGCTCTGGTGCTGGTGGAGCGTCCGCCGGCGCGGCACCCCCGCCGACTCCGTCTCGGCCGTCGCCGGGCTCGTGTGGGCCCCGCTGGCGGCCGGCATCGCCCTGCTGGTCAACATCCCCATCCGCGGTTTCGTCGAGCGTCCCAGACCCTTCAAGGACCATCAGGGGCTCGAGGTCCTCGTCGACGGGAAGACCGACTTCTCGTTCGTGAGTGACCACGCCACCCTCGCCATGGCCCTCGGCGTCGGCCTCTTCGTCGCCCACCGCCGCTTCGGCCTCGCCGCCATCGGCCTCGCCCTCGCCGAGGGCTTCGCCCGCGTCTACATGGGCGTCCACTACCCGACCGACGTCATCGGCGGCTTCGCCCTCGGCACCGCCGTGGCGCTGCTCCTCGCCCCGGTCGCGCTCGCCTTGCTGACGCCCGTCGTCTCCGCCGTCGCCCGCTCCGGCCGCGGCGCCCGGCTCGTCCGCTCCCGCCGGAGCGACGCGGCGCGCCGCCCCGAGGCCGTCGGCATCCCCGAGCCCCGGCTCGGCGGCCCCGCCGGCGGTACGGGGCAGAAGGACCTCGCCGCGTAAGGGCGGTCCTAGGAGTTGTTCGCGCGCAGGTGTTCCGCCGCGTCCGTGCGGGCCTTGTCGCGGGATCTGCGGGCCGGGCCCGTCCAGCCGCAGCTGCACCGTGCCAGCGCGAACGAACCGCGCTCCGTCGTGGTGGTCGTGTGGGAGGAAGCCTGCGCGTGCACCCCACCACCGTACTGCGCGTGACGGCTCGCCCCGACCGTCGTTATGCGGATCGGGTGTCCCCGGGCCCGCGGGCCCCGGGGAAGGGCGGTGCCGGGCAAACAGCGGTGAGGCGTTGGGGGTTGGCGGCGATGGTGGTGCAGCGGTACGGGCGTCCGCAGGGCTTCGGGAGCGGGGCGTTCGCCGCCGCCCTCCTGGTCGGCTCCCTCGTCGGGACCGCGGCGGTCACGGGCTGCGCCGCCCCCGAGGACCCGAAGGCGGCGGCCGCCGACCCCGCCCTCGCCGTGCGGAACGCCGCCGACGCCCTGGCGAGGGCCGGCACCTCCAAGGCGAGCACCTCCATGGAGATGGCCGCCGGCGGTACCCGGGTCACCATCCGGGGCGAGGGCGGCTACGACTTCCGGCGCCGCACCGGGCGGCTCCAGGTGCTGCTGCCGAAGGACCCCGCGGGGGCGAGCGAGCACCGGCCGATCACCGAGCTCCTCACCCCCGGCGCGCTCTACATGAAGAACCGGGGCGCCGGAGTGCCCGCCGACAAGTGGGTCCGCGTCGACACCGCTTCCCTCGACGACGGGAACCTCGTCACCAACGGCGCCACCGACCCGGCCGCCGCGGCGGAGCTGCTGCGGGGCGCCCGTGAGGTCACGTACCTCGGCGAGGTCGATCTGGCAGGGGTGAAAGTCGGCCACTACCGGGGCGTCGCCGACATCGCGCACGCCGCCCGGGTCGCCTCGCCGCAGCTGCGCGGGGCGCTCGCCGCGGCGGCGAAAGGGTTCGCCAAGGACACGGTGCCCTTCGACGCGTACCTCGACGGCGAGGGGCGGCTGCGGAAGGTGCGCCACCAGTTCAGCTTCAGCAACCAGGGCCGGACGGTCGCGGTCGCCTCGACGACCCTGCTGTACGGCTTCGGGGTTCCCGTCGAGGTGACGCTGCCGGACCGCCGGGACATCTACGCCGGGAAGATCGAGGCCTGAGCCGGTGCCCGGCCCGGCGCGGTGGTGGCGCGGGCCGGCCGGGGGCGGTACGGACCATCGGCAAATGGTCCAGACGTGTCATGCGCCGTACGCGTCGCCGTACCTACGCTGGGGGACCGCTGGGAGACCGACGCCGGCAGGAAGAGGTGGATGCGCGTGGCCCCGCCCGGTACAGCAGCCGTGCCCGCAGACCCGGACTGTGTCGCCCTCGCGGAGATCGAGCTCTGCGGCGAGCTGATCATCGCGGCGTCGGCCGCGGACGGGGAGCGGCTCAGCGCCGACCGGATCGACGAGGTGCTGCGGGTGGCGGCGGACCTCTGAGGACGGGCCCCCGGCAGGGGACCCCGGAGGGTGAGGTCCGGGCCGCTTCCCCCTCAGGTGCGCATCATGCGGGCGATGGCCTTCGTGGCCTCCTCGACCTTCTCGTCGATGCCCGTGCCGGTGGCCGCCGCGTCCGCGACGCAGTGCCGGAGGTGCTCCTCCAGGAGCTGGAGTGCGAAGGACTGGAGCGCCTTCGTCGAGGCCGAGACCTGCGTGAGTATGTCGATGCAGTAGACGTCCTCGTCGACCATCCGCTGGAGACCGCGGATCTGGCCCTCGATCCGGCGCAGCCGCTTGAGGTGCTCGTCCTTCTGCTTGTGGTAGCCGTGCACGCCGTGGTCGTGCCCGTGCGCGTGGTCGGCCGGCTCGACGGCCCCGACGGCCTCGGGGGTGACCTGGTCCGCCTCGGTGGTCGTCATCGCGTCCTCCCGTTGTCCAGAAAAGGGGGTGTATACCCCTCGTGGGTATATGGTACCGATCCCCGCCGATCCGGGCGGGGGCCCGTGCAGTTCACTGTGCCTGATGGGCGACACTGAGAGACGCCGGTTAGCCGTGGCCGGATGATGCGCCTAGCATCAGCCTGACCGAAACCCAGCACACCCGAGGACCTCACGTGCGATTTCGTCTGACCCCCAGGGAGACGAGCTTCTACGACATGTTCGCCGCGTCCGCGGACAACATCGTCACGGGCTCCAAGCTCCTGATGGAACTGCTCGGAGCGGAGCCTTCCGCCCGGGCCGAGATCGCGGAGCGGATGCGGGCAGCGGAGCACGCCGGTGACGACGCCACCCACGCGATCTTCCACCAGCTGAACTCCTCCTTCATCACGCCGTTCGACCGCGAGGACATCTACTCCCTCGCGTCGTCCCTCGACGACATCATGGACTTCATGGAAGAGGCCGTCGACCTGGTCGTCCTCTACAACATCGAAGAGCTTCCCAAGGGTGTCGAGCAGCAGATCGAGGTCCTGGCCCGGGCGGCGGAGCTGACCGCCGAGGCCATGCCGAACCTGCGGACGATGTCCAACCTCACCGAGTACTGGATCGAGGTCAACCGCCTCGAGAACCAGGCGGACCAGATCCACCGCAAGCTGCTCGCCCACCTCTTCAACGGCAAGTACGACGCCATCGAGGTGCTGAAGCTCAAGCAGGTCGTGGATGTGCTGGAGGAGGCGGCCGACGCCTTCGAGCACGTGGCCAACACGGTGGAGACCATCGCGGTCAAGGAGTCCTGAGCTTCGTGGACACCTTCGCTCTGATCGTGACCATCGGGGTCGCGCTCGGCTTCACGTATACGAACGGCTTCCACGATTCCGCCAACGCCATCGCCACCTCGGTGTCGACCCGGGCGCTGACCCCCCGGGCGGCGCTGGCGATGGCGGCGGTCATGAACCTCGCGGGTGCCTTCCTCGGCAGTGGCGTCGCGCACACCGTCAGCAAGGGTCTGATCGAGACCCCGACGGGCAATTCGGGGATGGGGATCCTCTTCGCCGCGCTGCTCGGGGCGATCGTCTGGAACCTGGTCACCTGGTACTTCGGTCTTCCCTCGTCCTCCTCGCACGCGCTGTTCGGCGGCATGGTGGGCGCGGCGCTCGCCGGCGGCACGCAGGTCATCTGGTCGGGCGTCCTGGAGAAGGTCGTCATCCCGATGTTCCTCTCGCCGGTCGTCGGCCTGATCGCCGGTTACCTGGTGATGACCGCGATCCTGTGGATGTTCCGCAAGGCCAATCCGCACAAGGCCAAGCGGGGCTTCCGCATCGCGCAGACCGTCTCGGCGGCCGGCATGGCGCTGGGCCACGGCCTCCAGGACGCGCAGAAGACCATGGGCATCGTGGTGATGGCCCTGGTCATCGGCGACGTGCAGAGCGCGGACGCGCCGATCCCGGTGTGGGTGAAGTTCGCCTGCGCGCTGATGCTCTCGCTCGGTACGTACGCGGGCGGCTGGCGCATCATGCGGACCCTCGGCCGCAAGATCATCGAGCTGGACCCGCCGCAGGGCTTCGCGGCGGAGACGACCGGCGCGTCGATCATGTTCCTGACGGCGTTCGTCTTCAAGGCGCCGATCTCGACGACGCACGTCATCACCTCCGCGATCATGGGCGTCGGCGCGACGAAGCGGGTCAACGCGGTCCGCTGGGGCGTCGCCAAGAACATCGTCCTGGGCTGGTTCATCACGATGCCGGCGGCGGGACTGGTCGCCGCGGCGAGCTACTACGTCGTGCAGCTGGTCTTCGGGTAGAACCCCGGAAAGTGGTCGGGCCCGGCTCCCCGTGGGGGAGCCGGGCCCTTCGTCTTGCGGTGGCACCGCCATGCAGCACCACAAGACGGGTCTTAACCGAAGCGGCCGGAGATGTAGTCCTCGGTCGCCTGGACGCTCGGGTTGGAGAAGATGCGCTCGGTGTCGTCCAGCTCGATCAGCTTGCCGGGCTGGCCGACGGCCGCCAGGTTGAAGAAGGCGGTGCGGTCCGAGACGCGGGCGGCCTGCTGCATGTTGTGCGTCACGATGACGATCGTGAAGCGCTCCTTCAGCTCGCCGATCAGGTCCTCGATGGCGAGGGTGGAGATCGGGTCGAGGGCCGAGCAGGGCTCGTCCATCAGCAGGACGTCCGGCTCGACCGCGATCGCGCGGGCGATGCACAGGCGCTGCTGCTGGCCGCCGGAGAGGCCGGAGCCCGGCTTGTTGAGGCGGTCCTTGACCTCGTTCCAGAGGTTGGCGCCCTTGAGGGACCGCTCGACGATGTCGCCCAGCTGGGACTTCTTGTAGTTGCCGTTGAGGCGCAGGCCCGCCGCCACGTTGTCGAAGATCGACATGGTGGGGAAGGGGTTCGGGCGCTGGAAGACCATGCCGACCGTGCGGCGCACGGCGACGGGGTCGACGTTCGTCCCGTACAGGTTCTCGTCGTCCAGCATCACCTTGCCCTCGACGCGACCGCCGGGGGTGACCTCGTGCATGCGGTTCAGGGTGCGCAGGAAGGTGGACTTGCCGCAGCCGGAGGGGCCGATGAAGGCCGTCACGGAGCGGGGCTCGACGGTCATCGAGATGTCGTCGATCGCCTTGTGGGCACCGTAGTAGGCGGAGAGGCCGCTGACGTCGATTCGCTTGGCCATATCAATTCACTTCCAGTGTGCCGCGGTCAGCGGCCGGTCTTGGGGGCCTTCCAGCGGGCGATGCCGCGGGCCACCAGGTTGAGGATCATGACGAAGGCGATCAGGACGAGCGCGGCGGCCCAGGCGCGGGCCACGGCGGCGTCGGTGCCGACCGCGTACTGCTCGTACACGTAGAGCGGCAGGGAGGACTGGGCGCCTTCGAAGGGGTTCGGGTTGATGAGCTTCGTACCGAACACGAGGAGCAGGACCGGGGCCGTCTCACCGGTGATGCGGGCGACCGCGAGCATGACGCCCGTGGTGATGCCGCCGATCGCGGTGGGCAGGACCACCTTCAGGATGGTGCGCCACTTGGGGATGCCGAGGGCGAGGGAGGCCTCGCGGAGCTCGTTCGGGACGAGCTTGAGCATCTCCTCGGTGGAGCGGACCACGACCGGCATCATCAGGATGGCGAGGGCCATCGCGCCGGCGAAACCGGAGGGGCCGAAGCCCAGGATCAGGTTCCAGGTGGCGAGGACGAAGAGGCCGGCGACGATCGACGGGATGCCCGTCATGACGTCGACGAAGAAGGTGACGGCCTTGGCGAGCCTGCTGCCGCCGCCGTACTCGACGAGGTAGACGGCGGTGAGGAGGCCGATGGGCGCGGCGATCAGGGTCGCGATGCCGACCTGCTCGATGGTGCCGAGCAGCGCGTGGTAGACGCCGCCGCCCTCCTCGGCGTCGAGGACGCCGTTCATCGAGTGGGTCAGGAAGTACGGGCTGAGGGCCTCCAGGCCCTTGCTGATCGTGACCCAGGCGAGGGAGAGCAGCGGGACGACGGCGAGGACGAAGCAGACCCAGACGAGGCTGGTGGCGACGCGGTCCTTGGCCTGGCGGCGGCCCTCGACCTTGGTGGTCACGGCGAAGGTGACGAGGACGAAGAGCAGCGCGGCGATCAGGCCCCACTGGACCTTGCTGTGCCAGCCGGCGGCCAGGCCGATGCCGATGCCTCCGGCGATCGAGCCGGCGGCGACGGCGGCCGGGGTCCAGCGGGGGAGGCGGGCGTGGGAGAGGGACCCGCGGCGCGGGGCCACCGAGACCGGACGTTCCTGTATGGCGTGGCTCATGCCGCGGCCCCCGAGTACTCCTTGCGGCGGCCGATGATCCAGCGGGCGGCGCCGTTGACCAGCAGGGTGATGACGAAGAGGACGAGGCCGGAGGCGATCAGCGCGTCCCGGCCGAACTCGTTGGCCTCGTTGAACTTCGCGGCGATGTTCTGGGCGAAGGTGCCGCCGCCCGGGTCGAGGAGGTGGCCCGAGAGGACGAAGCTGGGGGAGAGGACGACGGCGACGGCCATCGTCTCGCCGAGTGCGCGGCCGAGGCCCAGCATGGAGGCGGAGATGATGCCGGAGCGGCCGAAGGGCAGCACCGACATGCGGATGACCTCCCAGCGCGTGGCGCCGAGGGCGAGGGCGGCCTCCTCGTGCATCCTCGGGACCTGGAGGAAGACCTCGCGGGTCACGTTGGTGATGATCGGGAGGATCATGATCGCCAGCAGGATGCCCACGGTGAAGAGGTTGCGGGCGACGCCGTCGCTGGACTTGTCGAAGACGTACGTCCAGCCCAGGTACTGGTCGAGCCACTTGTTGAGGCCGTCCAGGTACGGGACGAGGAAGATCGCGCCCCAGAGGCCGTAGATGATGCTGGGCACGGCGGCGAGCAGGTCGACGACGTACGCGAGCGGCTTGGCCAGCTTGCGCGGGGCGTAGTGCGAGATGAAGAGGGCGATCCCGATCGCGACGGGCACGGCGATGAGCATCGCGATGACCGAGGAGACGAGGGTGCCGAAGGCGAGGACGGCGATGCCGAAGACCGGCGGGCTGCCCGCCGGGTTCCACTCGAAGGTGGTGAAGAAGTTCGTGCTGTCGTCCGAGATGGCGAGGACGGCACGGTAGGTCAGGAAGACCGCGATCGCGGCCATGATCACGAGGAGGGTGATGCCGGAGCCTCGGGACAGGCCGCTGAAGATGCGGTCCCCGGGGCGGGTCGCGCCCTGGGCGCCCCGGCTCCTGTGTATGTCGGGTGTGCTGGTAGCCATCGGTTTTCTCCGGTCTGCGGGTCCCGTACGTTCCTTGCGGGGGTACGGGGGCCCTGGCGGCGGTGCACCGGATGCCGGGGCCGGCCCCTCCACGGGAGGTGGGGGCCGGCCCCGGCCGGGGGTCAGGACAGGGTCGGGACGATCGCGCGGACCTTGGCCGCGATCTCGGCCGGGAGCGGGGCGTAGCCGGCGTCGGAGAGGACCTTCTGGCCCTCCTCGCCGGCGGTGTAGGTGAGGAACGCCTTCAGGGTCGGCAGGGTCTCCGCCTTGTTGCCCTTGTCGCAGGCGATCTCGTACGTGACGAGGGTCAGCGGGTAGGCGCCCTCGGCCTTGGTCGTGTAGTCGAGGGAGAGGGCCAGGTCGCTGCCGGTGCCCTTGACCTTGGCGGCGGCGATGGCCTTGGAGGCGTTCTCCGTGGAGGCGGCGACCGGGGCGGAGGCACCGGTGTTGATGCTGACCGTGGAGATCTTGTTGGCCGTGGCGTAGGAGAGCTCGAAGTAGCCGATGGAGCCCTCGGCGTCCTTGACCGCGGTGGCGACGCCGGAGGAGCCGTTGGCGGCCTGGCCGCCCGGGGCGGGCCACGACTTCGTCTTCGGGTCGTACTTCCAGTCGGCCTTCGCGGTGGCCGAGAGGTACTTGCCCAGGTTCTGGGTGGTGCCCGACTCGTCCGAGCGGTGGAAGGCCTGGATGGTGGTGTCGGGGAGCTTCGCGCCCGGGTTCAGCTTGGCGATCGCCGGGTCGTTCCACTTGGTGATCTTCGTGTCGAAGATCTTGGCCAGGGTGGGGGCGTCCAGGACCAGGTTGTCCACGCCCTCCAGCTTGTAGCCGATGGCGATGGGGCCGCCGACCATCGGCAGGTTGACGCCCTTGCCGCCCTTGCAGATCTTCTGCGACTCGGCGACCTCTTCGTCCTTGAGGGCGGAGTCGGAGCCGGCGAAGGTGACCTGGCCCTGGTTGAACTTGGTGATGCCGCCGCCGGAGCCGATGGCCTGGTAGTTGACCTCGACGCCGGAGCACGCGGCCTGGAAGTTCTTGACCCACAGGTCCATCGCGTTCTTCTGCGCGCTGGAGCCGGCGGCGAGGAGCTGGCCCTTGGCGCCGTCGCACGCGATGTTCGACGCGGCGGCGGAGGACTTGGTGCCGCCGTCCTTCGTCGGGGTCTCCGTGTTGTTGTCCGAGCCACACGCCGAGAGGACGAGCGCACCGGAGACGACGAGGGCACCGATCGCGGAGGCGCGAAGCCCGTTCTTGCGCGAAAGCTTCACTTTCGGGTGTTCCTTCCAGAAGCCGCCCGGGGCGGAGTCGCGGACCGTGTGTCCCGACCGTTTCTACGGCGGCGTGTGTCGGTTGGTCGGTGCGTCGTTGTGCTCCTTGCACCGTGTACGGCCGAAATTAGGCAGAACAGGTGAAGCGGTCGGCGGGGGAGGGTGAACGGGAAGTGAACCGTGCCGGAAGGGCGGGTGCGGGGCCCTGGGGCGGGCGGCGGCGGCTCGGGGTTCCGGGGCGGGCGGGTTTTGCCGGGGCCCGGGGTGGGCGGGCGCCCGCCGGGGCCCGTTGCGGGCTGCGCCTGCCGGGGCGGTGCCCGCCGTGGTGGGCTGCGCCCGCGGGGCGGTGCCTGCCCCTCGCGCCCCCCGTTGTGGGCAGTCGTTCCGCTGGGGCGGAACGGGTGGGCACAACGGACCCGCGCCCTGCCGGCGCCCGAGGCTCATGTGCCTGGACCCGCACTGGGTTGTGCACCCGGCTCGTGGTGCGGGTCAGGGCGCGGGACGCGGAGGCGCCGCTGAGGGCGCCGTCCCGTGTGCCCACCCGTCCCGCCCCAGCGGGACGATTGCCCACACGGCGGGTGGGCGGGGGCACCGCCCCGCAGGGCGCGGGTCCCACACGCGGGGGCACCGCCCCGCCGGGCGCGGGCCCCACACGCGGGGGCGCCGCCCCGGCGGGCGCGGGTCCCACATGGCGGGAGGGAGTCGCCCAGCCGGGCGCGGCCCGCACAGGCAGGGGGAGCCCGCCCAGCCGGGCGCGGGCCCCGTGTGGGTGGAGGGGCGCCGCCCGGCAGGGGTGCGCCCCGGGCGGGTGGGGGCGCCGGCCTGGCGGGTGTGGGGCGCGTGGGGAGGGCGGCGGGTTCGGGTGCGCGGGGCGGTCAGGGGTGGGGGGTGGGGAGGGCCGTGTCCAGGAGGGTGCGGTCTCTGGGGTGGGTGAGGCGGTGGCGGGCCGCCGCCGGGGGGAGCCAGACCAGCGCGTCGATCTCCTTCGTCGGGACGAAGCCGCCGTCCAGGGCCCGGGCCCACCAGTACGCGACCTCCTTGGGCCGCCCGTCCACCGTGTAGCGGGCCGTCGGCAGGCGCGGGCCGAGCTCGCAGCGCCGCCCCGTCTCCTCCAGGACCTCGCGCACCGCGCACGCCTCCGCCGTCTCGCCGCGTTTCCGCTTGCCCTTCGGGTGCGACCAGTCGTCCCACTTGGGCCGGT
This sequence comes from Streptomyces sp. NPDC053513, assembly GCF_044544765.1. Classification (NCBI taxonomy): domain Bacteria; kingdom Bacillati; phylum Actinomycetota; class Actinomycetes; order Kitasatosporales; family Streptomycetaceae; genus Streptomyces; species Streptomyces sp. NPDC053513. Next base: position 23,156 of record NZ_JBITXP010000038.1, read on the forward strand.
GGACGAGGGCGATCTCGATGCCGTGGCCGGAAACCGCCGGTCGCCACAGGACGCAGCCCGCCGCCAGGATCGGGCTCCGGTCCTCGCTCACGGGACCGGGGCCGTCGTCGTGCGCCAGGCCTGCTGGAAGGCGAAGCGCGCGGCCTCGACCTCGTGGCGCTGGTCCGCGTGGAGGACGCCCAGGGCGTAGGCCGTCGCCGGGGCGATGCGGGGCGTGCGGGCCGCCGCGGCCGCCGCCGATGCGGCCTCCGCCGCGTCGCGGTGCCGGTCCAGGGCCCTGGCCGCCTCGTACAGGTGGGCGTCGGGTTCGCCGCCGGTGTGCAGGGCTTCCGTGGCGTACCGGTGCAGGCGCAGCAGCAGCCGGGTCTGGTGCCAGGGCGCGTCCTGGCTCTCGCCGGCGGCCAGCGCGAGGGCGTCCGCGTTGTACGGGTGGGCCGCCCGGGCGAGGGGGAGCGCGGCGACCGCGTCCAGGAGGCGCCGTTCGGCGAGTTCGGCGGGGGCGTCGATGACCTCGATGGCCGGGGCCGAGCCCGCCGGCCCGAGCGGCACCTCGGAGGCGAGGAGGGCGACGGCGTCGGCGACCGCGTGGAAGCGGGCGGAGCCGAGCGCCTGGAGGGAGGCGGAGTGGGCGCGCGTCCGGGCCAGGGTCAGCTGGCGTTCGAGCAGGGCGCCGGCGCGGGCGGCGCCGACGGTGAGGCCCGTGCCGCCCTCCGTACCCCTGGCCGCCGGCACCGGCCCCCCGCCGTTCGACAGCCGGGACAGCGCGTCCACCAGGCGGACCAGCCGGGAGGTGCAGGCCTGCTCCAGGGCCAGTGTCCCGGAGAGCCAGGCCAGCTCCGTGCGCAGCCGGTCGGCCCAGGCCGTGTCGAGCAGCGACCGGAAGGTGTGGAGGGTGCCGCCGATCCGGCGGGCCGCACCCCGCAGCGTACGGGCGGCCTCCTCCGCTCCGGCCGTGTCGGAGCCGCTCTCGGTGTGCAGGCGCAGGCCGCGGAGGAAGTCCGCGGCCCGTGCGTGCAGGTAGGGGGCCAGGACCTCGCCCGCCGTGACGTCCTGCGAGTGGTCAGGGTTGTGCACGCCGGCGCCTCCGCGCGTCGATGAGCATCTCCTGGACGTGCCGCAGGGGCCGGCCCTCGGGGTCGGTCGCGTGCCGCGTCCAGTTCCCGTCGGGGCCGAGGTGCCAGGAGGAGGTGGTGTCGGACATCCCGGTCTCCAGGAGCCGGGTGAGCGCTGCCCGGTGCGCCGGGTCGGAGACCCGTACGAGGGCCTCGATCCGGCGGTCCAGGTTGCGGTGCATCATGTCGGCGCTGCCGAACCAGACCTCGGGTTCGCCGCCGTTGCCGAAGGCGAAGACCCGGGAGTGCTCCAGGAAGCGGCCGAGGATCGAGCGGACCCGGATGTTCTCCGAGAGGCCGGTGACGCCGGGGCGGACGGCGCAGATGCCGCGGACCCAGATGTCGACGGGGACGCCGGCCCGCGAGGCCTGGTAGCAGGCGTCGATGACCGCTTCGTCGACCATCGAGTTGACCTTGATGCGGACGTACGCCGGGCGGCCCGCGCGGTGGTGCGCGATCTCCTTGGTGATCCGGGAGACCAGCCCGTCGCGGAGCGACTTGGGGGCTGTGAGCAGGCGGCGGTACGTCTCGCGGCGGGAGTAGCCGGAGAGCCGGTTGAACAGGTCGGAGAGGTCGGCGCCGACCTGCGGGTCGGCGGTGAGCAGGCCCAGGTCCTCGTAGAGCCGGGCCGTCTTCGGGTGGTAGTTGCCGGTGCCGACGTGCGAGTAGCGGCGGAGCAGCTCGCCTTCCTGACGTACCACCAGGGAGAGCTTGCAGTGGGTCTTGAGGCCCACCAGGCCGTAGACGACGTGGCAGCCGGCCTCCTCCAGCTTCCGCGCCCACTTGATGTTGGCCTGCTCGTCGAAGCGGGCCTTGATCTCGACGAGGACGAGGACCTGCTTGCCGGACTCGGCGGCGTCGATGAGGGCGTCGACTATCGGGGAGTCGCCGGAGGTCCGGTACAGCGTCTGCTTGATCGCGAGGACGTCCGGGTCGGCGGCGGCCTGCTCCAGGAAGGCCTGTACGGACGTGGAGAAGGAGTCGTACGGGTGGTGCAGGAGCACGTCCCGCTCGCGCAGCGCGGCGAATATGTCGGGCGCGGACGCCGACTCGACCTCGGCGAGGTCCCGGTGGGTGCCGGCGACGAACTTCGGGTACTTCAGCTCGGGCCGGTCCTGCCCGGCGATCCCGAAGAGGCCGGTGAGGTCGAGCGGGCCGGGCAGCGGGTAGACCTCGGCGTCGGAGATCTTCAGTTCGCGCACCAGCAGGTCGAGGACGTACGGGTCGATGGACTCCTCGACCTCCAGGCGCACCGGGGGCCCGAAGCGGCGCCGCATGAGCTCCTTCTCCAGGGCCATGAGCAGGTTCTCGGTGTCGTCCTCCTCGACCTCCAGGTCCTCGTTCCTGGTCACCCGGAACATGTGGTGCGCCAGCACCTCCATGCCGGGGAACAGCTCCTCCAGGTGCGCGGCGATGACGTCCTCCAGGGGCACGTACCGCTGCGGGGAGGCCTCCAGGAAGCGGGTGAGCAGCGGCGGCACCTTCACGCGCGCGAAGTGCCGGTGGCCGCTGACCGGATTGCGCACGACCACGGCGAGGTTGAGGCTGAGGCCGGAGATGTACGGGAAGGGGTGGGCCGGGTCCACGGCCAGCGGGGTGAGGACCGGGAAGATCTGCTGCCGGAAGAGGGTGAAGAGCCGCGCCTGCTCCTTCTCCGTGAGCTCGGGCCAGCGGATCAGGTGGATGCCCTCGTCGGCGAGGGCCGGGGCGACGTCCTGCTGGTAGCAGGCGGCGTGCCGGGCCATGAGCTCGCGCGAGCGGGTCCAGATGAGGTCGAGGACCTCGCGGGGCTGGAGGCCGGAGGCGGAGCGGGTGGCGACGCCGGTGGCGATGCGACGCTTCAGGCCGGCGACGCGGACCATGAAGAACTCGTCGAGGTTCGAGGCGAAGATCGCGAGGAAGTTCGCCCGTTCGAGGAGGGGGGTCGTGGGGTCCTCGGCGAGTTCGAGGACGCGCTCGTTGAACGCGAGCCAGCTGCGCTCCCGGTCGAGGAAACGACCCTGCGGCAGTTCGCCGCCGGGGGCGTCGCCGCCCTCGTACGTGTCGGGATCGGAGTCCAGGTCGGGGGCGATGTCGGTCACGACGGTCCCGTTCACCACGTGCGCGCGGTGCGCGGTGAGGGAACCGAGGGACGGCGCGGTGGACGCCGTTCCGGACGACGGGGCGGACGGCGTGGCGGAGGACTGGACCGGGACCTCGGCGGGCTGCTGGCTCATGACCCCATTCTTCCGCGCGAAGGGGTGGTCGGGCGCGTCGGAGCGGGCCGTGGGGGAGGGAAGTCTCCCCTTGGGGAGAACGGGCACGGAGCGCTTCATTGCGTGAGCGTCGCAAGCGCGTCTGAATGGCCGGTAACGACGACATGTCGTACGGGAATCGGGGGCGGGGCCCTTGGCGGGGGCCCGCCCCCGGTATGTCTACGCGTGTCCGCTACGGGTGTTCCCCGCGGGTGTCGTCCGGGACGGTGCTACGGGAGCCGGGCGCGCAGCACGCGGAAGGCGGCGTAGGCCGCGAGGGCGGCGAGGGCGAGGAGGATGCCGGACTCGATGAGCTGGGTGGGCCAGAAATGGGAGGAGGGGTGGTAGTCGACGTATTGGCCGGTGACGTGGTGCCGTGCCTGGCACTGCGTCTCCACCTTGGCCCACAGGCCTTCGACGCGGTCCACCCCGGGGGTCTCCGCCGCCTCCTTCCAGCAGGTGTACTCGTCGAAACGGGCGCCGGAGGAGGTGATCAGGCCCTTCTCCATGACCAGGCCTTCCGCCGTCTCCGGGAACGTGGCGTCGGTCGCGCCGGTGACCGTCCTGACCGCCAGGAACGACCAGCGGTACGAGCCCAGGGCGGCCAGCACCACACCCATGAACACGCCCGTGGCCGCCATGGCGACGAGGGTGCGGCGGATCAGCAGGCCGATGAGGGCGCCGACGGCGACGGCCGCGAGGACGTACGCGAGGAGGACGACGCCGGTGGCCGCGTACGGTCCGGGGCTCCACTTCTGGTACCAGGCGCCCGCCATCCGGCTCCACCCGATCCGGAAGACGCCCATGAGGGCGATCGTCGTCAGGAGGGCGACGACGGTCGCGGTGAGGATCTTGGCGCGGAGCCAGGCCGCCGGGCTCACCGACTGGGTGAGGGAGAGCCGGTACGTCCCCGACTCGAACTCGCGGGCGACGAGCGGGCCCGCGACCAGGGCGCCGACGAGCAGCGGCAGCAGGGCCAGGTAGAAGCCGCCGTACTCGAGGGCCAGCCGCAGCAGCTCGTAGCCCTTGTTCTCGTCGGCGGCGAACCGCTGTCCGTCCGCCAGGACGCGGTCCGGCGTCTGCGCGTCCCAGATCCGCAGCCCTCCGATCACCGTCAGGGACGCGGCCACCGCCGCCACCGCCAGCCACAGGGTCCGCCGGTACTGGCGGACCGTCACCCAGTAGGGGCCCTTCAGGGCGAGGGTGCTCATGCCGGGGCTCCTTCGGTGGCGGCTTCGGTGGTGCGGAGGTGGGCGAGGAGGAGGTCCTCCAGGGAGGGTTCCGTCGTCTCCCAGGGGCCTTCGACGGGGCCTTCGCGGCGGACCAGGGCGGTGAGCTGGCGGCCCGTGGTGCGGGATTCGACGACCGTGTGCGGGGCGAGGTCGGCGATGGGGCCGGTGAGCAGGGTGTGGGCGGCGAGGAGTTCGTCGACGGGGCCGTCGAGGCGGACCCGGCCGCCGTGGAGCAGGAGGAGGTGGTCGCAGGCGCCCTCCAGCTCGGTGAGGATGTGCGAGGACATGACGACGGTGGTGCCGTGTTCGGCGGCGTCGGCCATGAGCAGGCCCATCAGCTGGTGGCGGGCGAGCGGGTCGAGGTCGGCCATCGGCTCGTCGAGGAGGAGCAGTTCGGGGCGCTTGCCGAGGGCGAGCGCGAGGGCGACGCGGGTGCGCTGGCCGCCGGAGAGGTGCCGTACGAGCGTGTCGGAGGAGAAGCCGCCGCCGTCGACGATCCGCCGGGCGACGGCGTCGTCCCAGCGGCCGGGGTTGAGTTCGCGGCCCATGCGCAGGGTGTCGGCGACGCTGAGGCGGGGGTGGAGCGGCTTGTCCTGGGCGACGTACGCGAGGTGTTCGCGGGCCGGGGCCAGGACGGTGCCCTCGGTGGGGCGGAGCAGGCCGGCGGCGAGGGCGAGGAGGGTGGACTTGCCGGCGCCGTTGGGGCCGACGAGGGCGCAGATCCGGCCGGCGGGGAGGGAGAAGTCGCACTCCCGCAGGGCCCAGCCGCGCCCCCTTCCCCCGTATCGCTTGCCCAGGAGGCGGGCCTCCAGGGCGGTGTCCTTCGTCATCGGTCGTCGTCCCCCTCGAAGTGTTCCTTCAGTACGGATGTGAAGAGTGCGGCCACGTCCTCCCGCTCCAGTCCGGCGGCGCGTGCCCGGCGGGCCCAGTCGGCGAGTTCGCCGCGGAGGGGCGAGTCGGCGGGGCCGGTGCCGAGGGTGGCGCGGACGAAGGTGCCGAGGCCGCGGCGGGCCTCGACGAGGCCTTCGCGTTCGAGCTCGCGGTAGGCCTTGAGGACCGTGTTGGGGTTGATGGCCGTCGCTTCGACGACTTCTCGTGCGGTGGGCAGTCGGTCGCCGGGTTCCAGGAGGCCCATCCGGAGGGCCTGCTTCGTCTGCTGGACGATCTGGAGGTAGGTGGCGACGCCGCTGCGCCGGTCGATGCGGTATTCGACCACGATCCCTTCCACCACCCTTTCACTAATCAAGTAGTGAAAGGGTGGTGGAAAGCAGGGGGCGGTGTCAACCGCCCCCTGCCCGAGAGGAGTTACGACTCCGTGCGGTACGGGCCGGTCACGACTCCGTGCGGTACATCAGGTCCACCTCGTGCGTCGTGAAGCCGATCCCCTCGTAGACCCGCACCGCCGCCTTGTTGTCCGCGTCCACGTACAGCATCGCCGTCGGCAGCCCCTGCGCCGCCAGGTGCCGCAGGCCGATCGCGGTCAGCGCCTTGCCGAGGCCGCCGCCCTGGGCGTCCGGCAGGATGCCCACCACGTACACCTCGCCGAGCTGCTCCTCGGCGTGCGTCTTGGTCCAGTGGAAGCCGATGAGCCGCCCGTCCTTCTCCGCGAGGAAGAAGCCCTTCGGGTCGAACCACGGCTCGGCCATCCGGTCGTCCAGGTCCCGCTGCGTGAGCGAGCCCTGCTCCGGGTGGTGGGCGAAGGCGGCGGCGTTGACGGCGAGCCAGGCCGTGTCGTCCTGGCCGGGGACGAAGGTGCGGACGGTGACGCCCTCGGGCAGCACCGGCTCCGGGATGTCGAGCGGCGTCAGGGGCCGGCGGAGCTGGCGCAGCTCGCGGAAGAGCGTCAGGCCGAGGACCTGGGCGAGGTGGCGGGCCGCCGACTTGCCGCCGTGCGCCCAGACGCGCAGCCGCTTGCCGGAGGCGTTGAGCAGGGCGGTGCCGAGGGCCCTGCCGTGGCCGCGCCCCCGGTGGGAGGGGTGGACGACCAGCTCGGCGGCCGGGGCCTCGATCGGGTCGGTCTCCTCCAGCTGGGCGTAGCCGTAGAGGCGGGGGCCGACGGTGAGGAGGAAGTGGCGCACGCCCTCGCGCCTGCCGTTGCGGAGATAGAGCCGCCCCTGCTCGGACACGGCGTGCATGCCGTCGGCCTGGTCGGCGGCCGCGAGCAGCTCCAGTACGTCCTGGACCTGCTCGGGGGTGAGCTCGTCATACGTGTGGATCTGCCGTCCCGGTTCGAGGGCCGGCACCGTGTCGGAAGTCATGGCTATGAGCCTACGGCGACACCTCGTCAGCAAGAGGCAACTGTCTTGTAACCGGCTCCCCCCTGTTGCGCTACGCGCGTTGACTCTAGGCTGCACGCGCAACGGGGGAGCAGATCAAGGCCCGCGAAACGGGGCAAGGGGACTAGGGGAGAGATGGCAGCGACACCGAGGAAGAACAAGACGGCACGGCGAATTCTCGCCGTCGGCGCGGGGATCGCGACCGTCGGGGCGCTCGTCGCCACGATGCCGTCGGCCGGGGCGGCCGGGGATCAGTTCGCCGCCGGGCAGGGGACGAACGGCAAGGGATGGGGCCGGATGGTCGACGTCCAGCTGCTCTCCTTCAACGACCTGCACGGCAACCTGGAGCCGCCGGCCGGCAGCTCCGGCCAGGTCATCCGGGTCAAGGAGGACGGCACCACCGAGAAGATCGACGCGGGCGGCGTCGAGTACCTGGCCACGCACCTGCGCCAGGCCCGTCAGGGGAATCGTTACTCCATCACCGCCGCCGCCGGTGACATGGTCGGCGCCTCGCCGCTGCTGTCCGGGCTCTTCCACGACGAGCCGACCATCGAGGCGCTCAACAAGCTGGACCTGGACGTCACCTCCGTGGGCAACCACGAGTTCGACGAGGGCGCGATGGAACTGGCCCGCATGCAGAACGGCGGCTGTCACCCGACCGACGGCTGCTACGTCGAGGGCAAGACCTTCCAGGGCGCGGACTTCCCGTACCTCGCGGCCAACGTGACGGACGAGAAGACGGGCAAGCCGATCCTCGACCCCACCTTCATCTGGGAGAAGGACGGCGTCCGGATCGGCTTCATCGGCGTGACCCTGGAGGGCACCCCGAACGTCGTCACCGCCGCGGGCGTCAAGGGCCTCAAGTTCGGCGACGAGGTCGAGACGATCAACAAGTACACGAAGATCCTGGAGCGCAAGGGCGTCAAGTCCATCGTCGCCCTGATCCACGAGGGCGGCATGCCGGCCTCGGACGCGTACAACTACAACTGCGACGGGGACGGCGACGGGGACGGCGACGGCGTGTCCGGCGCGATCGTCGACATCGCCAGGAACGTCTCGCCGCAGGTCGACGCGCTGGTTACCGGCCACACCCACCAGGCGTACGTGTGCTCCATCCCCGACCCGGCGGGCAACCCGCGCCTGGTCACCTCGGCGGCCTCGATCGGCAAGCTGTACACGGACACGACGCTGACGTACGACCGCGCCACCAAGGACATCGTGCGCACGGCCGTCGCCTCCGCCAACCACGTCGTCTCGCGCGACGTGCCGAAGGCCGAGGACATGACCAAGCTCATCGGGGACTGGAACACGCTGGCGGCCCCGATCGCCAACCGCCCGCAGGGCTTCGTCGCCGCCGACATCAACGGCCGCGGCTCCACGGCGTACGAGAAGCCGCTCGGCGACGTGATCGCCGACGCGCAGCTGGAGGCCCTCGCCCCGGCGGACAAGGGCGGCGCGCAGCTGGCCCTGATGAACCCGGGCGGCATCCGCTCCGACCTCGTCTACAAGGCGTCCGGCAGCGAGGGCGACGGCGTGGTGACCTACCGCGAGACCTTCACCGTGCAGCCCTTCACCAACATGATGAACGTGGTCGACCTGACCGGCGCGAACCTGATCACCGCGCTGAAGCAGCAGGTCAGCGGCTCGAACCTGAAGTCGGTGAAGATCCTCCAGGTCTCGAAGGGCCTGACCTACACGCTCGACATGACCAAGACGGGCGCGGACCGCGTCGTCGACGGCACGATCAAGCTGAACGGTGAGGCGATCGACCCGGCGAAGACCTACCGCGTCGCGATGAACGAGTTCCTCGCGGGCGGCGGCGACGGCTTCGGCGCCCTGGCCACCGGCACGAACAAGCTGGTCGGCGCCTCGGACCTGGACGTCTTCAACGCCTACCTGGCGGCCCACTCCTCGGCGGCCGCTCCGCTGCAGGTGCCCGCGGCCGACCGCATCACCGTGGTGAACCCCCCGAAGCCGTAACCGGCCTCCGGAACGCAGCACCGGGACCCCGCCGGACCGTCACGGCCCGGCGGGGTCCCGTGCTTCCTGCGCGAAGGCCGGTTACGGCGCAGGTCGCACGGTTCACCCGCCTTTCACTCCGAAGCCGGGACCCGGGCGGAAGGGTGACCCTATGCTGCTTGTGATCTTGTCGGTGCACGATCAACTTCCATGATTCTTGGAGGGCAAGACCGTGAAACACCCCGTCAGACGCTCCCTCACCCTCGCCCTGGTGCTGTTACTCGCCTCCCTGGGCGTGTCCGCGCCCGCACACGCCGCCTCGACCGTGGGCGACCGGGTCCTCTACTGGAACGACGCGCTGCTCGACGCCTACGTCGCCACGGGCGGCTCCCCCGGCCCCCTGGCGCGGTCCGGGGCCATGATGCACCTGGCCATGTACGACGCCGCGAACGCCAGCCGCTGTCACAGCAGCGGCGGATTCAAGCCGGAGAACTGCATCGGGGCGCTCTACACCCCCGGCATCGGCGTGAAGGCCGGCGTCGCCCCCGACGTCGACGCGGCGATCGACCACGCCGCCTACAACGTCCTCAAGTCCACCTTCCCCGCGCTCGACTTCGCCCCCTACCTCACGGCGGCCCGCACGGGCGAGCCGGTCGACGCGACCACCGCGGAGGGCAAGAGCGTCGGCGAGAAGGCCGCCGCGGCGATGATCACCCGTCGTACCGGCGACGGATCCCAGGACACCACCCCGTACACCCCGGGCACCGAACCCGGCCAGTGGCGGCCGACGGGCTCCGGTCCGGCGGCGGATCCGAACTGGGGCAAGGTCAAGAAGTTCGTCGACTACGGCGACTACCCGTGGACGCACATCAAGACCACGGCGGCCGACCTGCGTCCGCAGCCGCCCGCCGGGATCGCGACGATGCCCGAGCTGCTGAAGAGCCCCGCCTACACGGCGCAGTTCAAGGAGGTCGCCGAGCTCGGCGCGGCCGACAGCGCGACACGCACCCCCGAGCAGACCCAGATCGCCTGGTTCTGGGCCAACGACCTGAACGGCACCTACAAGCCGCCGGGCCAGCTCTTCACCCACACCCGGATCGTCTCCACGCAGCGCGGACTCGACGAGCTCGCCAACGTCCAGCTGTTCGCGCTGGTCGCGGCCTCGATGGCGGACGCGGGCATCTCCGCCTGGGACCAGAAGTACCAGACCCCCATCGATCTGTGGCGGCCCGAGAGCGCCATCAGGCTGGCCGATACGGACGGCAACCCGGACACCGCGCAGAACAGCTCCTGGCAGCCGCTCTCGGCCGACGCGGCCGGGAACCACTTCAGCCCGCCGTTCCCCGCGTACGTCTCCGGGCACGCGACCTTCGCCGGAGCCTGGGCCGAGTCGATGAAGCAGTTCTTCGGCACGGACGCCATCTCCTTCACCGGCACCACCCAGGACCCGCACGCGGTCGGGGTCACCCGCACCTTCACCAGCTTCAGCGCGGCGGCCACCGAGGACGCCCGGAGCCGGGTCTACCTCGGGGTGCACTACCAGTGGGACGGCGACCTCGGCGTCGCGACCGGTCGGAAGGCCGCCGGCCAGATCATCAACAACTCGTACGGCCCGACGAGCTACAGCGACAAGACGCCCGTGTACAGCAGCCCCCGTCTCGCCACCGTGGGCAAGGAATGGCTGATCAAGCCCATGGGCGCCACGACCGTCGGGCACTACTACGACGGCGCCAGCGCTTCCTGGTACTACTGCGACGACTACGGCGCGGACAACGTCTACAACCAGCTCATCTGGAGCTCCTACGGCTGTGCGAACGGCTACGACGGCCGCACGCACCTCTACTACGTCCCGCGCTAGTCCCGGAAAGGATGGTCCTCCCGTGAACAGGAAGCATCTCCGACGCATCGGTGCGACCGCCGGCGTGGCCGCCGCGCTCGCCACCGTCGCGGTCGTCAGCGCGACGAACGCGACGGGATCGCAGGTCGAGCCCACCGTGCCGGGCACTCTCCGGGTCTTCGCCGGACCGTACGAGCAGGCGCAGTTCTGCGAGAACGGCCCGACCCCGGTGATCTCCGGCGCGAACGGCGGCGCACTCGCCGCCTCGCCCGTGAAGTTCGGCAAGGACGCGGGCAAGAACAGGAGCTACCACGCCCTGAAGGCCACCTTCGAGGTCGCCGGGCCGGGCGGGGCCGCGTTCCTCACCAGGACGGAGAAGATCTGGCCGAACGGCATGGTCTTCAACCTCGCTCTCGGCGCGGGCGAACTGAAGCCGGGCGGATACCGGTTCCGCCTGCGCACGGTGGGCGGCAACGAGGCCTCGGCCTGGACGCCCTGGTGCGCGTTCACCGTCACCGAGTGACCCCGTAGGGCCGAGGGGGGCGGCGGACCGTTCCGACGGTGCGCCGCCCCTTTTCCGTACGCCTTCTGGTGAAGTTGACGTGTGCCTGCCATAGTCCGGGGCCATGGACCGACGACGATTCCTCGCGACGGCCGCGGCCGCCGGAGCCGCACTGCTCGTGGGAGCCCCCGAGGCCTCCGCCCTGGACACGCGCGCGTGGATGGGGGCGCACGGGGACGGGACCGATCTGCGGCGCCTCACCATCCCCGGCACGCACGACTCGGGGGCCCGGTACGGCGGGCCCTGGAGCGAGTGCCAGAACACCACCATCGCCCAGCAGCTGGACAGCGGCGTCCGGTTCCTGGACGTGCGGTGCCGGGTGACCGGCGGGTCCCTCGCCATCCACCACGGCGCCTCCTACCAGAACATGATGTTCGGCGACGTCCTCGTCGCCTGCCGGGACTTCCTCGCCGCACACCCCTCCGAGACCGTCCTCATGCGGGTCAAGCAGGAGTACTCCGAGGAGTCCGACGCCACCTTCCGCGCCGTCTTCGACGACTACCTCGACCGGCGCGGCTGGCGCCCCCTCTTCCGGATCGGGGACGCCCTGCCCCTGCTCGGCGAGGCCCGCGGGCGGGTCGTGCTGCTCGCCGACAACGGCGGCCTCCCCGGGCTGCGGTGGGCCGACCCGGCGGTCTTCTCCGTCCAGGACGACTGGAACGCCCTGCCCGACGCCAAGTACCCCAAGATCCAGGCCCAGTTCCGCACCGCCGTCGCCCAGCCCGGCCGGCTCTACGTGAACTTCGTCAGCACCTCCGCCTACCTCCCGCCCCGCTGGAACTCCGACCGGCTGAACCCGTGGGTGCACGGCTTCCTGGACGGCGCCGAACTCGCCGGACGCGTCGGCCTCGGGATCGTGCCCCTGGACTTCCCCGACACGAGGGCGGGGCTGGTGGAGGCGCTGCTCCGGCACAACTGAGGCGCTTCTCAGAGCTCCGGCGGCGGTGTCGGTGCCCCCGGCAGGCGCAGTCTCGCCGCCGTGCCGCCGCCCTCCGCCGGTTCCAGCGACACCGTGCCGCCCGCCTGCTGGACCGTGCGCGCCACGATCGACAGGCCCAGGCCCGAGCCCGGCAGGCTGCGGGCCGACGGGGAGCGCCAGAAGCGGTCGAAGACGTGCGGGAGCTCGTCCGGGGCGATGCCGGGGCCGTGGTCGCGGACGGTCAGCTCGCCCCGCATCAGGCTCACCTCGACCGTGCCCCGGGGCGGCGAGAACTTCACCGCGTTGTCCAGGACGTTCACCAGGGCCCGTTCGAGGGCCGGCGCCTCGGCCCGTACGTACCAGGGCGCGAGGTCCGTGACGAAGGTCAGCTCCGGGCCGCGCAGTCGCGCCCGGTCCAGGGCCGTCCGCAGGATCGTGTGCAGGGGGACCACCTCCAGGGGGCCCGGCTGCACCGCGTCCGGACGGGCCAGCTCCTGGAGGTCGCCGATCAGCGCGGCCAGCTCCGTCATCTGCGCCTTCACCGAGGCCATCAGGGCCCGCCGGTCGTCCGGCGGGATCTCCCGGCCGGTCTCCTCGCTGCGCGCGAGCAGTTCGACGTTCGTGCGCAGCGAGGTGAGGGGCGTGCGGAGTTCGTGGCCGGCGTCCGCGATCAGCTGCGCCTGCCGGTCCCGGGAGCTCGCGAGCGCCGCCGTCATCGCGTTGAACGACCGCGACAGACGGGCGATCTCGTCCTCGCCCTCCACCGGGATGCGGACCGTCAGGTCCTCGGTCGCGGCGACGTGCTCGACCGCGCCGGTCAGCCGGTTGACCGGTTCGAGCCCGGTCCGCGCCACCCACAGGCCGGCCGCGCCCGCGCCGACGACGCCGATCCCGGAGACCAGGAGCAGCACCCAGCGGAGCGTGGACATCGAGTTGTCGATCTCGGAGAGGGGGCGGGCGAGGGAGACCGCGAGCCCGACGGGCCCGTCCTGCTGGTAGGTGTAGACCCGCATCTCGCGCCCGGCGTCGTCCTTCACCGTGTGCAGGACGTCCTTCAGCTGCTTCCGGGCCACCGCGAGGTCGGCGGCGCCGACCGGGATCGTGGCCTCGCCCGAGGTGCACACGCTGCCGTCGGCGAGGACGACCTGCACCGTGTACGAGCCCGCCGCCGGCGGTGGCGTCGTGCCCTGGCGGCACATCGTGAGCAGTTGCTGCACGCCGTCCGCGTCCAGGCGGGTGCTGCTCAGCGAGGAGTCCAGTTCGGCCTCCAGCTGCGCCCGCGTCACGAACCAGCAGGCCAGCGAGACGGCCGCCACCGCGAACGCCACCGCGGCCGCGGTCAGCAGCGCGAGCCGCGAGCGCAGCGGCCGTGAGCGGAACCAGGCCGTCGGGTTCCGCAGGGCACTCGCCAGGGGGCCCGTCACTCCCCGCCTCCTCCGCGCAGCGCGTAGCCCACGCCCCGTACGGTGTGGACGAGGCGCGGCTCGCCGCCCGCCTCGGTCTTGCGCCGCAGATACATCACGTACACGTCCAGCGAGTTGGAACTGGGCTCGAAGTCGAAGCCCCACACGGCCTTCAGGATCTGCTCCCGGGTCAGGACCTGGCGCGGGTGCGCCAGGAACATCTCCAGGAGCGTGAACTCGGTCCGCGTCAGCTCCACGGTCCGTCCGCCCCGGGTCACCTCGCGCGTGGCCAGGTTCATCCGCAGGTCCTCGAAGGCCAGGACGTCGTCCTCGGCGGGGGAGGCGGCGGCCGCCGAGGCGTAGGAGCTGCGGCGGAGCAGGGCCCGGATGCGGGCGAACAGCTCGTCCAGCTCGAAGGGCTTCACCAGGTAGTCGTCCGCGCCGGCGTCCAGACCGGTGACCCGGTCGCCGACCGTGTCCCGGGCCGTGAGCATCAGGATCGGCACGGTCGAGCCGGCGGCCCGGATCCGGCGGGCCGCCGTCAGCCCGTCCATGCGGGGCATCTGGACGTCGAGGACGACGAGATCGGGGGCGTACGACTCCATCGCGGCGAGCGCGTCGAGGCCGTCGACGGCGTCCCGCGTCGCGTACCCCTCGAAGGCGAGGCTGCGGCGCAGGGCCTCCCGCACGGCGGGCTCGTCGTCGACGATGAGGATGCGCTCGGCTTCGTTCTGCTGTCCCGGCAAGGGCTGTCCCGTCATGGAATCAGCGTCCCACGCGCTCAGTTGCCACCGCCCGAGCGGAGACCGTCCAGGTCGGCCTTCACCGTGTCGATCGGGATCGCGAATCCGAGGCCGACGCTTCCGGCGGTGGAGCCGTTCGAAGAACTGGGCGAATACATGGCCGAATTGATTCCGATGATCTCGCCGTTCATATTGATCAACGCGCCGCCGGAATTCCCCGGATTGAGCGAGGCGTCGGTCTGGATCGCCTTGTACGTGGTCTTCGACGAGCCGGTGTCGCCGTTGAACTGCTGCCCGCCGAACTCGAACGGCCAGCCCTGCCGCGGGTCCCACTGCTGACCCTGCTGCTGGTCCTGGCCGCCGTCGTCCTTGGCGACGGTCACGTCCCGGTCGAGCGCGGAGACGATGCCGCTGGTGACGGTGCCGGTCAGGCCCTCGGGGGAGCCGATCGCCACGACCTCGTCGCCGACCCTGATCTTCGAGGAGTCGCCGAGCGTGGCGGCCTTGAGCCCGGAGGCGCCCTTGAGCTTGATCAGGGCGAGGTCCTTGTCGGGGTCCGTGCCGACGACCTCGGCCTGGTACGTCTTGCCGTCGCTGAGCTGCACGGCGACCTGGGAGGCGCCGGAGACCACGTGGTTGTTGGTGACGATCTCGCCGTCGGAGGTGATGATCACGCCCGAACCGGTGGACCTGCCGGAGTTCGAGGTCGCGGAGATCTCCACGATGGAGGGGGAGACGGCCTCGGCGACCCCGGCGACCGTGCCCTTGGTGCCGGTGGAGACGTTGGTGCCGCTCACGACGGGGGCGGAGGCGCTCACCGGGGTGTCGGAGGTGAGGTGCTGCACCAGCGTCGCCGTGCCGCCGCCGACCGCCGCGGCCGCGATGGCCACGGCCGCCATGAGCCCGACCCCGCGCCTGGCACGGCGGCGCGGCGCGGGGACCGGAGCGGGGACGGCGGCGACGAGGGGCGGGTCCACCGGCGGCGGCACGTGACCGCCCGAGGGCCAGACGGTCGTGCCCGGCTCGGTGGTGATCGGCTGCGTCGCCTCGTACGGCCCCGGCATCTGCTGCGTCGGCTCGTACGGCGGCCTCGGCGGGTGGTACGGCTGCTGCGGCTGCTGCTCCTGGAAGTCCGTCATGGCTATGACTCTCGGAGCCGTACATGAGAACGGTCTGAGGAGCGGCTGAGAAGCCCGACAGAACCCTGTATGTCCCGTATAAGGACGGGCCCGCGCGGCTACTCGTGGCAGCCGCAGGAGCGGCGGACGACCAGGGCCGACGGGAAGAGCTTCACGCGCTCCCGGCGCGAGCCGGCCACCCGGACCGAGTCGTCGAGGACCAGGTCCACGGCCGCCCGGGCCATCGCGGGCCGGTCCGAGGCGACGGTGGTCAGCGGCGGATCGGTGAGCGCCGCCTCCTTCACGTCGTCGAAGCCCGCGACCGCCAGCTCCGTCGGCACCTCGATGCGCAGCTCGCGGGCGGCCCGCAGGACGCCGAAGGCCTGGTCGTCGGTGGAGCAGAAGATGGCCGGCGGCCTCTCGGGGCCCGCGAGCAGCTTGAGCGCGACCTGGTAGGCGTCGTACCGGTTGTACGGGGCCTCGAAGAGCCGGCCCTCCGTCGACAGGCGGGCCTCCTGCATGGCGCGCCGCCAGCCCTCGACGTGGTCGGCGACCGGGTCGCCGACGGCCGGGGTGTTCGGGACGCCGCCGAGGCACGCCACGTACGGGTGGCCGTGCTCCAGGAGGTGCCGGGTGGCGAGCTGGGCGCCCTCGATGTCGTTCGTCACGACGGCGACGTCGTCGATCGCCTCGGGCCGCTCGTGCAGCAGCACCACGCGCGCGTCCCAGGCCTCGATCTCGCTCGCGGCCTGCTCGCTCATGCCCTGGCTGACCAGGATCAGTCCGGAGACCCGCATCCCGAGGAAGGCGCGCAGGTAGTGGATCTCGCGCTCGGTGCGGTAGTCGGAATTGCCGACGAGGACCATCTTCCCGCGCTCGGCGGCGGCCTGCTCGACCGCGTGCGCCAGCTCGGCGAAGAACGGCTGCCGGGCGTCGGGGACGATCATGCCTATGAGGTCGGTGCGCCGCGAGGCCATCGCCTGGGCCACCCGGTCGGGCCGGTAGCCCAGCTCCTTGATGGCGGCGAGGACACGCTCGCGCGTGGCCGGGGCGACCGGCCGGGGTCCGTTGTTGATGACGTAGCTCACGACCGCGGTAGAAGTACCTGCCAGTCGAGCTACGTCATCCCGCGTCACCTTGGCCACGCGCGGAAGTCTACGCGGGGCGACCTACCTACCGGCAGGTCGCACTGTGGCATCCGCCACGTCCCTGTCCTCCGCGAGGGTGACGCCCTCCGTGGCGCCCTTGACGCGGCCGCCCGCGCGGGCCCCCTCCTTGGCGCGGGCCTCCTCCGCGGCCCGCTCCACCTTCTCGGGCGCGACGAAGCGGTAGCCGACGTTCCGGACGGTGCCGATGAGCGACTCGTGCTCGGGACCGAGCTTGGCCCGCAGCCGCCGCACGTGGACGTCGACCGTACGGGTGCCGCCGAAGTAGTCGTACCCCCACACCTCCTGGAGGAGCTGGGCGCGCGTGAAGACCCGGCCCGGATGCTGGGCCAGGTACTTGAGCAGCTCGAACTCCTTGAAGGTCAGGTCCAGGACCCGGCCCTTGAGCTTCGCGCTGTACGTCGCCTCGTCGACCGACAGGTCGCCGTTGCGGATCTCCATCGGGGAGTCGTCGGAGACGATCTGCTGGCGGCCCATCGCGAGCCGGAGGCGCGCCTCGACCTCGGCGGGGCCCGCCGTGTCGAGGAGGACGTCGTCGATGCCCCAGTCGGCGGTGACGGCCGCGAGACCGCCCTCCGTGACGACCAGGACCAGCGGACAGCCGGGCCCGGTGGAGCGCAGCAGCTGGCAGAGCGAGCGCACCTGCGGGAGGTCGCGCCGGCCGTCGACGAGGATCACGTCCGCGCCGGGGGTGTCCACGAGGGCGGGGCCCTCGGCCG
Source organism: Streptomyces sp. NPDC053513 (assembly GCF_044544765.1). NCBI lineage: Bacteria > Bacillati > Actinomycetota > Actinomycetes > Kitasatosporales > Streptomycetaceae > Streptomyces > Streptomyces sp. NPDC053513. The sequence continues at coordinate 40,436 of NZ_JBITXP010000038.1, forward strand.
GGGCGACCCGGACGTTGTGCAGCAGCAGGCCGAGGGCGGGGAGCACCTCGGTCGACGGCTGGAGGGCGTTGGTCAGGAGCAGCAGTGAACTCATCGCCTACCACCTGTCCGGGTCGTCTTCGGTCCGTGGTGCGTCGTTCGCTCGTCCATGACGTCGGTTCCTCCTCGGTCCCTGCGAGGACGTCTACGTGTGCTCACGTGCGGCTCTCGCGCCCCGAGAGCTTTTGTTCATCCATCCGTAACAACGGTCGGAAAACACAAAAGGACCCGGGGGCTGCGTTGCCCGGATCCTCTGGCAGCAGAATAGCCGACATGAGTTCCGAGGGAGAGGGCCGATTTCACATGGTGGATGTTTCCTCGCTCACTTCCGTCCATCCCCGGGCGCCCCGGCGCGCGATGCTGCGTACCGATGACGGTGTCCGGATCGAGGCGGTTTACGAACCCTCACGGGCAAGTGTCACCGATACGGCCGTCGTCCTCGCCCACGGCTTCACCGGCTCGGCCGACCGGCCCGCCGTCCGGCGCGCCGCCGGCGTCCTGGCGGAGCGCGGCACGGCCGTCGTCACCTTCTCCTTCCGCGGGCACGGCCGCTCCGGCGGCCGCTCCACCGTCGGCGACCGGGAGGTCCTCGACCTGTCCGCCGCCGTCCGCTGGGCCCGTGACCTCGGCCACGCGCGCGTGGCGACGCTCGGCTTCTCCATGGGCGGCTCCGTGGTCCTGCGCCACGCGGCCCTGGAGCGCGGGCCGGAGAGCCGCGCCGACGCGGTGGCCGCCGTGTCCGCGCCCGCCCGCTGGTACTACCGGGGCACGGCCCCGATGCGCCGCCTCCACTGGGTGGTCACCCGGCCGGCGGGCCGCCTCGTCGGGCGGTACGGCTTCGGCACCCGGATCGACAGCAGGGCCTGGGACCCCGTGCCCCTGTCTCCCGTGGAGGCGGTTCCGCTGATCGCGCCGACACCCCTGCTGATCGTGCACGGCGACCGCGATCCGTACTTCCCGCTCGACCACCCGCGCATGCTGGCCGCCGCGGGCGACGCGGAGCTCTGGCTGGAGCGGGGCATGGGCCACGCCGAGAACGCGGCCGACGAGAAGCTGCTCGCCCGGCTGGGGGACTGGCTCACGCGCGCGTAGGGCCTGTCCTTCGGACCGGGTCCACGCGCGCATGGCCCATCATGGGGGGCGGCGCGCACACGAACGAAGGGAGCGCCGCTATGGCAGCGGGAACCATCCGCTACTGGGCCGCGGCCAAGGCCGCCGCCGGTGTCGCCGAGGAGCCGTACACCGCCGACACCCTGGCCGAGGCACTCGACGCGGCCCGCGCGCAGCACCCGGGCGAGCTCGTCCAGGTCCTCAAGCGGTGCTCGTTCCTGGTCGACGGAGACCCCGTCGGGACCCGGAGCCATGAGACGGTACGGCTTGCCGAGGGCGGCACGGTCGAGGTGCTCCCCCCGTTCGCAGGAGGGTGAACCCCAGAGCAATGAGCAACGACCAGCACTACGGCGGGCAGCAGTACGACCCGTACGCGAACGCCGACGCGAACGGGCAGGCCCCCGCCGACGTCACGCAGACGTGGGAGGGCCAGACCTGGGACACCACGTACCAGCCGGCCGTCTCGTACGACCAGATCCAGGCCGCCCGGGCCCAGGGCCAGGCACAGGCCGCCGAGACCCCTGTCCGGTCGCAGGCCGCACCGCTGCCGCAGCACCAGGCCCCCGCGGGCCACGGGACGCCGGAGCCGTACGAGCGGCAGCCGTACCCGCAGCAGCCGCAGCAGCCGTACCCGCAGCAGCCGTACGAGCCGTACCCGCCGCAGGGGAGCCCCGCCGCGTACTACGCGGAGCCCGTGGCCGAGCCCGCGCCCGCACCGGCGGCCTTCGCCGAGCCCGCGCCCGCACCGGCGGCAGACCCCGGGGCGCCTGCCGCCCCCGCGGCCGACGCCGGGCCCGCCTACTCCTCGCCCACCACCTCCGGGCACACCCGCCTCACCGACGCCCAGCGCGCCCGCGCCGAGGGCCGCTCGCCGATCATCGAGCCCGGGATGCGGCCCGCCGCCCTCACCGCCGTCCTCGGCCTGCTGCTCGCGGGCGGCGCCGCCCTCGGCTCGTACGGGCTCCTCGTCCCGCTCGTCCTGCTCCAGGGCCTCACCGCCGCCGGCTGGTTCCGGCTCAACGGCATGTGGCCCGCCCGGCAGGGCATCGCCCTCGCCTTCCTCGGCGGCCTCGTCGCCGACGCCGCCCTGCTCGCCACCGGCCGGGAGCACGCGGCCGCCGCGATCCTGGGCACCCTCGGCGTCTGGGTGCTGCTCTGCCTCGTCCTCCAGCTGCGCAGCCACGCCGACCCCGACGAGCGCATGTACGGCCTGATGGCCACCATCGCCTCCGCCGCCCTGACCGTCGTCGCCGCCGGGCACCTCGGCGCCGCCCCGGACGCCGTGGTCGTCGGCGGGGTCGCGGTCGCCGCCGCCGTCCTCGCCCGGGCGCTCCCGCTGCCCGGACCCGTCTCCCTGATCGCCGCCCTGCTCGCCTCGGCGGGCGCCGGGATCGCGGCCGGCGGCCTCACCGACCTGGGCACCTCCGGGGCGCTGCTCGGCCTCGGGGCCGGGGTCTGCGCCCTGGTCGGCCTGCGGGCGGCCAGCTACGACTACCCGTCGCGGTTCGTCCACATGACCGCGGGCGTCGCGCTGCCGCTCACCGCCGCCGCGCCCGCCGTCTACCTGCTGGGCCGCGCCCTGGTCTGACCTCGGCCCGTCCCGCACACGGGAACCAACCGGCCTCCCGACACGTCGATCTTGTGTCGGGGGGCCGGAAGTTTTACGAGAACCATCACGGGGGGACGCGAAGCCCATGCGAGCACTGCGGATTCTGTTGATCGTGGCCGTCGTGCTGGGCGGGATCCTCGTCGGGATCGACCGGCTGGCCGTGGCGTACGCCGAGTCGGAGGCGTCGAGCCGGGTCAAGCTCTCGGCCGCGACCAGCGACTCGATCGAGGTCGACATCAAGGGCTTCCCCTTCCTCACCCAGGTCGCGGACAAGCGGTTCGACGAGGTCGACGTCAGGGCGACCGGCGTGCGGGCGAAGGCCGGCGACAAGGACGTCCGGGTCGGCGAGCTCACCGTGGCCCTGCGGGACGTGACCGTGACCGGCGACTGGGCGGGCGCGAAGGCGGGCTCGGCGAGCGGCACGGCCCTCATCTCGTACGCGGACCTCACCGCCGCCTCCGACCGCGAGGCCACCGTCGCCTACGGCGGGAACGGCAAGGTGAAGGTCACCGGCAGCGTGGAGATCCTGGGCCGCTCCCTGACCCGTTCGGTCCTGTCCACGGTGACCGTCGTGCACGGCGACACCATCCGGGTCCGCGCCGACGAGGTGCCGGGCGCCGGCATCCCGGGCGTGGAGGACCTGGTCCGCGCGCGCACCGACTTCGAGCGCCCGATCGGTCTGATCGCCGGCATGAAGGTGGAGAAGGTCGAGCCGCGCCCGGACGGTCTGGCGGTCACCGTGACCGGCAAGGACGTCGCCCTGGCGGGCTGACGGGAGCCCGGACGGCCCCTTCTGGCCACATGCTGAGACGGGTCCGTCCGATCCGCAGAAGGCGAAGCGGACACCTCGGCGCGGAGGCGTCCGGAGCCGACTCGTACCGTGATCACGTCTCGCATCTCGGACGATCGCGTCTCAAAATACGACACACCGGTGACACGGCCGCCTGTCCGTCCCTACGATCGAGGGCATGAAGCGACAGGCGGAACTCACGAAGCGGCGGGCAGTAGACCTGTGCCGCGTCGCCGCCATGCTCTGTCGCTCGGTCTGAGCGGGACGCCAACTCCCGTATCCCCCAGGCCCGTCGACCGAAGTCCTCGCCGACCGACGTCGGGGCCGCCCTGTGCAGAGCCGTACGCGCGTCCGCTGTCCGTACGCACGCGACGACGCGTACCGCACCACACACCCGCACCACCGCAGCACACCCCCGCACACTGCCCCGGAGGAGAACAGCATGGCTCGCAGCGACGTCCTGGTCGACGCGGACTGGGTCGAGGCCAACCTCGACAACCCGCAGGTCGCCATCGTCGAGGTCGACGAGGACACCTCGGCCTACGAGAAGAACCACATCCGCAACGCCATCCGCATCGACTGGACGAAGGACCTGCAGGACCCGGTCCGCCGCGACTTCATCGACCAGGAGGGCTTCGAGAAGCTCCTCTCGGCCAAGGGCATCGCGAACGACACCACGGTCGTCCTCTACGGCGGAAACAACAACTGGTTCGCCTCCTACGCCTACTGGTACTTCAAGCTCTACGGCCACCAGGACGTCAAGCTCCTCGACGGCGGCCGCAAGAAGTGGGAGCTCGACTCCCGCGACCTCGTCGCCGAGGTCCCGACCCGCCCGGCCACCGAGTACAAGGCCAAGCCCCAGGACGCCTCGATCCGCGCCTTCCGCGACGACGTCGTGGCCGCGATCGGCGCCCAGAACCTGGTCGACGTCCGCTCGCCCGACGAGTTCTCCGGCAAGCTGCTCGCCCCGGCGCACCTCCCGCAGGAGCAGTCGCAGCGCCCCGGCCACGTGCCCAGCGCCCGCAACATCCCGTGGTCGAAGAACGCCAACGACGACGGCACCTTCAAGTCGGACGACGAGCTCAAGGCCCTCTACGAGGCCGAGCAGGTCGACCTGGCGAAGGACACCATCGCCTACTGCCGCATCGGCGAGCGCTCCGCGCTCACCTGGTTCGTCCTGCACGAGCTGCTCGAGGTCCCGAACGTCAAGAACTACGACGGCTCCTGGACCGAGTACGGCTCCCTCGTCGGCGTGCCGATCGAGCTCGGCGCCAACAAGTAACCCCACTTCTTCAGGACAGGACAGAGAACATGTGTGGAGCTCAGGTCGGCGGCCCCGACGTCAGCACGCTCAAGCCCGGTGAGACGGCCATCCAGGGCCAGGTGACCAAGGACGGCGAGCCCGTCACCGGTTACGTGCGCCTCCTCGACGGCTCCGGCGAGTTCACCGCCGAGGTCCCGACCTCGGCCACCGGCCAGTTCCGCTTCTACGCGGCGACCGGCGAGTGGACCCTCCGCGCCCTGGTCCCCGGCGCCCAGGCCGACCGCAAGGTCGTCGTCACCGAGGCCGGCAGCCTGACGGACGTGGCCATCGCGGTCTGATTCCCTGACGCGCCCCTCGCGCCGCTCGGCGCCGGGGCGCCTCACGGGCTTCGAGACGCCGCGCCGGACCCCGCCCGTCGGGGTGGACGCGGCGCGAAGTCCCATCGAACGGCCGGAGGGCCGTGCCTCCTGGGGGGTTGGACGCCTATTCCAGGACCTGAGGCACGGCCCTCCGGTCTGTTCCTCTCCGCGCTCCGGTCGTCGGTGACGCGGGGCCCGTCCGGTCGTACGCTGAAGTGGTGATCGCACGACGTCGGCGCGTCTACTTCTGGATGATGGGCGTCTGCCTGGTGCTTTTCGTGGGCGCCTGGGCCGTCGTGCGCCTGTTCTCCATGCCGGTCGCCATCGGCATGTGCGTCGTCGCCATGGTCATCCCCCCGATCGCCGCGATGGTCGCGAACCGCCGGGGCCCGGAGGACCGCTGGTGGGACGATCCTTCGGGCGATCCGAAGTCGGACGAGTGGTGGGACGAGCTGGACGGCAAGAAGCGCCGGGAGCCCTGAGCGGGCGGCGCTCCGGAGTCGGCGGCCGGAGGCCGACGCAGCGCCTCGAAGCCCGGGAGGCCCCTTGGGGCCGAGCGGTGCGAGAGGCGCGCCGGAATCAGTAGACGAGGGCCTGGGTCTCGTCGGACGTCGCCTCCTGGACGAAGACCTGCGCGCCGGCGATGCGGACGCCGTCCAGGACGTCCTTCTCCGTGATCTCGCGGCGGGCCGCGCACTGCGTGCAGAGCGTGATGCGCCCGGCCGCCAGGATCGAGTCGATCAGGTCCGGCAGGGGCGCCGCGTGCGGGAGTTCGAACTCCGCCGCGCGGCCCGGGAGGGCGAACCAGGAGGACTCGCCGGTCAGCCAGAGCGAGACCTCGACGCCGCTGGCGACGGCGACGGCGGCCACCGTGAAGGCCTGGGAGCAGCGTTCGGGGGCGTCGGCCCCTGCGGTCACCTTGATCACGAGCTTCTTCGCCATATGCCGAACTGTAATGCGCGGCACTGCAACCTCATGCGTCCCTCACGTGTCAGCTGGGTGCGCGGGTGACGGAATCCGCGCTTCAGGTCTCGTGGGGGGCTCCTTGAGCATCGAAGAAACCGTCCGGAACACGGACACGACGGCACCACCCGACCCGGAGGCGGTCGCGGAACCCGCACCTCCGGTCCACCGCCCGCGCCGCCGTGGCCTCCGCACCCTCGGGCTGATCGCCGTCGCCGCCGTCGTCGGCCTCGTCGGCGGCACCGCCGTCGGCTACCGCGTCCAGGCCGACCGCGAGCCGACCGCGCTCCCCCCGCTGAACCAGCCGGGCCTCGCCTACCCGGCGAAGCCGCTGCCGAAGGGGCAGGAACCGGCGCCGCTGCCGGCGAAGGAGGACCGCCAGGCGAAGGCGCAGGGCGACCTGCGGAAGCTGCTGCTGCCCAAGCCGGCCGGCGCGAGGAAGGACGAGTTCGACCACGGCACCAGCAACGGCTGGATGCCGGTGGGCGCGTTCGCCTCGACGTTCACCAGGCCCGGCCGCGCCCTCGACCACCAGCTGGAGCTGGGCCTGCGCCGGGTCGCGGCCGAGTCCTGGATGACCGGCGGCCACCGGCGGGTCGAGATCCGGCTGGTCCAGTACCGCGCGAACGACGTGCGCGGCGCGCAGGAGTACATCGAGGGCCAGCAGGACTACATGCCGCACGAGAAGTACGCCGGCAACGAGGGCGAAGAGCTCAAGGGCTCGTCCGATGGCCGCTACTACCTCTTCCCCGTCGAGCGGAAGGCGGGCTACCTGGACTTCTACGAGGCCAGGGCCTACTTCCACCGCGGTGACGTCGCCGTCGAGATCTTCGTCGGCGACACCGAGAAGATCTCCGAGAAGGAGATCCGTTCGCTGGCCGAGCGACAGCTGGGGCGCCTGTGAGTGAGGACCGGAACGACGTGACCGAGCCCGTGGTGGACCAGAGGTCCGGGAAGCGGGGTGTGCGGCGGGTCCTGCTCGGGGTCGTCCTGCCGTCCGCGGTCGCCCTCGGCCTGATCGGCGGCGGCGTCGCGTACACCGCCGTCACCGTCTCCTCCGCCGACCGCACCGCGCCGACGCGGCTGTGGGGCGAGACGGAGAAGACCGCGCGGAGCGACGAGGACCCGGCCGCGGCCCTCGCGCGCGGCAAGGCCGGCACGCCGCTGAGCAAGCTCCTGCTGCCGCTGCCGGAGGGGTACGAGTTCGGCCCCGACGAGGAGCTGTACGGGAACGACGGCGAGCTCGGCGCCGCCGAGGCCACCGCGCTGATGAAGCAGGCGGGCAAGGGGCTGTCCGGGAGGAAGCGCCGCGCGTTCGAGAAGGACGTCGACAAGCTCGGCATCGAGGGCATCGGGGTCCGCTCCTTCGCCGACCAGGAGAGCGACGTCGTCGTCACGTTCGAACTCGCGCGGATGAAGGACGAGAAGCAGATCAAGGCGAGCTACCGGATCCGCAAGGAGGTCATGGACATCCTGGAGTTCCCGAAGGGCCCCCGGGTGAAGGGCCACCGGAACGCCGTCTGCTACATGGAGCCCACGGTCGACTCGTCGGACAAGGAGGAGCGGGCCGCGGCGCTGGAGCAGATGGTCTGCCTCGCGTACGACTCCGAGGTCCTCGTCACGATGAGGGCGGCGGGCGCCAAGCCGTTCGACAAGGCCGGCGTGGCGAAGCTGCTGACGCAGCAGCTCGACCACATTGCATCCCCGGGGGAGTACGTATGACCGAGCAGACGCAGACCGAGACGGCCGTCCCCGCGCGGGAGGCGGCCGAGCCCGCTTCCGAGCCGGGGGCCGGGGCCGTGCCGCAGGCCGCTCCCGAGTCGCAGGCCGCTCCCGAGGCCGCGTCGGCCGAGCCGAAGAAGTCCCGGAAGCCCCTGCTCCGGGGCATCGCCCGCTGGACCGCCGCCGTGCTCGTCTGCGGCGCCGTCGGAACCGGTACGGCCCTGGGGATCACGGCCATGGAGCGCACCGACGTCCCGGGGCTCGCGACCGAGTCCGACGGCCGCTGGGAGTATCCGAAGCTCGCCCTCCCGGCGCTGCCCGAGGGGGCCCTCCGGCCGTTCACCGACGGCAACGAGGGCGAGATCCACCACGCCGACCTGCGCAAGCTCCTGCTGCCCGCTCCGGCGGGCGCCACGGTCGACCCGAAGCTCGACGGCGGCTGGGTCGGGCTCGACTCCCCTCTGGCGCTGATGAAGGAGAAGGACCGGGGCGAGCTGAAGCAGGAGCTGGCCGACTCCGCGCTCCGGCACGTCGCCGCCCGCGGCTGGACCATGCCGGACGGCACGACCACCCGGATCCACCTGCTGCGGTTCGCTTCGGTGGCGTTCTCGGAGGACTTCAGGGACGGGGACTTCAAGAACGAGCTCACGGGCGAGGTCATCAAGGAAAGCCGGCTGCCCGACGGGGTCGAGTCGGCGGAGATCGACTTGGAGGCCCAGGGCGCCGACGTGCCGTACGTCTCCGTCTACGCCTATCAGGAGCAGCCGCCGTACGGCGCCGAGCAGACCCGCTGGGCCTACGTCCAGGCCGGGGACACCCTCGCGGTGGTCACCCAGACCCGGAAGGGCGGGGCGCTCGCGGTGCCGTTCCGGCAGACGGTCACCCTCCAGGCGCAGCTCCTCGGCTGACCGTCCGCGAGACCCACCTCACCGAGTGGCCCGGACCCCAGCCCACTAAGCTGGGGTCCGGCCCGTTCCGCCTTCCCCGCTCAGACGAGGAGCACCCCGTGATCGCTTTCTTCGAAACCCTCCTGGTCCTGGTCGCCGTCGGCGTGATCGCCTTCGCCGGTCTGACCGTGAAGAAGCTGTACCAGGGCCAGCGGTAACCACTTCTAGAGAACGCCAGAGCTGCTCATGATCGAGATCCCGTCCGACCTCAACCCGGACCTCGTCCCCCTCGCGTTCCTGCTCGGTACGTGGGAGGGCGCGGGCGTGTCCGACTTCCCCGGCGCCGAGAAGTGCAACTTCGGCCAGTCCGTGACGTTCAGCCACGACGGCCGGGACTTCATCGAGTACCACTCGTACTCGTGGGTCCTGGACAACGACGGCAACAAGGTCCGTCCGCTGGAGAGCGAGAGCGGTTACTGGCGGATCGACAAGGACCGCAAGGTCGAGGTCGTCATGGTCCGTGACCAGGGCATCGTCGAGATCTGGTACGGCGAGCTCGCCGACCAGAAGCCGCAGATCGACCTGGCGACGGACGCGGTCGCCCGGACCGCGGCCTCGGGCGAGTACAGCGGCGGCAAGCGGCTCTACGGCTACGTGAAGAGCGACCTGATGTGGGTCGGCGAGAAGGCGACCCCCGAGGTCCCGCTCCGCCCGTACATGTCGGCGCACCTGAAGAAGGTCGTCACGCCGGAGGAGGTCGCGGAGATGGCCCGCAACCTGCCCGACATGCCGGACGACGGCATCGCCTTCTTCCGTTAGACACACCGGGTGGCGCGCCGCGCCCTCCGTACACTGGGGGGCGTGGTGAGCACCGACTGGAAGAGCGATCTGCGGCAGCGCGGCTATCGGCTGACGCCGCAGCGTCAGCTTGTCCTGGAAGCCGTGGACAGGCTGGAGCACGCCACCCCGGACGACATCCTCGGCGAGGTCCGCAGGACGGCCTCCGGGGTGAACATCTCCACCGTGTACCGGACCCTGGAGCTCCTGGAGGAGCTGGGTCTGGTCAGTCACGCGCATCTGGGGCACGGGGCCCCGACCTATCACCTCGCCGACCGGCACCACCATCTGCACCTGGTCTGCCGGGACTGCTCCGAGGTGATCGAGGCGGACGTCGAGGTGGCCGCCGAGTTCACGGGGAAGCTCCGCGAGACCTTCGGGTTCGAGACGGACATGAAGCACTTCGCGATCTTCGGCCGGTGCCGGGACTGTTCGAGCAAGGGCTCGAACAAGGACTCCGGCGAGGACGCCGCCGTCGAGTCGTAGGCTCTACAGCATGAAGAGCCCCCTGTTGTCCCTGCCCGGCGCCGTCCCCGCCGAAGGCCGCGACGAAGGTGTCGCCGCGCACTACGGCGACCTGTTCCGCGAGCAGCGCGCCCTCGCCGAAGGCGACGGCTTCGTCGACCTCTCGCACCGAGGCGTCATCGCCGTCTCCGGCGACGACCGGCTGAGCTGGCTGCACCTGCTCGTCACCCAGCACATGACCGAGCTGCCGCCCGGGCGGGCGACCGAGGCGCTGATCCTCTCCGCCAACGGGCACATCGAGCACGCCCTGTACCTCGTCGACGACGGCGAGACGGTGTGGGCGCACGTCGAGCCGGGGACGCGGGCCGAGCTCGTCGCGTATCTGGAGTCGATGAAGTTCTTCTACCGGGTCGAGGTCGCCGACCGGACCGAGGACCTCGCCGTCGTCCACCTGCCGGCCGGTTCCATCGCCGAGGTGCCCCCGGGCGTCGTCGTACGGGAGACCCCGCACGGCCGCGACCTGTTCCTGCCCCGCGCCGACCTGGAGTCCTTCGCGGCCTCGCACGGGCCGGCCGCCGGCATCCTCGCGTACGAGGCGCTGCGGGTCGAGGCGCACCGGCCGCGGCTCGGCTTCGAGACCGACCACCGGACCATTCCGCACGAGGTCGGCCTCATCGGCAGCGCCGTCCACCTCCAGAAGGGCTGCTACCGGGGCCAGGAGACCGTCGCCCGGGTGCAGAACCTGGGGAAGCCGCCGCGCCGCCTGGTCTTCCTGCACCTGGACGGCAGCGAGGTGCTGCTGCCCGGGCACGGGACCCCGGTCCGGCTGGCGGCCGACGGGGAGGAGGGACGGCAGCTGGGCTTCGTGACGACCGCCGTCCGCCACCACGAGCTGGGCCCGATCGCCCTGGCCCTGGTCAAGCGGAACGTGCCGGTGGACGCTCCGCTGATCGCCGGGACGACGGCCGCCGCGCAGGAGACCGTCGTCGAGCCCTGATCACACCTCCAGCAGCACCGTGAACGGGCCGTCGTTCGTGAGGGAGACGCGCATCTTCGCTCCGAAGCGGCCCGTCTCCACGTGGGCGCCCAGCTCGCGGAGCCGGGCGACGACCTCGTCGACGAGGGGTTCGGCGACCGGGCCGGGGGCCGCGGCGTTCCAGGTGGGGCGGCGGCCCTTGCGGGCGTCTCCGTAGAGGGTGAACTGGGAGACGACGAGCAGCGGCGCGTTCACGTCGGAGCACGACTTCTCGTCGTTCAGCACCCGGACGGACCAGAGCTTTCTGGCCAATTGGGCGGCCTTCTCCGGGGTGTCGTCGTGGGTCACCCCGACCAGGACGCACAGCCCTTCGCCGGTGATCTCCCCGACGGTCTCCCCTGCGACGACGACGCTCGCGCCGTCGACCCTCTGCACCACTGCTCGCATGCGCACCAACCTACCGAGCGGGCCGCGGGCCGAAGGACGAGGGGCCGAACGGGTGCAGAGCGCCTGCACGCGTGCGTGCAGGGTGGCACCATGCGTGTGAGGCGGTGCGGCCGACCGCACCGGTCGAGGGGACGATTCTCATGAGTGCACCTGGCACCGGGCCGACGCCGTCCGGCCCCGTACCGCTGATCCGCTCCTGCGCCCGGAGCGGGGGACCGGGCGGAGGGCCCGCGACGCGCCCGCCCGTGCAGCGGAGCGCCGACCCGGCGGAGCGGACGCGGCCCGACCTCGGCGCCCTGCGGCTGCCCGAGCTGCGGGCGCTGCGCCGGGACGCGCAGAGCGACGAGGCCGACCTGAGCTATGTGCGCCGGATGCTCCAGGGCCGGATCGACATCCTGCGGGCCGAGCTGGCGCGGCGGACCGATCCGGAGGCCCCGGTCCTCGACCGGCTCTCCGAGATCCTCGCCGACGTGCCCTCGCGGCACCGCAGTTCGGCGCGGCACGTGACGCTGTCGACCCCGCGCGGCGAGGAGTACCGGCGGCTGGCGGCCGAGATGCTGTCGGAGGTCGAGCTGTCGGACCTGACGGCCCGGACGGACGACGAGCTGCACGCGGCGATGGGCAGGCTCGCGGGGTACGAACAGCAGGTCTCGCGGCGCCGCCAGCACCTCCAGCGGACCGCCGACGACTGCAGCGCGGAGATCGCCCGCCGCTACCGGGAGGGCGAGGCCCAGGTCGACGACCTGCTGGCCTGAGCGGTACGGGACGGGGGATCCGGCGGAGGGCCGCGGCCGGGGCGGGCGCTGTCGCTGGTACGGGCGCTGCCGCCGGGGCCGGGCGCTGCCGCCGGGCCGGGAAAACCCGGTGCGGGGCCCGTCGTGCCGTGCGTAGGGTCGGGGGATGACTGTCGACGTGCGTGCGGTGACGGAGTCCGAGTTCCCCGACTGGCAGCGGTCGCTGCGCACCGGGTTCCTGAAGGTCCCGGTCGTCTCCGACGAGGAGGCCGCGGACCGGCTGGCCCACGCGGACCTGGCGCGGACGCTCGGCGGCTTCGACCGGGACCGGATCGTCGCCACCTTCCGGTCCTTCCGGCAGGAGGTCAGCACGGTCGGCGGGGGCAGTCTGACCGCGGACGCGATCACCCAGGTCACGGTCGCGCCGACGCACCGCAGGCGCGGGCTGCTGAGCCGGATGATGGCCGCGGACCTCGCCGCCGCGAAGGAGCGGGGCGACGCGGTCGCGACGCTGATCGCCGCCGAGTACCCGATCTACGGGCGGTTCGGTTTCGGTCCGGCGAGCTGGACCGCCGAATGGAGCGTCGACGTGAACCGGGCCGGTCTCGACCCGCGCCGCTCGGGCCGGCCGGAGGACGGCGGCCGGATCGATCTGGCGGACGGCGACGAGATCCGCAAGGTGGGTCCCGAGGTGCACCGCCGGCTGGCCGGCGTCCGCGCCGGGGTCACGAACCGCAGCAGGCGCGACTGGGAGCGGGGCACCGGTCTCGTCCCCCAGAGCATCGCCCCGTGGCGGGAGCCGTACTACGCGGTGTACCGGTCGGAGTCCGGTGAGGTCGAGGGGTACGTGGCGTACACCGCCGACGACAAGTGGGACGACGCGAAGCTCCCGCTGAACACGGCGACCGTGCGGGACCTCATCGCCGTCACCCCGGCCGCCGAGCGCGCCCTGTGGCACTACCTCTGCTCGATCGACTGGATCGCCACGGTCCGCTCCGGCTACCGGGCGCCCGACGACCCGCTGCCGCTGCTGCTGCCCGACCCGCGCGCGGCCAGGATGCTGACGTACGCGGACATGCTGTGGGTCCGGGTCCTGGACGTGGTCCGGGTCCTGGAGGGCCGGACGTATCCGGTGGAGGAAAGCCTGGTCCTGGAGGTGCGGGACGCCGACGGGCTCGCGGGCGGGCGCTTCCGGCTGGACGCCTCCCCGGCGGGCGCGGCCTGTGTCCGTACGGCCGCGCCGGCCGATCTCGCCCTCGACGTCGCCGAGGTGGGCACGCTCGCGTTCGGTGACGAGTCGGCGGTGCGGCTGGCCCGGCTGGGGCGCGTGGAGGAGCTGACGTCCGGCGCGGCCGCCCGTGCCGACCTGCTGTTCCGCACCTCGCTGCGGCCCTTCTCGCCCGACCTCTTCTGAGGCCCGAGGCCCCGGGATTCTGAGGCCGGGGGCCGTCGGGAGGGCGTCCTAGGATGGCGTCCTACGAAGGAGGCGCCCGGTGGCGGAGGACGGTGTGACCGGCTCGGCCGGTCTTCGCGAGCGGAAGAAGGCGCGGACCCGGCAGGCGCTGTCGGACGCGGCCGTCGCGCTCTTCCTGGAGAAGGGCTTCGACGCGGTGTCCGTCGCGGAGGTGGCCGCCGCCGCCGAGGTCTCGAAGCCGACCCTCTTCCGGTACTTCCCCGCCAAGGAGGACCTGGTCCTGCACCGGTTCGCCGATCACGAGGACGAGTCCGCGCGCGTGGTGGAGGCCGGGCGGGCCCGTGGCACGGCGCCGCTCGACGCGCTGTACGAGCACCTGCTGGACGGGCTGGAGCGGCGCGATCCGGTGACCGGGCTCTGTGACGTGCCGGAGGTCCTGGCGTACCACCGGCTCCTGTACGGGACGCCGGCCCTGCTCGCCGGGATCCACGGCTACCAGCAGCGCTCGGAGGAGGTCCTCGCGCGGGCGCTGGGCGGCGATCCGCTGCCGGCGCGGCTGGCGGCCGGGCAGATCACGGCCGTGCTGCGGGTCCTGGCGAACGAGAACGTGGCGCGGCTGGCGGCCGGCGAGGCGGTGGACGCGGTGGCGGGGGACGCGGTGGCGGCGGCGGAGGCGGCGTTCCGGTCGCTGCGGGAGGGGCTGCCGTACTGACCCCGCCTGCAACTGAGTAAAAAATGTAACTCGGTAACGTTTTCCGTTAGGCTTGACGGAATGACGTCACTGGACCTTGAGCTCGCCCGCGAACGCTCCCACCACGACGCCTGCCGCGCCGCCCTGATCCGCATGACCGAGGACGTGGCCGAGCAGGTCGTCACCGGCGAGGACGTCGCCGCCTCCGGCGCCGACGCCGAAGCACTCGGCTACCATCTGCGCAGCCGCGCCAAGGAGATGGGCGAACAGCCCCCCGGCCCGCTGTTCTTCGGCCGCCTCGACCGCGAGGACGGCCAGATCCACCACATCGGCCGCCGCCGGATCGCCGAGCACCCCGCCGCCCCGCCGCTCGTCGTCGACTGGCGCGCGCCCGTCTCCCGCGCCTACTACCAGGCCGGCGCGCACGACCCGCAGGGCGTCCTGCGCCGCCGCCGCTTCGGCTGGGCCCCGAACAGCACGGGCGCGACCGAGGACCTGACCGCCCTGGAGGACGAGCGCCTCACGGACGGCGGGACGGGAACGGTCAGCGCCCTGCTCACCGGGGAGATCGAACGCCCCCGCGTCGGCCCCATGCGGGACATCGCCGCCACCATCCAGCCCGAGCAGGACGACCTCGTACGCTCCGAGCCGGCCGCCTCCCTGTGCGTGCAGGGCGCCCCCGGCACCGGCAAGACCGCCGTGGGCCTGCACCGGGCCGCGTACCTCCTCTACACGCACCCGCAGCGGATCCGCCGCTCCGGCCTCCTCGTCCTCGGCCCCCACCGGGCCTTCCTCTCGTACATCGCCGAGGTGCTGCCCTCGCTCGGCGAGACCGGGATCCGGCAGGCCACCCTCGACGAGGAGATCGCCCGCCACCCGGTCCGGGCCGAGGACGACGAGGCGGCGGCCCGGATCAAGCACGACGCCCGCATGGCGGAGCTGCTGCACCGCGCGCTGTACGGCAGGGTCGACCCGGCCCCGGCGGAGGACCTGGCCGTCCCCGACGGCTCGTACCACTGGCGGCTCCCGGCGGCGGAACTCGCCGCGATCGTCTCGGCGGTACGGGCGGAGGCCCCGCCCTACGCGACCGGCCGCGAGCGGGTCCGGGCCCGCGTCGTCCGGGCCCTCCAGCTCCGGGCCGAACGCCGCTCGGGGCCGATGGGCGCGGCCTGGGCGCGGCGGATCGAGCGGGCGCGGGCGGTGACGGCGTTCCTCGACGCGTGCTGGCCGAGGACGAGCCCGGAGGAGGTCCTCGCGGAGGTGCTGACGGAACCGGCGGCGTTCGGTTCCGTGCTGACGGAGGCCGAGTCGGCGGCCCTCCGCTGGGCGCGGCCGCCCCGCTCGTACCGCTCGGCGCGCTGGACCGCCGCCGACCTCGTCCTCCTCGACGAACTCGCCGGCCTGATCGAACGCCCCGAGAGCTACGGGCACGTCGTCGTCGACGAGGCCCAGGACCTCTCTCCCATGCAGTGCCGGGCCATCGCCCGCCGCACCGAGTTCGGTTCGCTCACCGTCCTCGGGGACCTCGCCCAGGGCACCACCCCGTGGGCGGCCCGCGACTGGGACGAGCAGCTGGCGCACCTGGGCAAGCCCGGGACGCCGGTCGTGCCGCTGACCCTCGGCTACCGGGTGCCGGCCGCGATCGTCGACCTCGCCAACCGGCTCCTGCCGAGGCTCGGCGCCGACGTGCCCGCCGGGCGCTCGGTGCGCCGGGACGGCGAGGTGACGGTCCGACGGACGACGGACCTGGCCGCCGGGGCCCACGAGGCCGTGCGGGCCGCGCTCGCGGCGGAGGGCTCGGTGGGGGTCGTCACGGCCGACCACCTCGTCGACGCGGTGGCCGAGGAGGTGAGGGGGTACGGGGAGCGGGTGAGCGTGCTGCCCGCGACCGTCGTCAAGGGCCTGGAGTTCGACCACGTCGTGGTCGTCGAACCGGCCGCGATCGTGGCGGCCGAGGCGCGCGGGCTGAACCGGCTGTACGTGGTGCTCACCCGGACGGTGTCGCGCCTCGCGCTGGTGCACCAGGCGGAGCTGCCGGAGTGTCTCCGTACGACTCCGTGAGCGCGGCGCCGGTCCGGGCCGTCGCGCCGGTCGTCTCGGCGGCGGTGACCCGCTGCCGCGTCCGGAGGAAGAGCGGGGCGGCGACGGGTCGATCGGCCCTCATGCGGCCGTGGTCAGCTGCCGGGTCCTGGCGGCGGCGGTCGGGCGGAGGACGGTGAGGGCGACGACCAGGGCGAGGAGGAGGAGACCGGCGCCGACGCCGAAGGCGAGGTGGTAGCCGCCGGTCAGCGCCTCCGGAACGGGGCGGCCCGCCTTCGTCAGGGTCTCGGTGCGGGCGGCGGCGAGGGTGGAGAGGACCGCGACGCCGAGGGCCATGCCGATCTGCTGGGTGGTGTTGAAGACGCCGGAGGCCAGACCGGCGTCCGCCTCCCGCGCGCCGGACATGGCGAGCGCGGTGAGGGCGGGGAGCGCGAGGCCGAAGCCGGCGGCGAGCAGCATCACGGGAAGCAGATCGGCGGCGTACGAGGCGTGGACGGGGACGCGGGCCAGCAGGCCGAGGACGCCGACGAGCAGGACGAGGCCGGTGAGCAGGACGTTCCGCTCGCCGAAGCGGGCGATGAGGGGTGCCGAGGCGCCGAGCGAGACGGCGCCGATGACGAGCGCGGCGGGCAGCATCGCGAAACCGGTGCCGGACGCCCCGTACCCGAGGACCTTCTGCAGGTAGAGGGCGACGAGGACCTGGAAGGAGAAGAGCGCGGCGACCATCAGCATCTGGACGGCGTTCGCGCCGGCGACGTCGCGGGAGCGGAGGATCCGCAGCGGCATGAGGGGCTGCGCGGCCTTCGCCTGGCGGAGCAGGAAGCCGGCCAGGAGGGCGAGGGCGAGGGCCCCGAAGCCGAGGGTGTGCGCCGAACCCGCCCCGTACTCCTCGATCTTGACGACGGCGTAGATCCCGGCCATGAGGCCGGCGGTCACGAGCAGCGCCCCGAGGACGTCGGCGCCGGCGTTCAGGCCCTGGGCGCGGTCGGCGGGGAGGGCGCGGAGGGCGACGAGGACGGTGGCGGCGCCGATGGGCAGGTTGATGAAGAAGATCCAGTTCCAGGCGAGGGCGTCGGTGAGGACGCCGCCGAGGACCTGGCCGAGGGAGGCGCCGGCGGCGCCGGTGAAGCTGAACACGGCGATGGCGCGGGCGCGTTCGCGGGGCTCGGTGAAGAGGGTGACGAGGATGCCGAGGCCGACGGCGGAGGCCGTCGCGCTGCCGACGCCCTGGAGGAAGCGGGCGGCGACGAGGACGGCGGGGGAGGAGGCGACGCCGGCGAGGAGCGAGGCGGCGGTGAAGATACCGGTCCCCGCGAGGAACATCCGCTTGCGGCCGACGAGGTCGCCGAGCCGGCCGGCGAGGAGGAGGAGCGAGCCGAAGGCGATCAGGTAGGCGTTGACGACCCAGCTGAGGCCGACGGGGGTGAAGCCGAGGTCGTTCTGGATGGCGGGCATGGCGACGGTGACGATGCTGCCGTCGAGGACCGTCATCAGCATGCCGGCGGCGAGGACGCCGAGGGCGAGGCGGGGGGTGGAGGGCGCGGTGGGCATGGGGATCTCTCCTGTCCGTCGGAGGCGACAGGAGAGACGCTAGCAGATGGTTTTGTTGCAGACTATTTTTTACGGGAGGAGTTCGGGTCTCAGGCGCGCTGGCGGGCCCGGCGGGCGGGCCTGGGGCTCTCGACCGGCGATTCCAGATGCCCGGCGGCCAGCCGGCCGAGGGCGCGCACCAGCACCGCGCGCTCGTCGCCGGGGAGGGAGGCGAGGGCGCTCTCATGCACGCCGTCGACGATCCGCTGGCTCCGGCGGGCGACCTCCGCCCCCGCCTCGGTCACCGCGATGATCCGCGCCCGGCGGTCGGTGGCCGACGGCCTGCGCTCGGCGAGACCCGCCTTCTCCAGGGCGTCCACGGTCACCACCATCGTGGTCTTGTCCATGTCCCCGATCTCGGCGAGCTGCGCCTGCGTCCGCTCCTCCTCCAGGGCGTGCACCAGCACGCAGTGCATCCGCGCGGTGAGCCCGATCTCGCCGAGCGCGGCCGCCATGCGCGTCCGGAGGACGTGGCTGGTGTGGTCGAGGAGGTAGGAGAGGTCGGGTTCGGTGCGGGTGGGAGCCATGGAGGTCATGCCTGTCAGCGTAACGAGGATCGGACCGACGCGGATCGTCCCGAACCGGACGATCTACGGGGCGACACGCGACCCGGGCCCCTCGGGGCCCCTCCCCGCCGGGCCCGCCCCGCCCGCGCGGGCCCGCGCCCGCTGGGGCGCCCACCCGCCGTGTGGGGCCCGCGCCCGGGTGGACGGCTCCCCACCCTCCGTGTGGGCAATCGTCCCGCTGGGGCGGGACGGGTGGGCACACGGGACGGCGCCCTCCAGCGGCGCCTCCGCGTTCCGCGCCTTGACCCGCACCACCGGTGCGCTGTGCACGGGGTGCGGGTTCAGGCACGTGAGCCTCTGGCGCCGGCAGGGCGCGGGTCCGTTGTGCCCACCCGTTCCGCCCCAGCGGAACGACTGCCCACAACGGCGGCGGGCACCGCACCGCGGGCGCGGGCCCACAACGGGGTGGGCGCAGCCCACAACGGGGGGACGGGGGCGCCGCGCCGGTGGGCGCAGCCCGCAACGTGGGCGCCGTCCGGCGGGCGTGCGGTCACAACCGGGTGGGCTACACGCCCCTCGTGCCGTCGATGCGTTCGCGCAGGAGGTCCGCGTGCCCGTTGTGGCGGGCGTACTCCTCGATCAGGTGGATCAGGACCCACCGCAGGGAGACCTCGCCACGCCACTCGTCCTCGCCCGTGACGTCGAGGTGCGGCGCCTCCGCCGTGAAGCGGTCGGAGTAGGCCACCGCGGCCCGCCAGGCCTCCCAGGCCTCCGCGACGGCCGCCGGATCGGCCGAGACCTCGTCGAAGTCCCCGTCGGGGGAGTCGGGGGAGGAGAAGAGGGGGCCCGCGTCCGACTCCCCGGCGAGCACTTCGCGGAACCAGCGGCGCTCGACGTCGGCGAGGTGCCGGACCAGACCGAGCAGGGAGAGGGTGGACGGTTCCGCCGACGTCGCCGCCAGTTCCTCCCCGAGGCCGGCGCACTTCAGAACCAGGGTCGCCCGCTGGTCCGCCAGGAACCCCGCGAGCATGGGCAGTTCATCGCCGGTCGAGGGGCCGCTGAAGCGCCCGGGGCCCGTGGCCGCCGTCTCGTCGAGGACGTCCGACCGGCGTCGTTTCCGCTCGTCAACTTCCATGATTTCCCTCCCTGTTGGACCCGGGGTCCATGCTGGCACGGCTACGCCCTGTCCGCGGGTGCGGATGCGGATGCGGATTGCGCGGTGCGGTACCCCGGCCGGGCCGCCGCCGCGGCCGAATGCCCCGCCGGCGAGACCCGGACCGGAGGCGGTGCCACCGTGATCGCGGGCAACTCGCACGCCGAGCGGTACCTGCTGCACGCGACCCAGCCGATCAGCGGGGAGCGCTGGTGGGCGTTCGCCACGAACACCGACACCAGCAACCCGGGCACCCTGAAGGTCTTCACGATCTGCGCGAAGGTGGTCAGCACCCCGGCCCTCACCGCGCCCGTCAGCGGCTGACCGCTCCCACGAGCCGGTGCGGGGGGGGGGGGGGGGGGGGGGGGGGGGGGGGGCGCCGGCCGGGGGGGGGGGGGGGGGGGGGGGGGGGGGGGGGGGGGGGTGGGGGGGGGGGGGGTCGTGGGAGGCGTGGTGGTGTTGCAGGTGACGCCGTTCAGCTTGAAGGCGGCCGGCACGGCGTTGGTGCCGCTGTACGAGCCGTTGAAGCC
>NZ_JBITXP010000039.1:0-22335 GCF_044544765.1 Streptomyces sp. NPDC053513
CCCACGTAGTCCACGCACAGGTCCAGCATGTGCGCGCCCTCGCGGATCTGGTCCCGCGCCATCTCCACGCAGTCGTCCCAGCGGCCCTCCAGCATCGCCTCGCGGAACTTCTTCGACCCGTTGGCGTTGGTCCGCTCGCCGATCGCCAGGTACGAGGTGTCCTGCCGGAACGGCACCGTCTGGTAGAGGGACGCGGCGCCGGGCTCGGGGCGGGGGGAGCGCTCGGGCGGGGTGAGGCCCTGGACCCGCTCGACGACCTGGCGCAGGTGCTCGGGGGTGGAGCCGCAGCAGCCGCCGACCAGGGACAGGCCGTAGTCGCGGACGAAGTTCTCCTGCGCGTCGGCCATCTCGGAGGCCGTGAGCGGGAAGTACGCCCCGTCCTTGGTGAGCACGGGGAGGCCGGCGTTCGGCATGCACATCAGGGGCGTGCGCGAGTGGCGGGCGAGGTAGCGCAGGTGCTCGCTCATCTCGGCGGGGCCGGTCGAGCAGTTCAGGCCGATGAGGTCGATGCCGAGGGGCTCCAGGGCGGTCAGCGCGGCGCCGATCTCGGAGCCGAGCAGCATGACGCCCGTGGTCTCGAAGGCGAGCGAACAGATCAGGGGCACGTCCACGCCCAGGGCCTCCATCGCGCGGCGCGCGCCGATGAGGCTGGACTTGGTCTGCAGCAGGTCCTGGGTCGTCTCCACGATCAGGGCGTCGGCGCCGCCGGCCAGCAGGCCCTCGGCGTTCTGCTGGTAGCCGTCGCGCAGCACGTCGTACGCGATGTGGCCGAGCGAGGGGAGCTTGGTGCCGGGGCCGATCGAGCCGAGCACCCAGCGCTGGCGGCCGTCCTCGGCGGCGAACTCGTCGGCGACCTCGCGGGCGATCCGGGCGCCCGCCTCGGAGAGCTCGAAGATCCGGTCCGCGATCTCGTACTCGCCGGCGGCCGAGTGGTTGGAGCCGAACGTGTTGGTCTCGACGCAGTCGACGCCTACCTCGAAGTAGGCCTCGTGGACCGAACGGACGATGTCGGGCCGCGTGACGTTCAGGATCTCGTTGCATCCTTCGAGGTTCTGGAAGTCCTCGAGGGTGGGGTCCTGGG
Source organism: Streptomyces sp. NPDC053513 (assembly GCF_044544765.1). NCBI lineage: Bacteria > Bacillati > Actinomycetota > Actinomycetes > Kitasatosporales > Streptomycetaceae > Streptomyces > Streptomyces sp. NPDC053513. The sequence continues at coordinate 1,082 of NZ_JBITXP010000039.1, forward strand.
CCTGGAGCATGGTGCCCATGGCTCCGTCGGCGACGACGACTCGGCTGGCGAGTGCCTCGCGGAGGGCGGCGGCGCGGTTCCGGCTGTCAGCGGAAGGGGTCGGCAACGAGGCCATGGATGAGCTCCCTGGGATGCGACGGCTGTCGGCTTTGCACCCTCGGGGGAGGGCGCACGGGGCCAGCGTAACCGCGCGGGCGCCGGGGTGGACACGGCGTCCCACGGGCCGGACGGCATCCTGTGTGCGGGGACTCCCGGTCCTGCCCCTCCTTGGCCGACACTGTGTGGTGTGACGCAAGGTCGGCATCGACCGATAGTGTTCAGCATTGTCGAACAGTATGAGAAGGGTGAGGGGCCGGGCGATGGCGAAGAACATCCAGTCGCTTGAACGGGCGGCGGCCATGCTGCGACTGCTCGCGGGTGGCGAGCGCCGGCTCGGTCTGTCCGACATCGCGTCCTCCCTCGGACTCGCCAAGGGAACGGCCCACGGCATCCTGCGCACCCTCCAGGCGGAGGGCTTCGTGGAGCAGGACGCGGCCTCGGGCCGCTACCAGCTGGGCGCGGAGCTGCTGCGGCTCGGCAACAGCTACCTGGACGTGCACGAACTGCGGGCGCGCGCGCTGGTCTGGACGGACGACCTGGCGCGGTCCAGCGGCGAGAGCGTGCACCTGGGGGTGCTGCACCAGCGGGGCGTGCTGATCGTGCACCACGTCTTCCGGCCGGACGACAGCCGCCAGGTCCTGGAGGTGGGGGCCATGCAGCCGCTGCACTCCACGGCGCTCGGCAAGGTCCTGTCGGCGTACGACCCGGTGGCGCACAGCGAGGTGCTGGAGGTCGAGCGGGAGGCGTTCACGCCCCGGACGACCACGGGGCTCGGCGACTTCGAGTCGCTGCTCGACATGACGCGGGCCCGGGGCTGGGCGGCGGACGTGGAGGAGACCTGGGAGGGCGTGGCGTCGGTGGCGGCGCCGATCCACGACCGGCGGCGGATGCCGGTGGGCGCGGTGGCGGTCACGGGCGCCGTGGAGCGGCTCTGCCCGGACGGGGAGCTGCGTCCCGAGCTGGTGGCGGCGGTGCGGGACTGCGCCCGCGCGGTCTCCCGGGACCTGGGCGCCAACCGCTTCTGACCGCCCGGGGAGGAGGGGCCGACCACCCTCCGTACGACCGCGTGCGGCAGCCCGTACAACAACACCGAACCCGCCGGTAACGATCGCGTTATCGGCGGGTTTTTCGCTTCCCAGACCCTTGACGCGCTGTTAACCCGGGGGCAAAACTTCCGTTCACCGGTCGGCATTGTCGAACACCTAACGGCAATAGGCGCTAAGGTGTGACAGTGCCAAGGGCCGGCAACGCCCTCACACGAGGGCGCGGACCACCGGAGGGACCCGGGGTTCGCCTTCCCCTGGACGAAGGACAAAGGAGTCGCGGGTGTCCACCTCCGACATCTTCCTCGGCGAGACCATCGGTACCGCCGTACTCATTCTGCTCGGCGGCGGTGTGTGCGCCGCCGTCACGCTCAAGGCCTCCAAGGCCCGCGGCGCGGGCTGGCTCGCGATCACCTTCGGGTGGGGCTTCGCCGTCATGACGGCGGTCTACATGACCGCTTCCCTCTCGGGGGCCCATCTGAACCCCGCCGTCACGGTCGGAATCGCGATCAAGGACGGGGACTGGAGCAACGTCCCCGTCTACATCGCGGGCCAGATGCTCGGCGCGATGATCGGCGCGGCACTGGTCTGGGTGGCCTACTACGGCCAGTTCCAGGCCCACCTCACGGACCCGGAGACCCTCGGCGAGGAGCCGATCGAGGGCCCCGGCCCGGTGCTCGGCGTCTTCTCCACGGGCCCCGAGATCCGCAACACCTGGCAGAACCTGGCCACCGAGATCATCGGCACCGTCGTGCTGGTCCTGGCCGTGCTCACCCAGGGCCTCAACGACAGCGGCAAGGGCCTCGGCGTCATCGGCGCCCTGATCACCGCGTTCGTCGTGGTCTCCATCGGCCTCTCGCTCGGCGGTCCGACCGGCTACGCCATCAACCCCGCCCGTGACCTCGGCCCGCGCATCGTGCACGCCCTGCTCCCGCTGCCGAACAAGGGCGGCTCCGACTGGAGCTACGCCTGGATCCCGGTCGCCGGTCCGCTGATCGGTGGCGCCATCGCCGCGGGTATCTACAACATCGCGTTCGCCTGAGCCGTCCTTCTTCCAGACCCCCTTGGAGCACACCGTGACCGACGCACACACCTCCGGCCCGTTCATCGCGGCCATCGACCAGGGCACCACCTCCTCGCGCTGCATCGTCTTCGACAAGGACGGCCGGATCGTCTCGGTCGACCAGAAGGAGCACGAGCAGATCTTCCCGAAGCCGGGCTGGGTCGAGCACGACGCCGCCGAGATCTGGACCAACGTCCAGGAGGTCGTCGCCGGCGCCCTGGAGAAGGCGAACATCACCGCCGCCGACGTCAAGGCCATCGGCATCACCAACCAGCGCGAGACCACGCTGCTCTGGGACAAGAACACCGGTGAGCCCGTCCACAACGCCCTGGTCTGGCAGGACACCCGCACCGACGCCCTCTGCAAGGAGCTCGGCCGCAACGTCGGCCAGGACCGCTTCCGCCGCGAGACCGGCCTGCCGCTCGCGAGCTACTTCTCCGGTCCGAAGGTCCGCTGGCTGCTCGACAACGTCGAGGGCCTGCGCGAGCGCGCCGAGCGCGGCGACATCCTCTTCGGCACCATGGACTCCTGGGTCATCTGGAACCTCACGGGCGGCGTCGACGGCGGCCACCACGTCACCGACGTCACCAACGCCTCCCGCACCATGCTGATGAACCTCCACACCATGGCCTGGGACGAGAAGATCCTGCAGTCCATGGACATTCCGGCCGCCGTGCTGCCGGAGATCCGCTCCTCCGCCGAGGTGTACGGCACGGTCAAGGGCGGCATCCTCGACGGCGTCCCGGTCGCCTCCGCGCTCGGCGACCAGCAGGCCGCCCTGTTCGGCCAGACGTGTTTCGCCGAGGGCGAGGCCAAGTCCACGTACGGCACCGGCACCTTCATGCTGATGAACACCGGCGACAAGATCATCAACTCCTACAGCGGCCTGCTGACCACCGTCGGCTACCAGATCGGCGACGCGAAGCCGGTCTACGCCCTGGAGGGCTCGATCGCCGTCACCGGTTCGCTCGTCCAGTGGATGCGCGACCAGATGGGCCTGATCAAGTCCGCCGCCGAGATCGAGACCCTCGCGTCCTCGGTCGAGGACAACGGCGGCGCCTACTTCGTGCCGGCCTTCTCCGGCCTGTTCGCCCCCTACTGGCGCTCCGACGCGCGCGGTGTCATCGCCGGCCTCACCCGGTACGTCACCAAGGCGCACATCGCCCGCGCCGTCCTGGAGGCCACCGCCTGGCAGACCCGCGAGATCACCGACGCCATGACGAAGGACTCCGGCGTCGAGCTGACCGCGCTCAAGGTCGACGGCGGCATGACCTCCAACAACCTGCTGATGCAGACCCTCTCGGACTTCCTGGACGCCCCCGTCGTGCGTCCGATGGTCGCCGAGACCACCTGCCTCGGCGCCGCCTACGCCGCCGGTCTCGCCGTCGGCTTCTGGCCGGACACCGACGCGCTGCGCGCCAACTGGCGCCGGGCGGCGGAATGGACCCCTCGCATGGACGCCGACAAGCGTGACAGCGAGTACAAGAGCTGGCTCAAGGCCGTCGAGCGGACCATGGGCTGGATCGAGGACGAGGAGTAATACGAGATGACCACCCTGCAGAGCGTCCCTGCCCTGGGGACGCACCCGGCTGCCGGTTCCCTCCCGAGCCGCGCCGAGACCCGGGAACAGCTTTCCAAGGCGACGTACGACCTCCTGGTGATCGGGGGCGGCATCCTGGGCATCTCCACCGCCTGGCACGCCGCGCAGTCGGGCCTGCGGGTGGCCCTGGTGGACGCCGGCGACTTCGCCGGCGCCACCTCCTCCGCCTCCTCCAAGCTGCTCCACGGCGGTCTGCGCTACCTGCAGACCGGCGCGGTGAAGCTGGTCGCGGAGAACCACTTCGAGCGGCGTGCGGTCTCCCGCCAGGTGGCACCGCACCTCGCCAACCCGCTCACCTTCTACCTGCCCGTCTACAAGGGCGGCCCGCACGGCGCGGCCAAGCTCGGCGCCGGCGTCTTCGCCTACAGCGCCCTCTCGGCCTTCGGCGACGGCGTCGGGCACCTGCTCTCCCCCGCCAAGGCCGCCCAGGACGTGCCGGAGCTGCGCACCGACAACCTGAAGGCCGTCGCCGTCTACGGCGACGACCAGATGAACGACGCCCGGATGGCGCTGATGACCGTCCGCGCCGCCGTCGACGCCGGCGCCACCGTCCTCAACCACGCCGAGGTCACCGGCCTCCGCTTCACCCGCGGCCGGGTCACCGGCGCGGAGCTGAAGGACCGCACCACCGGCGACGAGTTCGGCGTGAACGCCCGCCTCGTGCTGAACGCGACCGGCCCGTGGGTCGACCACCTGCGCAAGATGGAGGACCCGAACGCGGCCCCCTCCATCCGCCTCTCCAAGGGCGCGCACCTGGTCCTCAAGCGGACCTCGCCGTGGAGGGCCGCGCTGGCCACCCCGATCGACAAGTACCGCATCACCTTCGCCCTCCCCTGGGAGGACATGCTGCTCCTCGGCACCACCGACGAGGAGTACGAGGGCGACCCCGGCCAGGTCGAGGTCACCGAGAAGGACACCGCCCAGATCCTGGACGAGGCCGCCTTCTCCATCCGCGACCAGCAGCTCTCCCGCGACCTGATCACGTACTCCTTCGCCGGTCTGCGGGTGCTCCCGGGCGGCCCCGGCGACACCTCCAAGGCCAAGCGCGAGACGGTCGTCACCGAGGGCCGCGGCGGCATGCTGTCGGTGGCCGGCGGCAAGTGGACGACCTTCCGCCACATCGGCCGCACGGTGATGAAGAAGCTGGAGTCCCTGCCGGGCCACCCGCTCGGCGAGGACTACGAGCCGGTGTCCGCGCTGCCGAAGCGGCTGCCGCTGCCCGGCATAGCCAACCCGAACGCGGTCGCCCACCGGCTGCTCGTCGACGGCCCGGCGCCCGGCCCCCGGATGGCCGCCGACACCGCCAAGCACCTGGCCACGCACTACGGCTCGCTCTCCTTCGACATCGCCCGGATGGCGAACGAGAACCCCGAGCTGGCCCGCCGGATCCACCCGGACGCGCCGGAGATCTGGGCGCAGGTCGCCTACGCCCGCGACCACGAGTGGGCCGAGACGGCGGACGACGTGCTGCGCCGCCGTACGACGCTGACCATCCGCGGTCTCGCGACGGACGAGATCCGCGCCGAGGTCGAGTCGATGCTGCGGAAGTAAGTCCCGTACGAGCAGGGGCGGTTCCTCGTCGAGGAGCCGCCCCTGCGGCGTGCCACGCGCCGTCCACACGGCCGCAACACTCGGCGCGCACAGTGGGGACATGAAGTTTCAGGTGCTCTCGATCGTCCACCACTCCCCGCACCCGCTCACCGGCGAACTGCTGTCCGCTGCCGACCGGTTGGAGCAGGTCGTCGCGCTCGGCGAGACCGCCGAACGGCTCGGCTTCGACGCGTACGCGGTCGGCGAGCGGCACGCGGGCGCGTTCCTCTCCTCGTCCCCGACCGTGCTGCTCGCCGCCCTGGCCGCCCGCACCAGCCGGATCCGGCTGCTCACCGGCGTCACCGTGGTCGCGATCCTCGACCCCGTCCGGGTCGCCGAGGACTACGCCACGCTCGACCAGCTCTCCCGCGGCCGGCTCGAACTCGTCGTCGGCAAGGGCGCGGAGGCCGGCCACTTCGACCTCTTCGGCCTCGACGAGGAGCGGCAGTGGGACCTCCAGAAGGAGAAGTACGAGCTGCTGCGCCGGCTCTGGACGGAGGAGGGCGTCGACTGGGAGGGCGAGTTCCGGCCGCCGCTGAAGAACGTGACCACGGTCCCGAGGCCGTACGCCGGTCCGCCCCGGATCTGGCACGGCTCGGCCACCAGCCTCAACTCCCCCGAGCTGGCGGCGAAGCACGGCGATCCCCTCTTCACCGCCAACGCGATCCAGCCGCGCGAGGCGTACGCGCGGCTCATCGCCCACTACCGCGAGAAGTTCGAGGAGTACGGGCACGATCCGGCGCACGCGCGCGTGGCGGCCGGCTCCGGCGGGCTGCTCATCGCCGACACCCCCGAGCAGGCGGTGAGCCGGTACAAGGAGCTGTACGAGGCGAAGGTGCGGCAGAGCTTCAAGCCGCACCTGGAGGGGAAGGCCGGGTACAACACCCCGTTCCGCACGATCGAGGACGCGATCGCGGACGGCCCCCAGCTGATCGGCTCGCCGCAGCAGATCATCGACAAGATCCTCGGCTACCACGAGCACTACGGGCACGACCTGCAGTCCGTCACGGTCGACACCTTCGGCCAGTCGACGGCCGAGCAGACCGAGACGCTCCAGCGCTTCGCCGAGGAGATCGCGCCCGTCGTGCGGAGGGAGGCGCCGAGCACCCTCTGGGAGGAACGGGGGGAGGAGTGAGGGGAGGTGCGAGAGCGTCGTGTGCGGAGGCGAGTTCCTGGGTAGTCGATCAAGGCCGCACGGGTTTTCGGGGATGTCCGGGGACTGCGGGCGGACCACCGGAAAGCCGTAAGGTGGGGCCGTACGACAGGAACTTCGAATAAGGAGGCGCTGGGTGATCGAGCTCGAGGGGGTACCCGAGCTGATCGACCCGGTCATGGTGGCAGCGTTCGAGGGCTGGAACGACGCCGGCGACGCCGCCTCCACCGCGGTCGCCCACCTGGACCGGGAATGGAAGGGCGAGGTGTTCGCGGCGCTCGACGCCGAGGACTACTACGACTTCCAGGTCAACCGCCCCACCGTCTTCCTGGACAACGGCGTCCGGAAGATCACCTGGCCGACGACCCGGCTCTCCGTGGTCCGGGTCGGCGGCGACAAACCCCGTGACCTGGTGCTGGTGCGCGGGATCGAGCCCTCGATGCGCTGGCGCTCCTTCTGCAACGAGCTGCTCGCCTTCGCGCACGAGCTGGGCGTGGAGATGGTGGTGATCCTGGGCGCGCTGCTCGGGGACACCCCGCACACCCGGCCGGTCCCGGTCAGCGGGGTGACCTCCGATCCGGACCTGGCGCGGACGATGGACCTGGAGGAGACCCGGTACGAGGGCCCGACGGGCATCGTGGGCATCCTCCAGGAGGCCTGCACGCACGCGGGCGTGCCGGCGGTGAGCCTGTGGGCGGCGGTGCCGCACTACGTGTCGCAGCCGCCGAACCCCAAGGCGACCCTGGCGCTCCTCAACCGCCTGGAGGACCTGATCGGGCTGCGGATCCCGCTGGGCGAGCTGCCGGAGGACGCGCGGGCCTGGCAGCTGGGCGTGGACCAGCTGGCCGCCGAGGACAGCGAGGTCGCCGAGTACGTGCAGACCCTGGAGGAGGCGCGGGACACGGCGGAGCTGCCGGAGGCCTCGGGCGAGGCGATCGCCCGCGAGTTCGAGCGGTATCTGCGGCGGCGCGAGCCGGGCACGGGTCCGGGGGTGGCGACGGAGGGCGGCGACTTCCTGCGGGACTCCGGGAGCGGCCGGACGCGCCCGCCGAAGCCGGAGCAGCCGGGCCCGGAGTCGGTGCCGGGGGCGGACGCCGCCGAGGGACCGGCCGAGGACTCCGACGGCGGGTCCGGTGGGGCCTCCGCCGAGGGGCCGGAGGGTCCGGTCGACGGGCGCGAGGGCTCCGAGGGTCCCGAGGAGCCGCCCGGCGGTGCGTCGCCCGACGCGGACGGCGGGGCCGGGAAGTAGCGGCTCGGAGGAGCGTGGGGAACGGGAGGGGTGCCCGGGGGCGCCCCTCCCGTTCGTGCGTCAGGCGCAGCCGAACCTGGCCGCGGCCCAGTCGCCGTGGTCGCCGCTCTTCGACCCGTTGGTGTCCGTGATCTTCAGCCGGACGTGGCGGGCGCCGGTCACGTCGACGTTCACGGGCAGGGTCGCGGAGGCCCCGGTCAGCCGGGGCGAGGTCCACAGGACCCGGCCGTCGGCCTCGACGGAGAAGGCCACGTCCCCGTAGCCGTTGATCTCGTCGTCGATGCCGACGTCGGCGGTGAAGGTGGTGCAGCGGCCGCCGAGGTAGACCTCGATGTCGGAGTCGGCGTGGGCGCCGATGCCCTTCTCGTAGGTCTGTCCGGCCAGGGTGAGGGGGTGGCCGTCGGCGGCGCCGGACTCGCCGTTGGAACGGTCGCGCTCGGGCGGTCCCCAGCCGTTGGTCGCGCGCAGCCAGGCGAGGTCGCTCGCCCAGGCGTCGGCCGTCGGCGCCGGCGGCATCACTCCGATCGCGAACCGCTGGACGGCCGTGCGGTCGGTGCCGGCGGCGCGGTGGCGGGCGGTCGCCGTGAGGGTGGCCTCGCCGGGCTTCGCGCCGGCCGCCGGGGTGACGGCGACCTCGACCCTGCGGGTGGTGCCGGCCGGGACGCGGGCGATCGGGGCGGCCGGGGTGACCTGCCAGCCGGCCGGGGCGTCCAGGGAGACCCGTACGTCGGTGGCGTCCCGGGTGCCCGCGGTGACGTCCACGGCGACGGTGCCGGGGGTGCCGGCGCCGAGCTCCTGCCCGGTGGGGGCGGCGAGGACGGCGGAGGCGCCGGGGACGGCCCCGCCGACGGCGCTGGTGTCGGTCAGGCGCAGTTCGAAGGCGCGGTCCGTGGACAGGGCGGTGGTCTTGATCCGGACCACTCCCCCGCGCTCGTCGCGGTCGTACCACCAGCCCTGGCCGGCCGCGTCGAAGGCGGCGCGGGAGGTGAGGGCGGGCAGCGGGCGTCCGTCGAGCCGGACCGTGCCGGGGGCGTCGCCGGTGTGGACGGTGAAGGCGTACGGCCGGGCGCCGGGCTTGCCGGTGTAGGTGCCGGCGCTCGCGCCGATCCGGACGGTGACGTCGCCGGGGCCGGACTCGGGGGCGCGGACCTCGGCGCGCTGGAGGGCGTACTTCCCGGCGCGGTGCTCGCGGGTGACGCCGTCGTCCTCGTACAGCTCGAAGGAGGAGCTGCCCTGCGGGTAGACGTCCCAGGCGAGCGGGTCGCCGGGGGCGCGGTCCTGGTACGAGCGGACGGAGCCGGGCCACATGGGGACGGTCGCCCCGGCCCGTACGAAGAGGGGCAGGGTGTCGAGCGGGGCGCTGTAGTGGTCGAGGGTGAGCGGACCCTGGTAGACGCGTCCGTTCCAGTAGTCGATCCAGGTGCCCTTCGGCAGGTAGATGCCGTCGCGCTCCACCGCGTCCCGGTAGACGGGCGCGACGAGGAAGTCCTCGCCGCTGAGGAACTCGTACTTCGCGGCCTCGGTCGCGGCCTTCGGGTCGTCCGGGTATTCGAGGGCGAGCGGCCGGGCGAGGCCGACGCCGGTCTTCGTGGCGCGGTACGCGTGGCTGTAGACGTACGGGAGCAGGGCCTCGTGGAGCTTGAGCGAGGCGCGGTTGATCGTGGTGTACGGCTCGCCGTAGCGGAAGGGCTGCTTGTCGTTGGCGGCCCAGCCGTCCATGGTCATGGTGACGGGCAGGAACATCTTCCACTGGAGGTCGCGGGTGTACGTCTTGGCACTGCCGCCGAAGATGCCGTCGACGTCACCGGTGGTGTAGGCGAGTCCGGACATGGACGCGCCCGCGTAGGTGGGTATCTGCCAGCGGATGTACTCCCAGCTGCCGGACTGGTCGCCGGACCACTGGACGCCGCAGCGCTGGGCGCCGGACCAGCTCTCCGGGGCCCAGGTGAAGCCCCGGGCGTCGCTGTTGGCCTCGATGCCGGCGTGGGCGTCCTTGCAGCCGTCGAGGGCGAACTTGTAGCCCTCGCCGACCCAGGCGACGTCGAGCTTGGCGACCCGCTGGCCGGCCTTCACCTGGTCGGCGAGCTTGTCGATGCCGTCCTCGGTCCACAGGCCGAGCTTCATCTTCCGGTCGTTGAGGCCCGCGGTGGTCTCGGCGAGGTTCTCGTAGCCGCAGCCGTAGCCGTCGTTGACGAGCATCCAGCCGTTGGGCATGTCGTTCTGGACGTAGCCGTCGGCGATCTTCAGGGCGTCGAGCGTGTGGCGCTCGCCCCGGTTGGCGTTGTGCAGGTAGCAGTCGGAGTCGCCGATCTCCAGTCCGTACACCGGAGGCATGAAGGGCTTGCCGGTGAGCCGGGTGTACTGGCCGATGACGTCCTTGAGGGCGTCCTTCCCGTCGCCCGCGAAGTAGTAGGCGTCGAAGCGCCGTTCCTTCGCGCTGGTGGTGACGGGGTCGGTGAAGGCGTAGGTGCCCGGCGCGTAGGTGTTGCGGTAGACGCCGTAGCCGGCGGAGGAGAGGTAGAAGGGGACGGAGTTGGGGTGGCCGCCGTCGTTCCAGTTGTAGTCGACGCCGACCTCGACGGTCTTGCCGCGGTGGGAGGTGTTGCCGCGGCCGTTCTGCATCCCGGCGCCGTAGAACTGCTCGTCGGCGCCGCGGGCGAGGGTCTGGACGGTGCGGTCCTGGTTCCAGGTGAGGCCCTGGGTCTCGGTCCAGAGCGGGGTGCCGTCGGCGCGTACGGCCGAGAAACGCAGCGGTGCCTTGGTGGCGCGCAGGGTCACCTTGGCGGTGGAGAGTTCGTACCGGTCGCCGAGGTCACGCCAGCGGGTGGCCGGGGGCGGGCCCTGGGGCAGCGTGATGTCGGTGCCGGTGGGGTCGGTGAACTTTCCGTCGGGGGCGAGTTCGATGCGGAAGGTGTCGGCGGTGACGAAGGAGACGCGGGCTTCCGTGTGGCCCGCGGTCAGTCGGTAGACGGCTCCGTCGGCGGCGAAGCCGGTGACCTCGCCGACGGTGGTGTCGGAGGGGTCGGCCGAGGCGGTGGAGCCGGGTCCCGCGAAGGCCGCGAAGAGCCCGAGGACGGCTCCGGCGAGTGCAACTTTCATGCGTGATGATGATTGCATGGCGCTTGTTTAGCGCAGGAACGAGCAACTCCGCCAGGACAAAACGGAACCGCCCTCGGACTTCGACGAGAAGTCCAAGGGCGGTTGCCTGAAAGGGAGTTGCGCGGTCCTGCTCGTTACAGGGCCACACCGAGCAGTGCGTCGACGGCGCGGGAGACGAGACCGGGGGCGGACTCGTCCGTGCCGCCCTCGGCCGCCTGGAGCTCGGCCCAGCGGTCGACCGCGGCGAGCGCGGTGGGCGTGTCCAGGTCGTCGGAGAGGGCCTCGCGGAGCTCCTCGACGAGCGCGTCGGCGGACGGGCCGTCGGGGCGCGAGACGGCGGCGCGCCAGCGGCCGAGCCGCTCCACGGCCGTCTCCAGGACCTGGTCGGTCCACTCCCAGTCGTCGCGGTAGCGGTGGGAGAGGAGCGCGAGCCGGATGGCGGCCGGGTCGACTCCGTCGCGGCGCAGCTTGGAGACGAAGACCAGGTTGCCCTTGGACTTCGACATCTTCTCGCCGTGCAGGGCGACCATGCCGGCGTGGACGTACGCCTTGGCCATGGGGAACTCGCCCGTGAGGGTCTGGGCGTGGGAGGCGCCCATCTCGTGGTGCGGGAAGATCAGGTCCGAGCCGCCGCCCTGCACGTCGAAGCCCATGCCGAGGTGGTCGAGGGCGATGGCGACGCACTCGATGTGCCAGCCGGGGCGGCCGGGGCCGAGGCTGCCGCCGTCCCAGCTCGGCTCGCCCTCGCGGGCGGCCATCCACAGCATCGGGTCGAGCGGGTTCTTCTTGCCCGGGCGGTCCGGGTCGCCGCCGCGCTCGGCGGAGAGGTGGCGCATCAGCTCGGTGTCGTAGTTCGACACCTGGCCGAAGTGCGGATCGGCCTCGACGGAGAAGTAGATGTCGCCGTCGAGCTCGTAGGCGGCGCCGGAGTCCCGGAGGCGCTCGACGAGCGGGACGATGCCCGGTATGGCCTCGACCGCGCCGATGTAGTGCTGCGGGGGCAGCATCCGCAGGGCGGTCATGTCCTCGCGGAAGAGGGCGGTCTCGCGCTCGGCGAGACCGACCCAGTCGATGCCGTCGCGGATCGCGCGCTCCAGGAGCGGGTCGTCCACGTCCGTCACGTTCTGGACGTAGTGCACCTGCCGCTTGGTGTCGAGCCACACGCGCTGAACGAGGTCGAACGCGTTGTAGGTCGCCGCGTGACCCATGTGGGTCGCGTCGTACGGCGTGATGCCGCAGACGTAGAGACGGGCGACGGGGCCGGGGGCGAGGGTCACTCGCCCGCCGGTCGCGGTGTCGTGGATCCGGAGGTCGCGGCCCTTGCCGGGAAGGGCGGGGACCTCAGAAGCGGGCCAGGCATGCATGACCCGAGCGTAACCGGACAGGTGTTCCGGATACGAACCGGATCCGGGATCTTGACCGATTAGGCGCTCTTGCGGGTCGGAGGCTTACGTGCATACCCCCCAGGGGTGCAGGGCCTCCGGGGAGGGTGGCCGAAAACAATCGGTCGGTGAGGCGTGCCCGGAGCTCAGACGGGCGGCCAGGGGATCGCCGGCCACTGCCCCGAGGGCTCCGGGTGCCGCCCGGTCGCCCGCAGCGCCTCCACGCGGGCGCGTACGGCCGCGACCTCGGCCCCGGTCAGGAGTTCCGCCAGTCGGGTGGCGAGCGGCGCTCCCGGGGCCAGGGACCGGTCCAGCGAGTCGAGCACGCCGACCGCCTCGGCGGGCAGCTCCTCGCCCGCCCAGCCCCACAGCAGGGTGCGCAGCTTGTCCTCGACGTGGAAGGTCACCCCGTGGTCGATGCCGTACAGCCGCCCGCCGGGGGCCGGCAGCAGGTGCCCGCCCTTGCGGTCGCCGTTGTTGATGACGGCGTCCAGGACGGCGAGCCGGCGCAGCTCGGGGGTGTCCGCGTGGACCAGGAGCGCGGTGCGGTCCTCGTCGATCTGCGCGGGCCCCACGGCCTTCCAGCCCTCGCCGGCCTCCTCGTCCTCGGTGAGCGCCAGGAGCCGCGCCTCGGGGTCGGCCTCGATCCACAGCTGGACCATGCCCTCCCCGTACGGACCGTCGCGGAGCACGGTCGGCGGGACCAGGCCCCAGCCGGTGGCCTCGGATATCTCGTACGCCGCGACCTCGCGCTGGGCCAGGGTGCCGTCGGGGAAGTCCCACAGCGGCCGCTCCCCCGCCACCGGCTTGTAGACGCAGGCGGCTTCCCGGCCCTCGTGGGCGACGGAGCAGTACAGCACGGCGTTGGACGCCTCTCGGACCCGGCCGCGCACGGTCAGCTCACCGCGCGCGAGCAGCTCCGTGTCGCGCGGGCTCTCGGGGCTGCTCATGCTCCGCGACGGTATCCGTTCTGGCGCGGGCAGACGTGCCCCTCCGGGTCGAGCGGCAGGCTGCACAGCGGGCACGGCGGCCGGCCGGCGTTGACGACGTCCAGGGCCCGCTTGGCGAAGGCCCGGGCCTGGGCCCCGCTGAGGCGGACCCGGAGCATCGGCGGACCGTTCTCCTCGTCCTGGAGCAGCCGCTCCTCGGCCTCGGCGAGGTCCTCCTCGGAATCCACGTCGAGTTCGACGAGCGCCTGGGCCTCGACGATCATGCGCTGCTCCTCGCCGTCCCAGGCGAGGGCCATGGTGCCGACCCGGAACTCCTCCTCGACGGGCACGTCGAGGGGGGCCGTGTCCGCGATCTCCGCGGGGGCGACGGCGGGCACGGGCGCGTTGCCGCCGGTGCGGCGGACGACCTCGTCGAGGAGTTCGTCGATGCGCTCGGCGAGGGCCGCGACCTGGGTCTTCTCCAGGGCGACGCTGGTGACCCGGCCGCCGGCGGACGCCTGGAGGAAGAAGGTCCGGCGACCAGGCAGCCCGACCGTGCCGGCCACGAAACGCTCCGGTGGGTCGTAGAGGAACACCTGACGGGACACGTTCCCGGCTCCCTTGAGTCTCGACAGTCGTACTACAGCGGCGCGTCCACCCTACTGCGCAAGGGGATCACGGTGCGCCCGCACCGCCACCGACCTCCGCCGTCCCGCTGCCGCCGGGGTGCTCCCGGGGGGCGAAACCGGCGAAGTCCCCCGTGTCGCCGAGGCGGAGGAGGAAGGGACGCAGGCGCGTGTAGCGGATCGCGGTGACCGAGCAGGGGTCGACGTGGATGCGCTGGAAGAGGTCGAGGTGGAGCCCGAGGGCGTCGGCGACGATCGCCTTCACGATGTCCCCGTGGGAGCACACGAGGTACGTGGCGTCCTCGCCGTGCTCGGCCTCGACGCGGGCGTTCCAGTCCCGTACGGCCGCGACGGCGCGGTCCTGCATGGCGCGCATGGACTCCCCGCCGGGGAAGGCGGCGGCGGAGGCGTGCCCCTGGACGACCTCCATCAGCGGCTCGTCGTTGAGCTCCGCCAGCTTGCGGCCGGACCAGTCGCCGTAGTCGCACTCGTTGATCCGGTCCTCCACGTGGAGCGGGAGGTCGGGACGGGCGTCGAGGAGCGGCCGCAGGGTCTCCCGGCAGCGCTGGAGGGGGCTGGTGACGGCCGCGGCGAGCGGGACGTCCGCGAGGCGGCCGGGGAGGGCGGCGGCCTGGGCGGCCCCGCGCTCGTCGAGCGCGATCCCGGGCGTGCGCCCGGCGAGGACCCCGGAGGTGTTGGCGGTGGAGCGTCCGTGCCGGACGAGGATCAGGGTGGCCATGCGGGCCAGCCTAGGCGGTGCGGGCGCGGGGCGGCCGGGCGTGGCGCGCAGGGCGGCCGGACGGGGTGCCGCACGCGCGCGTGGCGGTGTCCGGGGGGACGGATCCGCGCACGCGTGCGTGGCGGGCGCGATCCGGGGCAGAATGCGCCGGGTGATCGTGGACTCTGCCATCTACCGGGACGGGCGCCGCACGGACGGGCCCGCCGACCTCTCCGACGCCCTGGAGGAGGCGCGGGCGACGGGGGACGCGTTCCTGTGGGTGGGGCTGCACGAGCCCTCGGGGGCGGAGTTCGACCACGTCGCCTCGGAGTTCGCGCTGCACCCGCTGGCCGTCGAGGACGCCTTGAAGGCCCATCAGCGGCCCAAGCTGGAGGTCTACGACGACTCCCTCTTCGTGGTGCTCAAGCCGATCGTGTACGAGCCGGAGAGCGACCGGGTGTCCTCGGGCGAGCTGATGGTGTTCATGGGCGACTCGTTCGTCGTGACCGTCCGGCACGGTGAGGGCGCGCCGCTCGCGGAGGTGCGCCGGCGCCTGGAGGCGGACCCGGAGGTCCTGAAGCACGGGCCGACGGCGGTGCTGTACGCGGTGAGCGACGCGATCGTGGACCACTACCTCGACGTGGCGGGCGAACTCCAGGTCGACCTGGAGGAGCTGGAGGCGGACGTCTTCGCGCCCAGCGGGAGCAATCCCGCCAACACGGCGGAGCGGATCTACACGGCGAAGCGGCAGGTGCTGGAGTTCCGGCGGGCGAGCGGTCCGCTGGCCGGGCCGATGGCCCGGCTGACGGCCGGTGCGGTGCCGTTCGTGAACGAGCGCTCGCAGCCCTTCTTCCGTGACGTCAACGACCATCTGCTGCGCTCCAACGAGCAGGTGGAGGGCCTCGACCGGCTCCTGTCCGACGTGCTGTCGGCCCACCTCGCGCAGATGGGCGTCCGGCAGAACGACGACATGCGGAAGATCTCGGCGTGGGCGGCCATGGCCGCGGTCCCCACGATGGTCGCGGGGATCTACGGGATGAACTTCGAGCACATGCCGGAGCTGCACTGGGTGGGTTCGTACCCGGCGGTGATCGTGGTGATGACGGGCATCGTCGTCGCGCTGTACCGGGTGTTCAAGCGGCGCGGCTGGATGTGAGGCCCGTCCGCGCCGGGCGTGCTCAGAAGGCGGGGGCGGGCGTCGCGGGGCCGCCGAGGGCGTTCAGCCGCTCGGGCATCCGCAGGTCGACCATCTTGTGCCAGCCGGCGGCGCGTTCGTACGCGTACACGGCGTGGATCCCGGCGGCGAGGACGGCGGCCTTGGGCTTCGGCCAGTTCAGGATGCGGCCCATGTGGCGCATCACGGCGAGGCTGACGTCGCGGTAGACCTGGATCTCGGCGAGCGCGGACTCGCGCAGGGTCCGCTGGATCAGCCGGCCGTGGCCCCGGCGGGCGAGCCGGAGCAGTTCCTCGTGACAGTAGGCGAGGTGGTTCGCCTCGTCGTTGTCGATCATGTGGATGGCCTTGCCCAGGTCGGGGTGGTCCCCGAAGTACGTGACGAGCATGTTCATCTGGTCGGCGGCGCGCTGCTCGGTGACCCGGCTGTGGGCGAGGTAGACGACGACGTCCTCCTCGGTCAGCGGCCGGTCGGCGCGGAGCTTGTCGTGCGCGAGGCCGATGCCGCGCTTCTCGAGCAGCATCGTGTAGTCGGTGTCGGGGGGCACGGGGACGGGTTCGAGGCCGCGCTTCTTCATCAACGCGTTGAAGATCCGGCCGTGCTTGTCCTCGTCGGCGCCGTGCCGGGTGATCTTGGGCGCGAGGGTGCGCATGCCGGGCGCGACGAGGGCCGCGATCCGGGCGTTCTCCCAGCCTCCCTGGGACTCGCCGCTCGCGGCGATGGAACAGAAGAGCCGGAAGGACTCGTCGTTGTCGATGATTTCCTGGAACAGGCCCTTGGCCGTGAGCATCGCCGCCACCTCCGTGCGGACGTCCGCGTTCCGGTACGTCCGGGGAGAACGAGTCAAGTCGGGTCCGGGGCGGCGGGCAACAGGAGGGTGCGACGACTCGGCCGAAAGAGTGAGAGCCGAGGCCGTAACCGGGGGCCCGGTGGAGCCGTTGTGCAGCGTGACGGCCGTGGCGGGGAAGACCCCCGAGCCCCCACCACGGCCGCAGGGTTTCCTAGGCCAGACCGGCCCGCTCCATCGCCTCGACGCCCGCCCGCAGGGCCGCCAGCCGCTCGTCCAGCGTGAAGCCGGCCGGGGCGAGGGTGAGGGTGGTGACCCCGGCCTCCGCGTAGGCCGTCATCCGCTCGGCGATCCGCTCGACGGAGCCGAGCAGGGTGGTCCGGTCGATCAGGGAGTGCGGCACGGCGGCCGCGGCCCCGGTCTTGTCGCCGGCCAGGTACTTGTCCTGGATCTCGGCGGCCTCCTTCTCGTACCCCATGCGCCGGGCGAGCTGGTTGTAGAAGTTCTGCTTGCGGCTGCCCATGCCGCCCACGTACAGCGCGGTGTACGGGCGGAACACGTCGGCGAGCGCGGTCACGTCGTCGCCGAGGGCGAGCGGCAGGGTGGGACAGACGTCGAAGCCGTCCATCGTCAGGCCGGCCTTCTCACGGCCCGCCCGCAGGTGCCGGAGCGCGGTCTCCTCCAGGTGGTCGGCGGAGGGGAAGATCAGCAGGGCGCCGTCGGCGATCTCCCCGGTCTGCTCCAGGTTCTTCGGGCCGATCGCGGCGATGTAGAGCGGGATGTGCTCGCGCTGGGGGTGGACGGTGAGCTTGATCGGCTTGCCCGGACCGCCGGGGAGCGGCAGGGTCCAGTGCTCGCCGTCGTAGCTGAGCCGCTCCCGGGTCATGGCCTTGCGGACGATCTCGACGTACTCGCGGGTCCGGGCGAGCGGCTTGTCGAACTTCACGCCGTACCAGCCCTCGGAGACCTGCGGTCCGGAGACGCCGAGGCCGAGGCGGAAGCGGCCGCCGGTGAGCGAGTCGAGGGTGGCCGCCGTCATCGCCGTCATGGCGGGCTGGCGGGCCGGGATCTGCATGATCGCGGAGCCGACGTCGATCCGCTCGGTCTTCGCCGCGACCCAGGCGAGGACGGTGGGGGCGTCGGAGCCGTAGGCCTCGGCGGCCCAGCAGACGTCGTAGCCGAGGCGGTCCGCCTCCTGGGCGACGGCGAGGTTGTCGCCGTCCATGCCGGCGCCCCAGTAGCCGAGGTTGATGCCGAGCCGCATTCCACGCACCCCTTACCCATCGGTAACGTCTCTTGGGCCGGACTCTAGCGCGCGTGCGAGCCATCCGTCAGGACACGGTTGTCCACAGGCTCTCTCCGCGTGGTGCCCTGGCCAGTACTCTCGCGCCCATGGAGCAGAGGCATCTCGGACGTACCGGCCTGCGTGTGTCGCGCATCGGACTCGGCACCCTCACCTGGGGCCGGGACACCGACGAGCACGACGCCGCCGAGCAGTTGAAGGCGTTCTGGGACGCGGGCGGCACGCTCGTGGACACCGCCGACGTGTACGGCGGGGGCGAGGCGGAGTACCTGCTCGGGCGACTGATGGAGCGCCTGGTGCCCCGGCAGGACCTCGTCCTGTCCACCAAGGCGGGCAGCGTCCCGGATCCCGACCGGCGCACGGACGGCTCGCGCGGGCACCTGCTCGCCGCGCTGGACGCCTCCCTGGCGCGCCTGGGCACGGACCACGTGGACCTGTGGCAGCTGCACGCCTTCGACCCGCACACGCCCCTGGAGGAGTCGCTCCAGGCCCTCGACATCGCGGTGCGCAGCGGACGGGCGCGGTACGCGGGCGTGTCGAACTTCTGCGGCTGGCAGCTCGCCAAGGCGGGCACCTGGCAGCTCGGCGGCGACCGCACGCGGCTCGCCGGCGCGCAGCTGGAGTACTCGCTGCTCCAGCGGGGCGTCGAACGGGAGGTGCTGCCGGCCGCGATGGACCTCGGCATAGGCCTGCTGCCCTCGTCCCCGCTGGGGCGCGGGGTCCTGACGGGGAAGTACCGCGGCGGCACGCCGGCGGACTCGCGGGGCGCCTCGGAGACGATGGCGCCCTTCGTGGAGCCGTACCTGGACGACGCGGCGAGCCGGATCGTGGACGCGGTGGCGACGGCGGCCGACGGACTGGCGACGACCCCGCTCCACGTGGCGCTCGCGTGGGTCCGCGACCGGCCGGGGGTGACCGCGCCGATCGTCGGGGCGCGCACGGCGCGGCAGCTCACGGCCGCTTTGTCAGTGGAGGCCCTTAGTCTTCCTGACGAGATCTGTCGGGCGCTGGACGATGTGTCGGCGCCCGTGCACCGCTATCCGGATCACGACTGGAGCACCTTGTGACCGAGCCTTCCGGGGAGACCGCACCCGAGGCCGCGGAGCCCGCCGAGGACCTGCGGGAGGAGGCCGCCGAGGGGCTGGACGCCCCCGAGGAGCCCGGCGCGGCGGAAGCGCCCGCCGAGGGGCCGGGCACGTCCGAAGAGCCTGGCACGACCGAAGGGCCCGGCGCGGCCGAGGCGCCCGCCGAGGGACCGGGGACGACCGACGAGCCCGGCGCGGCCGAGGCGCCCGCCGAGGGGCCGGGGGCGACCGACGAGCCCGGCGACCGGGCCGAGGCGGGCGCCGACGGGGGCGAGTTGAGCGAGGCGCAGGCCGAGCTCGCCGCGCAGCGGGAGCTGCGGGCCAGGATCGAGGCCCGGAAGGCCGAGAAGAGCGGTCCGGTGGCGAGCGGCGCCAAGCTGAGCGGCACCGCGGCCGACCTGCTCGCCGCCGTCCGGGCCGTCGAGGGCGGCACCGCCTCCGGCAGCGCGTTCTACGAGGCACCCGAGCCCGCACCCCGCCACCCCGCCGTCGAGACGGCCCCGGCGACGCCCGTGCGGCCCCCCGCGCCGGAGCGGCCGACGGCCCCGGCGCCCGGCACCACGGCCGCCGTCCGCGAGGTCCTCGTCGCGGGCGGCGCCCCGGAGGCGCTGGCCGGCCGGGTCGCCGCCGTGCTCGGCGAGGGCGCGGCCCCGGCGCTGCGCGAGGACCCGTGGCAGCTGCTCGCGGTGCCGGGGGTCCGGCCGGAGCAGGCCGACGGTTTCGCGCGGGCGCTGCTCGGCCCCGCGTGCGGCCCCGGCGACCCGCGCCGCGCGGTCGCCCTGACCGTGTGGCTCCTGGAGCGGGCCGCCGTCCAGGGACACACGGCCCTGGAGGTCCGGGCCGTGTGCGCCGGGCTCGCCGGGCACGCGGTGCCCGACCCGGAACAGGCGGTGGAGGCGGCGGTCTCCGAGGGCGCGGTCCTCCTCTTCCAGGAGGAGGAGACGGCGGAGGAGGAGCCCGAGGGCGACGGGGACGCCGAGGAGGCGACCCCCGCGGAGCGGGAGCCCGCCGCGCCCGCGCTGCTCGGACTCGACCGGTACGCGCTGGCGGAGGAGAGCCTCGCGGAGGGCCTCGCCCGGCTGGTCAGGACGGCGAAGGCCGAGGTCTGGGAGGGCGGCGAGCTGGAGCGCGCCGCCGGGGCGCACGGCCTCGTCCTGCACACGGGCGGGGAGGCCGCCCGCGCCGAGCCGGTGGCGCTCGCCGCGGCGGCCCGTGAGCGGGGGCTGCGCACCCTGGTGGCCGTCCACGCGGACACCGGCATCGGGGAGGACGCGGTGACGGTCGCCGCGCTGCTGTCCGGCGCGGCCGGTCCGGGCCGGGACGAGGACGGCGCCTTCGCCCTGGACCTCCTCGTGGTCCTCGACGCCCCGCAGCTGGACGTGGAGACGGGCGCGATGCTCGTGGAGTCGCTGCCGGACGGCTGCCGTCTGGTGCTGAGCGGCGATCCGGAGGTGCTCGGCGCCCCGGGCGCGGGCCGGGTCTTCGCGGACGTCCTCGCGTCCCGGGTGTGCCCGCGGATCGCCTCCCGCGTCCCCGACCCGGGGCCGCTCGGCGAGCTGGTGTCGGGCATCGGCGCCGGCGAGCTGAACCAGGTCGAGGCCCCCGGCAAGGAGGTCGTGATCGTCCCGGTGCGGGACGCGGGCGAGGCCGTGCACCGTACGGTCCAGCTGGTGGCGGACTCGGTGCCCCGGGCGCTCGGGGTGCCGTCCGAGCAGACGCAGGTCGTCACGGTCGGCCACGGCGGCTCCGCCGGCACGCGCGCGCTGAACGCCGCCCTGAAGCAGCGGCTCAACCCCGGACCCGGCCGGTTCGGCGGCTACGACCCCGGGGACCGGGTGGCGTACGCGCCCGTGCCGGGACGCACGGTGACGGGCACGGTCCTCTCGGCCGACGCCGAGGGGCTGCGGCTGCGCTGCGGGCGCGACGAGCTCCTCGTGCCGAAGGAGCGGGTGGAGTCGTCGCTGCGGCACGGCTGGGCGCTCACCGCGCACCAGGCGGCCGGGACGCGGTGGCCCGCGGTGGTCGTGGTGCTGCCGGGGGACGCCGCGGGCGGCCTGAGCCGGCCGTGGGTGTACACGGCCTTCGGCCGGGCGGAGCGCCATCTGTCGGTCGTGCACGGCGTGGACCAGGCGCTGCCCCGCGCGGTGGCCGAGGGGGTGGCCCCGGAGCGTACGACGCGGCTGCGGCCGCTCCTGGAGGCGCTGCTGGCGGCCGACGGGGAGTAGGCCGGGCCGCGACGCGGGAAGGGCTGGTACGGCGGAGGGGCCGGGCCCCCGGCGGGGGGTGGCCGCCCCCCCCCCGGGACCGCCAAAACCCGGCCCGCCCAACAGGGGGCGGCCCCAACGGGGCCCGCC
>NZ_JBITXP010000039.1:22345-53453 GCF_044544765.1 Streptomyces sp. NPDC053513
GGGGGGGGGCGGCCGGGGGGGTGTGGCGGGGCCGGCGCCGGGGGTGGGGGTGGGGGGGGGGGGGGGGGGCACGGGGGGGGGGGGCCCCCGCCCCTCCGCCGTGACCGTCCTACCGCGTCCGAGCCCTCCTGGGTCCGGCCCTCTCGGGTCCGTCCCTCCCGGGTCCGTCCCTCCCCGGCCCGGCCCTTCCGGGTCCGAGCCCTTCCGCGGCCCGGCCCTTCCGCGGCCCGTCAGGCGTCCGTGCCGGAGGCTCCCGCGTCCACGGGTTCGTCCTCGTCCTCCTCGTCGAAGACCGAGCTGACGTCGAAGCGGCAGACGATCCGCTCGGGGTCGGCGTGGTCGAAGGGAGCGGCCAGCCACTCCCCCGGTTCCGGGAGCTCCTCGGCGGCGGTGACCCAGAGCGTGGAGTCCCCCTCCTCCAGGCCGAACTCCTTGTGCCGGGAGGCGATCTCGTCCGGTTCGTACTCGCCGAAGAGCACGCCGAGCGCGGCGAGCGGCGAGACGCCGGCCTTGGCGACCGCGCGGGTGTCCGCGTCGTCGTCGAGCTCGGCGACGCGGCGGGCCTGGGCGAGCAGCCGCTGCGGTTCGGCGACGGCGTAGTCGCGGCGGATCAGGAGGCTGAGGGCGTGAGGTTCGTCAGGTCCGGCGTACGGCGGCAGGTTGCCGTCGGCGCCGGGGATCTCGAAGGGGGTGACCTCGTCGTAGCGGTCGTAGAGGAGTTCGTCGTACGTCTCGGCGGCCGCGGCGAGGGCGTTGAAGGCCTCGTAGACGGCCGGGTCGTCGTCTCCCGTGCGGCGTTCGACCGCCGCGAGGTGACGGTCCAGTGCGGTCTTGACCGCCTCGGCGGCGGCACGTACCTCGGCAGCGGTGGGCTGCGCAGCATCAGACATGGGACAGACGCTATCCGTACCGGGCCCGTGCCCGCACAATAGATGCGATGCCGGAATACGAATTTGTCGACGTGTACGTGCCGCGCGGTGTCTCCCGCAAGGAGGCGACGCGGCTCCTGACCGACCATGCCGAGTACGGACACTGGGAGTTGGACCGTCTGAGCCTGCACCGGGACGGGAGCCGCAGAGTGCGGCTGAAGCGGCGGATCATCCGCCAGGTCCGGGCGACCTGGTAGGGAGCACCGGACAGGACGAGAAGACAGCGAGAAGGGGCCCCGTGGTGTGCGGGGCCCCTGTACGTGGCGCGTGGGCGCGGCGGCTCAGGCGGCGCTGCGGGCGCGGCGGTAGATCAGCGAGCCGGCGAGCAGCATCCCGGCGCCGGCGGGAAGGATCACGCCGAGCGGACCGGAGCCGGTCTCGGCGAGCTCCTCGACGGCACGCGGCGGAGTGACGACCTGAGTACCGGGAGTGTTGTGCCCGCCTCCGTTCCCGGGCGTACCCGGAGTACCGGGGGTCCCGGGAGTACCGGGGGTCTCAGGAGTGCCGGGCGTACCCGGGGTCCCCGGCGTACCCGGCGCACCCGGGGTGCCGGGAGTTCCAGGGGTCCCAGGCGTACCCGGGGTCCCGGGCGTACCCGGAGTGCCAGGTGTACCCGGCGTACCAGGGGTCTCCTCCCCGTACCCCGTGTCCCCGCCGTTCGCGCAGTCGTTGCCCGTGACGGCGTTCCCCAGGCCGACGCCCGTGACGTCGTTGCCGCAGACGTTCACCGGGACGTCGACCGGCACCTCGACGTTGTTGCCGGAGCCCACGCCGGGAGAGTTCCCGGTGTGGCCGCCGGCGGAGGACCCGCCACCGGACGGGGAGGTGTTGGCGCACGTGTTGCCAAAGGCCGGATTGAGCAGTCCGATGACGTTGACGGTGTTCCCGCAGGCGTTCACCGGTGCGTGCACCGGGACCTGGACGGAATTTCCGGACGCGACGCCCGGGGAGTTCATGGCCGCACCGTTGGCGCCGGAATCGGCGTGCGCATATCCGCCGCCGACGGCGGCGAAAACGCCTCCGGCGGCCGCGACGGTGATGAGGCCCTTGCGCGTGACCTGTCGCATAGCTTGTTCCCTGCCTGCTCGGCTTCGAAAGAGTGCCACCGGGCGGACGGCCCGGGGCGGAAATGGCCACCGGCCCCGGAGTGCATGGCACGCACTCCGGGGCCGGACCGGCTCACACCCTCACGGGGCGAGGCACAACGTCAGGCGTTGACGCAGGTGTTGCCGAAGGCGGGGTTCAGCAGACCGATCACGGAGACCGTGTTGCCGCACACGTTCACGGGGACGTGAACCGGCACCTGGACGACGTTGCCCGAGAGCACGCCGGGGGAACCGATGGCGGCACCCTGGGCACCCGCGTCGGCAACGGCCATGCCCGCACCCGCGAGAACGAGACCGCCGGTGGCAGCCGCAGCAGCGACGACCTTCTTGATCATTATTCCTCCTAGTTGGCAATGCGGCCCCAGCCGCGGACCGCACCACCTGTAACGAGGGGGAATGATGAGGGCTACGAGCCCTTGAGTTCATTCACTCTTTCCGGTCACGCGCAAACGCGTGGGCGAATTCAGCAGGCGTCGAGGAAACGGTCCAGCACGCGGACGCCGAACTTGAGGCCGTCCACCGGGACCCGCTCGTCCACGCCGTGGAACATGCCCGCGAAGTCGAGCTCCGGCGGCAGCTGGAGCGGGGCGAAGCCGAAGCAGCGGATGCCGAGGTCGTCGAAGGACTTGGCGTCGGTGCCGCCGGACAGCATGTACGGCACGGCGCGGGCGATCGGGTCCTCGGCGCGCAGCGCCAGCTGCATGGCGTCCACCAGGGCGCCGTCGAAGCTGGTCTCCAGGGCCTTGTCGCCGTGCACGTCCTCGCGCTTCACGCGGGGGCCGAGGATCCGGTCGAGATCGGCCAGGAACTCCTGCTCGTAGCCGGGCAGGAAGCGGCCGTCGACGTGCGCGGTGGCCTGGCCGGGGATCACGTTCACCTTGTAGCCGGCGCCGAGCATCGTCGGGGCGGCCGAGTTGCGGAGGGTGGCGCCGACCATCTTGGCGATGCCGCCGAGCTTGGCGAGGGTGCCCTCCATGTCCTCGGGGTCGAGCGGGGTGCCGAGGGCGTCCGACAGCTCGTCGAGGAAGCTCCGCACGGTCTTGGTGACCCTCACCGGCCACTGGTGGCGGCCGAGGCGGCCCACGGCCTCGCAGAGCTCCGTGATGGCGTTGTCGTCGTTGGTCATGGAGCCGTGGCCGGCCGTGCCCTCGACGGTCAGCCGCATCCAGTGCATGCCCTTCTGGGCCGTCTCGACCAGGTAGAGCCGCAGGTTCTCGTTGACGGTGAAGGAGAAGCCGCCGACCTCGCCGATCGCCTCGGTGACGCCCTCGAAGAGGTCCCGGTGGTTGTCGACCAGGTGGCGGGCGCCGTAGGTGCCGCCGGCCTCCTCGTCGGCGAGGAAGGCGAGGACGATGTCGCGCGGCGGCTTGCGGCCGCTGCGCAGCCGGTCGCGGACGACCGCGAGGGTCATCGCGTCCATGTCCTTCATGTCGACGGCCCCGCGGCCCCAGACGCAGCCGTCGGCGACCTCGCCGGAGAAGGGGTGGTGGGTCCAGTCCTCGGCGTTGGCCGGGACGACGTCGGTGTGCCCGTGGATGAGCAGGGCCGGACGCGACGGGTCCTCGCCCTCGATCCGGGCGACGGTGGAGGCGCGCCCCTTGTGCGACTCGATGATCTTCGGCTCGAGTCCGACCTCCGCGAGCTTCTCGGCGACGTACTCGGCCGCCGCCCGCTCTCCCGGGCCGGAGTGGTCACCGTAGTTGCTGGTGTCGATGCGGATGAGGTCGCGACAGAGGTCCACCACCTCGTCCTCGCCGCTGACGCTCCGGGCGGTGTTCGACTCGCTCACGCTGCTTCCTCCCACTACGTGCCCCACGTGATTGCTTGGTGGTCGCCCCCATCCTCCCGCGCCGCCCCCTCGGCACCCAAGGGCACCGGTCCTCCGACATGCGGCTGTCACATGACGGGGGCCGACCGGGGGTGGTGATCGACCGCTCCGAATGTTTGCTATGGTTTTCCTCGTCGGAAGGGCCCAGCGGCCGAGAAGACAGACACCTTGTCCGGGTGGCGGAATGGCAGACGCGCTAGCTTGAGGTGCTAGTGCCCTTTATCGGGCGTGGGGGTTCAAGTCCCCCCTCGGACACCAGCGAAGGACCCCACGTCACGTGGGGTCCTTCCTTGTTACGGCCCATGACTCACGGCTCATGGCCCACGGCGGCAGAATTCACGGCGGTGGTCCCGGTGCGACGCAGATCCAAGGCCCCCTCTTCGCCCCTCCCCCAGCGGGACGGGATCGACCCCGTGCGGGTGCGGCTGCCGGAGGACCCCGAGGGGGGCTGGGCGACCGTCCGGGACTACCTGCTCGACCGGTACGCGGGGGCGATCGGCGCCGGGCGGGTCGAGGGGATGCTGAGCGGCGGGCGTTTCGTGGGGACGGACGGTCCCGTCGGCGGGGACGAGCCCTACACCGCGGGGCGGTACGTCTGGTTCCACCGGGACTTTCCCGCCGAGACGCCCGTGCCCTTCCCGATCGGGGTCGTGCACCGCGACGAGCGGATCGTGGTCGTCGACAAGCCGCACTTCCTCGCCACGATGCCCCGGGGTCGGCACGTCACGGAGACCGCGCTCGCCCGGCTCCGGCGCGACCTGGGGCTTCCGCACCTCCAGCCCGCGCACCGGCTGGACCGGCTGACGGCGGGGCTCGTGCTCTTCGTCGTACGGCCGGAGGACCGGGGGGCGTACCAGACGCTGTTCCGGGACCGGGCCGTGCACAAGGCGTACGAGGCGGTGGCGCCGTACGACCCGGCGGTGGAGCTGCCGGTGACCGTGCGGAGCCGGATCGAGAAGGAGCGCGGGGTGATGGCCGCCCGGGAGGTGCCGGGCGAGCCGAACGCCGAGAGCCGGATCGAGCTCCTGGCCCACCGGGACGGGCTCGCCCGGTACCGGCT
Source organism: Streptomyces sp. NPDC053513 (assembly GCF_044544765.1). Lineage (NCBI taxonomy): Bacteria > Bacillati > Actinomycetota > Actinomycetes > Kitasatosporales > Streptomycetaceae > Streptomyces > Streptomyces sp. NPDC053513. The sequence goes on from NZ_JBITXP010000039.1 coordinate 27,269, forward strand.
GGTGCCGGTGACCGGGCGGACCCATCAGCTGCGGGTGCACATGAACGCGCTCGGGCTGCCGATCCTGAACGACCCCCTGTACCCGGTGGTGCGGGAGGAGGGGCCGGAGGACTTCGAACGGCCGCTGCAGCTGCTCGCGCGGTCGCTGGAGTTCACCGACCCGTTCACGGGCGAGCCCAGGAGGTTCCTGAGCCGGCGCCCTCTCAGTGGCCTCGGCTGATCCACTCCTCCAGGTGCGGGGCCTCCGCACCGATCGTGGTGGTGTCGCCGTGGCCGGTGCGGACGACCGTCTCCGGCGGCAGGGTGAGGAGCTTCTCGCGGATCGAGTCGACGATCGTCGGGAAGTCCGAGTAGGACCGGCCGGTGGCGCCGGGGCCGCCCTGGAAGAGGGTGTCGCCGGAGAAGACCGTGCCGAGTTCGGGGGCGTGCAGACAGACCGCTCCGGGGGCGTGGCCCGGGGTGTGGAGGACCGTGAGGTCCGTGCCGGCGATGGTGAGGACCTGGCCGTCGGCGAGCTCGCCGTCCGGGCTGTGGTCGGGGTGGGTCAGCTTCCACAGCGGCTGGTCGGCCGGGTGGAGCAGGATGCGGGCGCCGGTGGCGGCCGCGAGGGCCGGGGCGGCGTCGATGTGGTCGTCGTGGGCGTGGGTGCAGACGATGGCGCGCAGGGCGCGGCCGTCGAGCGCGGCGAGGATCGCCTCGGCGTCGTGGGCGGCGTCGATGACGATGGCCTCGTGGTCGTCGCCGACGATCCAGACGTTGTTGTCGACGTCCCAGGTGCCGCCGTCGAGGCTGAAGGTGCCGGAGGTGACGAGGTGGTCGATGCGGGCGGCCATCAGAGGACCACCACCGAGCGCAGGACGTCGCCCTCGTGCATGCGGGCGAAGGCCTTCTCGACGTCGCCGAGGCCGATGGTCTCGGTGACGAAGGCGGCGAGGTCGATGCGGCCCTGCTGGTGCAGGTCGATGAGCATCGGGAAGTCGCGGGAGGGCAGGCAGTCCCCGTACCAGGAGGACTTGAGCGAGCCGCCGCGGCCGAAGACGTCGAGGAGCGGGAGTTCCAGCTTCATCTCGGGGCTGGGGACGCCGACGAGGACGACGGTGCCGGCGAGGTCGCGGGCGTAGAAGGCCTGCTCGTACGTCTCCGGGCGGCCGACGGCCTCGATGACGACGTCGGCGCCGAAGCCGCCGGTGAGCTCGCGGATCGCCTCGACGGGGTCCGTGGACCGGGAGTTGATCGTGTGGGTGGCGCCCATCTCCTGCGCCTTGGCCAGTTTCCGGTCGTCGATGTCCACCGCGATGATCTTCGCGGCTCCGGCGAGGCGGGCGCCGACGACCGCCGCGTCGCCGACGCCGCCGCAGCCGATGACGGCGACGGTGTCGCCGCGGCCGACGTTCCCGGTGTTGATCGCGGCGCCGATGCCGGCCATCACGCCGCAGCCGAGGAGGCCCGCGACCTCGGGGGCGACGGACGGGTCGACCTTGGTGCACTGGCCGGCGGCGACGAGGGTCTTCTCGGCGAAGGCGCCGATGCCGAGGGCCGGGGAGAGCTCCGTGCCGTCGAGCAGGGTCATCTTCTGCTCGGCGTTGTGGGTGGCGAAGCAGTACCAGGGGCGGCCCCGCGTACAGGCGCGGCAGGTGCCGCAGACGGCGCGCCAGTTGAGGATCACGAAGTCGCCGGGGGCGACGTCGGTGACGCCCTCGCCGACGGACTCGACGATCCCGGCGGCCTCGTGGCCGAGCAGGAAGGGGAACTCGTCGTTGATCGCGCCCTGCTTGTAGTGGAGATCGGTGTGGCAGACGCCGCAGGCCTGGATCTTGACGACGGCCTCACCGGGGCCGGGGTCGGGGATCACGATGGTCTCGACGCGTACCGGTTCGTTCCTGCCGGGGGCGATGACCCCCTGGACGTGCTGCGGCATCGCGAACTTCCCTTCCTCCGACCGGATCTTGTAAGGCTCTTGCGTACCACTATCTCCTGACAAAAGGCGAGACCCCCGCAGGCCGTGCCTGTGGGGGTCCCGCCGCCTCCCGTGGGGGAGCCTCAGCCCTGGTGCGCCGCGGAGGTCTCGCGGACCCGGCGGCGGACCAGGAACCAGCCGCCGGTGAGGGCCGCCGCGATGAGCGGCAGGCAGTTCACGGTGGTGCGGCTGATGCCGCCGTCCATCCACATCAGGACGAGGACGGCCGCGAGGAAGCCCAGGGTCACGATCTGGGTGTACGGGGCCCAGGGCAGGTTGTAGCCGGGGCGGACGACCTTGCCCTCCTTGGCGCGGCGGACGAACAGCAGCGAGCAGACCATGATCATGGCCCAGGTGCCGATGATGCCGATGGAGGCGAAGTTGAGGACCAGCTCGAAGGCCTCGCCGGGCATGACGTAGTTGAGGAGGACGCCGGCGACGCCGAAGCCCGCGGTGAGCAGGATGCCGCCGTAGGGGACGCCGCCCTTGTTCATGACGCCGGTGAACTTGGGCGCGGAGCCGGAGAGCGACATGGAGCGCAGGATGCGGCCGGTGGAGTAGAGGCCCGAGTTGAGGCTGGAGAGGGCGGCGGTGAGGACGACGAGGTTCATCACGCCGGCGGCGCCGGGGATGCCCAGCTTGTCGAAGACGGTGACGAAGGGGCTCTGGTCCCCGGAGTACGCGGTGTACGGGAGGATCAGGGCGAGCAGGACGACGGAGCCGACGTAGAACAGGCCGACGCGCCACATGATCGAGTTGATCGCCTTCGGCATGATCTTCTCGGGGTTCTCGGTCTCGCCGGCGGCGACGCCGCACAGCTCGACGGAGGCGTAGGCGAAGACGACGCCCTGGATGAGCAGCAGCATCGGCATCATGCCGTTGGGGAAGATGCCGCCGTTGTCGGTGATGTTGGCCAGGCCCGGGGTGTGGCCGCCGACGTCGTGCGAGGTCACGACGAGGAAGATGCCGACGAGCATGAAGGCGACCAGGGCGGCGACCTTGATGATCGCGAACCAGAACTCCATCTCGCCGAAGTACTTCACGGAGATGAGGTTGGCCGTGAGGACGACCGCGAGGGCGATCAGGGCGAGGACCCACTGCGGGATGTCGCTGAACATGGCCCAGAAGTGGGCGTAGGTGGCGGCCGCCGTGATGTCGGCGACGGCGGTGGTCGACCAGTTGAGGAAGTACAGCCAGCCGGCCGTGTAGGCGCCCTTCTCGCCCATGAACTCACGGGCGTAGGAGACGAAGGCGCCGGAGGAGGGGCGGTAGAGCACCAGCTCGCCGAGGGCGCGCACCACGAAGAAGGCGAAGACGCCGCAGACGGCGTACGCGATGAAGAGGGACGGGCCCGCCTGGGACATGCGGCCACCGGCGCCGAGGAAGAGGCCGGTGCCGATGGCGCCGCCGATGGCGATCATGTTGATGTGCCGGGACTTGAGGTCCTTGCGGTAGCCGGCGTCGCCTGCGTCGACGTGGGGGGCTGCGGCCGGGTTCGCCGGAGCGGCGGACAGCGGCTCGGCCGCGGTGACGCGGTCAGTCATGGAGTTGTTCGCCTTCGTGAGGGGGACGGTGCGGTACCCGGCCGCACCTGAACGGGGGTCTCCCGGCACGGCCAGCGCACATACTCACGGCAACAGCCCCTGACTGACTGTGACGCATGTCACTGAACGCCCATATTTGAGCTAGTTCAGAGGTTACGTGCGGGTAACGCCCGTATGAACTACGGGGCGAGGACGTCCAGCTCCTGGAGGGCGCCGACGGCGATCTGCCGGGTGAGCTCCTCGGCGCGGGCCGCGTCCCGCTCCCGCACGGCCTCGGCGACCTGGACGTGCAGGGTGACGGCGGCCGGGTCGGGGTCCTCGAACATCACGTGGTGGCGGGTGCGGCCGGTGAGGACCTCGGCGACGACGTCGCCGAGGCGGGCGAACATCTCGTTGCCCGAGGCGTTGAGCACGACCCGGTGGAAGGCGACGTCGTGGACGAGGTACTCCTCCAGGCGCCGGCCGCGCGAGGTGGCGACCATGCCGAGGGCCTGCTCGGTGAGATCGCGGCACTGCTCGGGGGTGGCGTTCAGCGCGGCCAGGCCGGCGGCGACGGGTTCGACGGCCGAGCGGAGCACGGTGAGCGAGCGGAGCTGGCGGGGGCGGTCGGCGCCGGCGAGCCGCCAGCGGATGACCTGGGGGTCGTACACGTTCCAGCTGGCCGTGGGGAGCACGGTCACGCCCACGCGCCGGCGGGACTCGACGAGGTGCATGGACTCCAGGACCCGCACGACCTCGCGGACGACGGTCCGGGAGACGTCGAAGCGCTGGGCGAGCTCGTCGGTGCGCAGCACGGTGCCCGGCGGGTACTCCCCGGCGGTGATCGCGAGGCCCAGGGTGGCCAGGACGTGGGAGTGGAGCCCCTGGGCCGGTGTCGTCATGGTGATCAGCCTATGCGCGCGGGTCCGGGCGATCACACCCGGGAATTAAAAGTACGACTTTTATGTCACAGACTCTTGAATACGTCGTACCCAATGGGTTTCATGAGCGCGACGGATTCACCGAATCGATGTCGATGAAGACAGCGAGGCACCCCCCATGAGCACCACCCCCCTCACCGCTCCCCCGGTCGTCGTCGTGATGGGCGTCGCCGGGACCGGCAAGACCACCATCGGTCCGCTGGTCGCGGAGGCGCTCGGCCTGCCGTACGCCGAGGGCGACGACTTCCACCCGGCGGCCAACGTCGCCAAGATGTCGGCCGGCGTCCCGCTGGACGACACGGACCGGGGGCCCTGGCTCGACGCCATCGGGGAGTGGGCGCACGGCCGGGCCGGGCTCGGCGGGGTCGTGAGCAGCTCCGCGCTCAAGCGGACCTACCGGGACCGGCTGCGTGCCGCCGCGCCCGGAATCGTCTTCCTGCATCTGACCGGTGACCGGCAGCTGATCGAGGAGCGGATGGCCGCGCGCAAGGGCCATTTCATGCCCACCGCGCTCCTCGACTCCCAGTTCGCCACCCTGCAGCCCCTGCAGGACGACGAGGCCGGCGTCGCCGTCGACGTCTCCGGCACCCCGGAGGAGATCACCGCCCGCGCCGTCGCCGCCCTGCGCGGCCTGGCCGGCTGACCCTCCCCCGTCCCGTCCCCACCTGCCCGTACGAAGGACACCACCGTGACCAGTCTCAGCGTCGAGATCCTGGCAGCGGACGCCGCCGAACCGATCACCTCGGCAGGCAACGCCCAGCTCGGGATCGCCGTGCTCGCCGGCATCGCCGTCATCGTCCTGCTCATCACCAAGTTCAAGCTGCACGCGTTCCTCGCGCTGACCATCGGCTCGCTGGCGCTCGGCGCGTTCGCCGGCGCCCCGCTCGCGGACACCATCAAGTCCTTCAGCACCGGACTCGGCAACACCGTGGCCGGTGTGGGCGTGCTCATCGCGCTCGGCGCGATCCTCGGCAAGCTGCTCGCCGACTCCGGCGGCGCCGACCAGATCGTCGACACGATCCTGGCGAAGACCGGCAAGCGGGCCATGCCCTGGGCGATGGTCCTGATCGCCTCCGTGATCGGCCTGCCGCTCTTCTTCGAGGTCGGCATCGTGCTGCTGATCCCGGTCGTGCTCATGGTCGCCAAGCGCGGCAACTACTCGCTGATGCGGATCGGCATCCCGGCCCTGGCCGGCCTGTCCGTGATGCACGGCCTCATCCCGCCGCACCCCGGCCCGCTCGTCGCGATCGACGCGGTCGGCGCCAACCTGGGCGTGACCCTCGCGCTCGGTCTGGTCGTCGCCATACCGACCGTGATCATCGCCGGTCCGGTCTTCTCCAGGTACGCCGCCCGCTGGGTGGACATCCAGGCCCCCGAGAAGATGATCCCGGCCCGACCCTCCGAGGACCTGGAGAAGCGTCCCGGCTTCGGCGTCACCGTCGCGACCATCCTGCTGCCCGTCGTCCTGATGCTGGTCAAGGCGCTCGTCGACATCGTGGTCGACGACCCCGAGAACGGCGTGCAGAAGGTCACCGACGTCATCGGCTCGCCGCTGATCGCCCTGCTCGCGGCCGTCATCGTCGCCATGTTCACGATGGGCCGCGCGGCCGGCTTCACCAAGGAGCAGCTGTCCTCCACCGTCGACAAGTCGCTCGCCCCGATCGCGGGCATCCTGCTGATCGTCGGCGCGGGCGGCGGCTTCAAGCAGACCCTGATCGACATCGGCGTCGGCCAGATGATCCTCGACTTCTCGAAGAGCTGGTCGATCCCGGCCCTGCTGCTCGCCTGGCTGATCGCGGTCGCGATCCGGCTCGCGACCGGCTCGGCCACCGTGGCGACGATCTCGGCGGCCGGCCTGGTGGCCCCGCTCGCCGAGGGCATGTCGACCGGTGAGGTGTCGCTGCTCGTCCTCGCGATCGGCGCCGGTTCGCTCTTCTTCAGCCACGTCAACGACGCCGGGTTCTGGCTGGTGAAGGAGTACTTCGGCATGAACGTCGGCCAGACGATCAAGACCTGGTCGGTGATGGAGACGATCATCTCGGTCGTCGGCATCGTGTTCGTCCTGCTGCTGTCGCTGGTGCTGTAGCCGACCCCGTGCGCGCGGAGGGGCCCCGGAACGTCCGGGGCCCCTCCGCCGTGCTCAGCCCCGCAGCAGCCCGAGGACCTTGGTCCCGAGCTCCAGGGCCTCGCCGGGCTCGTCCACGCACTGCTGGAGGTCGACGAAGCAGCCGTCGGCGCCGGTGTCGCGCACGCCGGAGAGCGCGCCGGCGATCGCGTCCGCCGTGGCGCCGGGGGCGGGGTTGAAGCGGATCTGCCGGCGCAGCGCGTCCGGGTCCCGGCCCGCCTCCTCGGCGGCGCGCCGGGCCACGTCCCACAGGCCCTCGGCCGCTCCGGGCGGCAGGACGGCGCCGACCCAGCCCGCGGCCCGGCGGCCGACCCGGCGCAGGGCGGCGGGGCTGAAGCCGCCCAGGTAGACGGGCGGTCCGGCCGGCTGGACGGGGCGCAGACCGACGTACGAGACGGGGATCGTCCAGCGCGGCCCCTCGTGGCCGAACTCCTCCTCGGTCCAGAAGCCGTGGAGAACGTCGAGGAGCTCGTCGAGGAGCGCGCCGCGCCGGCCGAAGTCGGCGCCGACGGCGGTGTACTCGTCCCGCAGCCAGCCGATGCCGAGACCGACGTCGAGGCGTCCGCCGCTGACCTGGTCGAGCGAGGTGAGGGAGCGGGCGAGCAGGGCGGGCGGGTACCAGGGCCCGTTGAGGGTGCTCATGCCGAGCCGGGCGCGGGAGGTGGCGCCGGCCGCGACGGTGAGCACGGTCAGCGGGTCGAGGAAGGTCCTGTACTGGCGGGGGTACGGGTTCTCCGGCGTGTGCCCCGGATAGAGGTCGCTGGGGGCGACCGGGGTGAGGGCGCGGTCGCCGACCCAGAACGAGTCGAACCCGGCGTCCTCGGCGTCCCGCGCGAAGGCCGCGATGCGGTCGGCGCGGGCGTGGGTGCCGTACTGGGGCAGTGCGATGCCTATGTCCATGGCCTCATCCTGGGCAGCGGGGCGGTTCGCGACACGAAGGGGCGGGGCTGTGACCCGTATCACACGCGACGGCCGCACGGGTCCGGCGGCCGGACCGCCCTCGCCGCCGTCCGGCCCCTCTCACCGCCGTCCGGCCCCTCTCGCCGTCACCCCACCGCCTTCGCCGCCGCGCGGCCCGCCGCCCGGCCCGAGAAGACGCAGCCGCCGAGGAAGGTGCCTTCGAGGGAGCGGTAGCCGTGGACCCCGCCGCCGCCGAAGCCGGCCGCCTCGCCCGCCGCGTACACGCCGTCCAGGGGCGCGCCGCCCTCCGTCAGGACGCGGGAGTCGAGGTCGGTCTCCAGGCCGCCGAGGGACTTGCGGGTGAGGATGTTGAGGCGGACGGCGATCAGGGGGCCCGCCTTCGGGTCGAGGAGGCGGTGCGGCGGCGCCGTGCGGATCAGCCTGTCGCCCAGGTACTTGCGGGCGCCCCGGACCGCCGTGACCTGGAGGTCCTTGGTGAAGGGGTTGGCGATCTCGCGGTCGCGGGCGGTGATCTCGCGGCGCAGGGCGGCCTCGTCGATCAGGGGCTCGTCGGTGAGGGCGTTCATGCCGCGGACGAGGGCGGAGAGGTCGTTCTCGACGACGAAGTCGACGCCCTTGTCCATGAAGGCCCGGACGGGGGCGGGTACGTCGGCGCGGGCGCGGCCGAGGACGTCACGGACGGACCTGCCGGTGAGGTCGGGGTTCTGTTCGGAGCCGGAGAGGGCGAACTCCTTGCCGATGATGCGCTTGTCGAGGACGAACCAGGTGTGGTCGTGGCCGGTCCGCATGATGTGTTCGAGGGTGCCGAGGGTGTCGAAGCCGGGGAAGAGCGGGACGGGCAGCCGCTTGCCGGTGGCGTCCAGCCAGAGGGAGGAGGGTCCGGGCAGGATGCGGATGCCGTGGCGGGCCCAGACGGGGTTCCAGTTCTCGATGCCCTCGGTGTAGTGCCACATCCGGTCGCGGTTGATGTGGTGGGCGCCCGCCTTCTCGGCGATGCCGAGCATCAGTCCGTCGACGTGGGCCGGGACGCCGGAGAGCAGCTTGGCGGGCGGGGTGCCGAGCCGGGCGGGCCACTGCGCGCGGACGAGGTCGTGGTTGCCGCCGATGCCGCCGGAGGTGACGATCACGGCCTGGGCGCGGAGTTCGAAGGCTCCCGTGGCCTCGCGGCTCGACGCGGTGCCGCGAGCGGCGGCCGAGGGGGCCAGGATCTCGCCGGAGACGGTGTCGACGGCTCCGGCCGTGCGGCCGAGCCCGGTGACGCGGTGGCGGAAGCGGAGGTCGACGAGCCCGCGGGCGGCGCCCTCGCGGACCTTGCGCTCGAAGGGGGCGACGAGGCCGGGACCGGTGCCCCAGGTGATGTGGAAACGGGGTACGGAGTTGCCGTGGCCGTTCGCGTCGTAGCCGCCGCGCTCGGCCCAGCCGACGACGGGGAAGAAGCGCACCCCGCGCGCGTGGAGCCAGGCGCGCTTCTCGCCGGCGGCGAAGTCGACGTACGCCTCGGCCCACTTCCTCGGCCAGTGGTCCTCCGCGCGGTCGAAGCCCGCCGTGCCGAACCAGTCCTGCAGGGCCAGGGCGTGGCTGTCCTTGACGCGCATCCTGCGCTGTTCGGGCGAGTCGACGAGGAACAGGCCGCCGAAGGACCAGTGGGCCTGACCGCCGAGGGACTGCTCGGGTTCCTGGTCGAGGAGGATCACCGAGCGGCCGGCGTCGACCAGCTCGGCGGTGGCGACGAGGCCGGCGAGGCCCGCTCCGATCACGATCACGTCAGCGTCGTAGGACATGGACCGCATCTTGGATACACGGATGTATCGAGTCAACCGTCCGAGCCCTCCCCCGGCCTTTCCGTTTTCTAATGTCGAGCATTAATATGAGGACATGGCAAGGACGTCAGGGCCCGAGACCCGGGAGAAACTGATCCGAGCGGCGGAGGAGGTCTTCGCCGCCCAGGGCGTCGACGGCGCACAGCTGCGGGACGTCGTGGCACGGGCCGGACAGGCCAACCCCTCCGCCGTGCAGTACCACTTCGGCTCGCGCGCGGGACTGCTCGACGCGGTCATGGCCGGCCGCCAGGCCCGTACGGAACAGGTGCTCGCCCCCCTCCTCGACGACGCCGGCGACGACCTGAGGCAACTGGTCGCCGCCCTCGTCACCGCCGAGGCCGGCGAGCTGCGCACCGACCGGGGCCGCCGCTGTCTGCGGATCTCCGCGCAGCTCAGCCACGAGAGCGGCGTGCGCACCCGCACCCCCCACCCCACGCTCGCCGGCACCGCCTACTGGCGCCTGATCGAGCGGACGGCGGACCGGCTGGCCGCCGACGGGCTGCCCGAGCCGCTGCTCCTGGAGCGCCTCGACCTGGCGCTGACCGTGGTGGGCGCGGCGATGGCGGACCGGGCCCGGCAGTGCCTCGACGGCGCCGAGCCCCTCACCGACGAACCGCTCTTCCTCGCCGACCTCGTCGAGACCACCACCGCGCTTCTCCGGGCCGCACAGCCCCGGAGCGTCCGAACCCCCTGAAGGGACCTCGCATGTCTCCCATGAACGACCTCACCGGCAAGACCGTGCTCGTCACCGGCGGCGCCCGCGGCCTGGGCGCCGAGGCCGCCCGGCAGGCCGTGGCCGCCGGCGCGAACGTCGTGATCACCGACGTGCTCGACGAGGACGGCAAGGCCACCGCCGAGGCGCTCGGCGAGCGGGCCCGGTTCCTCCACCACGACGTGACCTCCGAGGAGGAGTGGGCGGCGGCCGTCGCCTTCGCGGTGGCGGAGTTCGGCGGGCTGCACGGTCTGGTGAACAACGCCGGCATCTCCACCGGCGCGTTCCTGGAGAGCGAGTCCGTCGAGCACTTCCGCAGGGTCCTCGACATCAACCTGACCGGCGTCTTCATCGGCATGAAGGCCGCGATCCCGGCGATGAAGGAGGCCGGCGGCGGCTCGATCGTCAACATCTCCTCGGCCGCGGGCCTGATGGGCCTGGCCCTGACCGCCGGGTACGGCGCCTCCAAGTGGGGCGTGCGCGGTCTGACGAAGATCGGCGCGGTGGAGCTCGGCACGGCGGGGATCCGCGTCAACTCCGTCCACCCCGGCATGACCTACACCCCGATGACGGCCTCCGTCGGCATCGAGCGCGGCGAGGGCAAGTACCCGAACACGCCCATGGGCCGGGTCGGCGAGGCCGACGAGATCGCGGGCGCGGTCGTCTTCCTCCTCTCGGACGCCGCCTCGTACGTGACGGGCGCGGAGCTCGCCGTGGACGGCGGCTGGACGACCGGCCCGACGGTCAAGTACGTCATGGGGCAGTGAGCCGCCCGGGGCTGCTTGGATGGCGGCATGAGCGCCGCTGAAGAGATCCTCGACGTCGTCGACGAGCAGGACCGGGTGATCGGGCAGGCCCCGCGCGGTGAGGTGTACGCGCGGGGCCTGATCCACCGCTGCGTCTTCGTCCGGGTCAGGGACGCCGAGGGCAGGGTCTTCGTCCACCGCAGGACGCCGACGAAGCTGGTCTTCCCGTCGATGTACGACATGTTCGTGGGCGGGGTCGTCGGCGCGGGCGAGTCCTACGACGAGGCCGCGCTGCGGGAGGCCGAGGAGGAGCTCGGCGTGTCCGGACTGCCCCGCCCCGAGCCGGTGGCGCGGTTCCTGTACGACTCCGGGGGCGTGGCCGGGAAGTGGTGGTCGGCCGTCTACGAGGTCCGCTGCGAACTGCCGGTCGCCCCGCAGGCGGAGGAGGTCGCCTGGCACGGCTTCCTCACCGACGAGGAGCTGGCCGCACGGCTGCCCGGGACGGCGGGCGCCTGGGAGTGGGTGCCGGACGGCCTCGCCGCGTACGAGCTGCTGCGGGCGGAGGGCGAGACGCCCTGACCGTGCCGGCGGCACGGAACGGGCGCCCGACGGACCGCTCACCCGGCCGTTAGGGTGCACGGGTGAGCGATTTCGTGCAGAGCCTGCGGCTGTGGTTCGCGCCGCGGCGGATCCGGGACGAGGGCGAGACGCCCGACTACCGCTTCTCCCTCGCCAACGAGCGGACCTTCCTGGCCTGGATCCGGACCGCGCTCGCCCTGGTCGGCGGCGGCTTCGCCGTCGACCAGTTCCTGCCGGACCTGCGCTGGGGCGTGCGCGTCGGGCTCGCGCTCGCGCTGCTCGCCGCCGGTGTGCTGTGCGCCCTGCGGGCGGTGAACCACTGGGTGCGCTGCGAACGGGCCATGCGCCGCGGCGAGGACCTTCCGGTGTCCCGCTTCCCGGCGCTGCTCAGCCTCGCGGTGGCCGGCGTGGCCCTCGCGATGGTGGTGCTCGTCGTCTTCGGCTGGGCCGGACGGTGAGTTCGGCCGCCGAGGCCGCCGAGTCCCGGGACCCCGGGCTCCAGCCGGAACGGACCCGGCTCGCGTGGCGGCGTACGACCCTGTCGTGCACGGTCGTCGCGGTGCTCGCCGTGAAGCTGGTGGTCAGCGACGAGGTCACGGCTCGGGAGCTGACCGGGCTCGCGCTCTCGTCCCTGGTGTGGGTCGCCTTCCTGGCCGTGGCCCACCGCAGGATCCGTTCCCTGGGCGCGGCCCGACCGCTCCCCCTCTCCCACCGGGGCGCGCTGCTCGCGGCGGTGTGCACGATCGCGCTCGCCGTCCTCGGGGCGGCGCTGATCTGGTGAACCCGGCCCGCTCGGCAGGACGCCCCTACGGGACGGTCACCACGACCTTGCCGTTCAGGCCGCCCGCCGCGTTGGCGCGCTGGGCGTCGGCCGCCCGCTCCAGCGGGAACGACTTCGCCACCCGTACGGTGAGGACGCCCGCGTCGGCCAGGTCGGCGAGGACCGCGAGGTCGGCCGCGTCGGGACGGACCCAGAAGTAGCGGCCGCCGAGGGCGAGGACCTCGCCGTCGGCGATCGAGGCCAGGCGGCCCCCGGGAGCGAGGAGCCCTGCGGAGAGCTTCAGGAACGGGCCGCCGATGGTGTCGAGGACGGCGTCCACCCCCTGCGGGGCGAGGGCGCGGACCTGGTCGGCGAAGGTCTCCTCGTCGTAGCGGACGGGCTCGGCGCCGAGCTCCGCGACCCGCCCCAGGCCCGCGTCCCGGGCCGCGCCGATCACCCGGCAGCCGAAGTGGCGGGCGATCTGCACGGCCGTCGAGCCGACCCCGCCGGCCGCCGCGTGCACGAGGACGGTGTCGCCGGGGCGCACCGCGAGGGCCTGGGGCCGGTGGAGCACCTGGTACGCGGTGAGGCCGACGAGCGGCAGGGCCGCGGCCTCCTCGAAGCCGAAGGTCCGGGGCTTGCGGGCGAGGGTGCGGACCGGGGCGGCGACGTACTCGGCGAAGGTGCCGTGCGCGAGGACGTCCTCGCGGACGTACCCCATGACCTCGTCCCCGACGGCGTACTCGGGGACGGAGACGCCGAGCCGGACCACGACGCCGGAGACGTCCCAGCCGGGGACGACCGGGAAGACGGCGTCGAGCATGCCGTCGAGGTACCCGGCCTGCGCCTTCCAGTCGACGGGATTGACGGCGGCCGCCCGCACCTCGACCAGGACCTCGTCGGGGCCGACCTTCGGGTCGGGCAGCTCGCCGTACTCCAGCACCTCGGGGCCGCCGTACCGGCTGTAACTGATCGCCTTCATGCTTCCGACCCTCGGGGCGACCGGGCCGGCCCGCAAGCCGGGGCGCCGTCCGGGCGTCAGCCGCCGAGCGCCGCCGGCGGCGGGAGCATGGCGCGCGGGTCGCGGCCCGAGGTCCACAGGCCGATGAGGAAGGCGGTGGTCGCCTCCAGGAGGTCCGCGTGGGCCAGCGGGCCGGCGACGAACGGGGCGCAGCCCAGATCGGCGGCGAGGGCGGAGACGAGCGCGAGGGCCTCCTCGTCGTCCCCGCACAGGGGGACGGCGACCGGTCCGTCGGCGAAGACGGGCGGGGTGCGGCTCCACACCGCCGGCGTCACGTGGTTGAAGGCCTTCACCACCCGGGCGCCCGTCGCGGCGGCGAGGGTGCGGGCGGCGCCGGGGCCCCCGCCGGTGGTGAGGACCGGGCCCGGACCGACCGCGTTGGTGCAGTCGATCAGGATCCGGCCGCCGAACGAGCCGACGGGGCCCGCCGTCCCGAGGACCGGCAGGACCGCGTCGTACGGCAGGGCCAGGAGGGTCGCCTCGCCGAAGCGGGCGGCCTCGGCGAGGGTGCCCGGCCTGGCCCCCGTGCTCGCGGCGAGCGCGGCGGTCCGTTCGGCGTCCCGGCCGCCGACGAGCACCTCGTGGCCGGCCCCGGCCCATCCTCCGCCGAGCGCCCGTGCCATCGCTCCCGTACCCAGTACTCCCACCCTCATGGGGCGTCCTCCCTCACGTACCGTTGTGCGCGTGCCGTCGTGAACGACCGTAGACAGGGGGCGACTTACCGAATGGTTACCGACCGGCTGCTCGCGGACTGCCGGGCGCGGCTCGGCTTCGACCTGCTCGCCCACACCTGGAACGGGGTCGTGCTGTACGCGCTCGCGGGCGGGCCGCGGCGGCCCGGTGAACTGCGGGCGGAGATCGGCGGGATCAGCGCGAAGGTCCTGACGGAGACGCTGCGGCGCCTGGAGGGGTACGCGCTGGTGGAACGGCGGGCGTACGAGGAGACGCCGCCCCGGGTCGAGTACGCGCTGACCGGGCTGGGACGTTCGCTGCTCGGACCGATCGAGGCGCTGGGCCGCTGGTCGGCGGAGTACGGGGAGGCGTTCGCGGCGGCGCAGGGGTGGGGGGACGAGGAGCGGACCGGGGAGTAGCCCGCTCCGCCCCTCCTCGCCCCTCCTCGCCCCTCCTCGCCCCTCCTCGCCTCCCCTCGACTCTCTCCATCTCTCCTCCCCCCGGCCGGGGAGTGGGCCGTTCCGGCTTCCCCCCGGGCCGGGCCGACTGGCAGTCTTCCCCCTGTCCAGTCGGGCTCTCATCCGGGGGAATCCCTTTGTCTGCCACCGATCCCTATGTGGTCACGCTCGCTCCGCACGTGCACGCCTTCGTCCAGCCCGACGGCGGCTGGTGCCTGAACAACGCCGGGTTCATCGGCGACGCGGAGGAGTCGCTGCTCGTCGACACCGCCGCCACCGAACGGCGCGCGAAGCTGCTGCGCGAGGCGGTGCTCGCCGAAGGGCTGCCGCTGCCCCGCACCATCGTCTCCACCCACCACCACGGCGACCACACCTACGGCAACGGGGTCTTCCGCCCCGAGGCGCGGATCGTGGGACACGAGAACTGCCGCTCCGAGCAGCTCGCGGCCGGGCACCAGCTCCATCTGCTGTGGCCGCAGACCGACTTCGGGCGGGTCGACATCCTGCCGCCCTCCGTGACGTACAGCGACCGGCTCACGCTGTACGTCGGCGGGATCGAGGTACGGCTGCTCCACCCGGGCCCCGCGCACACCACCGGCGACTCGATCGTCCACCTTCCCGAGCAGGGCGTCGTCTTCACCGGCGACCTGATCTTCCACGGCGGGACGCCGTTCCTGCCGATGGGATCGCTCGCCGGTTCGCTGCGCGCGCTCGACCTGCTGCGCTCCCTCGACGCGTCCACGGTGGTGCCGGGGCACGGGCGGGTCACCGACCCCACGGCGTACGACGCCACGGAGCGGTACCTGCTCTGGGTGCGGGAGCTCGCCGTCGAGGGGTACGCGAAGGGGGCGACGCCGCTGGAGACCGCGCGGCGGGCGTCCCTCGGGGAGTTCGCCGCCTGGCGGGAGAGCGAGCGGCTCGTCGCCAACCTGCACCGGGCGTACGCGGAACTGGAGGGGCTGCCGGAGGGGTCGCCGCTCGATCCGGTGGGGGTGTTCGGGGACATGGCGGCGATGAACGGGGGTGTGCCGGTGGCTTGCCACGCGTAGCCACCACGGCCCGCCGGGGCGGTTCCCCACCCCGTCCCGGCAACCGCTCCACCGGGACGGCGCCCACCCCGCTGCGGGCTTCGCCCCGGCGGGCGGCGCCCATCCCCGCGCCCCCGTTGTGGGCGGGCCCGCCGGGCGGTGCCCCCGCTGCCCCCGTTGTGGGCTGCGCCCGCCGGTGCGGTGCCCGCCCCCGCGCGCCCCGTTGTGGGCAGTCGTTCCGCTGGGGCGGAACGGGTGGGCACAACGGACCCGCGCCCTGCCGGCGCCAGAGGCTCATGTGCCTGGACCCGCACCGGTTGCGCACCCAGCTCGGGGTGCGGGCCAGGGCGCGGGACGCGGAGGCGCCGCTGAAGGGCGCCGTCCCGTGTGCCCACCCGTCCCGCCCCAGCGGGACGATTGCCCACACGGTGGGTGGGCAGGGGCACCGCCCCGGCGGGCGCGGGCTCACGGGCGGGTGGGAGCCGCCCCGCCGGGCGCGGGCCCCACCCGGGCGGGGGAGCCGCTCACCCGGGCGCGGGCCCCACACGGCGGGTGGGCGGGGGCGCCGCCCCGCGCGGGTGGGGGCTCGTACGGGTCGGGGTGCCGCCCTGCAGGCGCGGGCTACCAGTGGCGGGGGGTCCAGGTCGGGTGGGTCGTGCGGATCGCCGCCGTGTCGTCCCGGTTCCGGAACGTGCCGTCGTCGTCGAGCCAGCGGCGGTGCAGGGCCGCGAGCGCCCCCCGGTCCAGCTCGACGCCGAGGCCCGGCGCGTCGGAGACGGCCAGCCGGCCCGCCCGGAAGACGGGGCGGGGGGTGACGACGTCCTCCGTCTGCCACGGGTAGTGGGTGTCGCAGGCGTGCCGGAGGCCGGGCAGCGTGGCGGCGACCTGGGTCATGGCGGCGAGGCTGATGCCCAGATGGGTGTTGGAGTGCATGGAGAGCCCGACGCCGTAGGTCCGGCAGAGCGCGGCCAGTTCGCGGGTGCGGTGGAGCCCGCCCCAGTAGTGGTGGTCGCAGAGGACGATCCGTACCGCGCCGGCGGCGAAAGCCTCCGGGATCTCCTCGAAGGTCGTCACGCACATGTTGGTGGCGAGCGGGACGTCCGTGCGGGCGGCGATCTCGGCCATGGCGGCGGTGCCGCTCGCCGGGTCCTCCAGGTATTCGAGGACGTCCCCCAGTTCGCGGGCGACGGCGAGCGAGGTCTCCACGGACCAGGCGCCGTTGGGGTCGAGGCGGAGCGGGCGGCCGGGGAAGGCGTCGGCGAGCGCCCGGATCGCGGCGATCTCCCGCTCGGGCTCGAAGACTCCGCCCTTGAGCTTGAAGGAGCGGAAGCCGTACTCGCGGTCGAAGCGGCGGGCCTGGGCGACGATGCCCGCGGGGTCGAGGGCCGCGCCCCAGTCGTCCGTGCCGGCCCATTTGTGGAAGAGGTACGCGCTGTACTCGACCTCGTCGCGGACCTTGCCGCCGAGGAGGGCGTGGACGGGCAGGCCGAGGGTCCTGCCGAGGGCGTCGAGGCAGGCGGTCTCGAAGGCGGAGACGACGGAGAGGCGGAGCTTGTCCGCGGTGCGCACTCCGCGCAGGCCGCTCGCGTCGACCCCGGAGTCGTCGGCGCCCACGGTGTCCACGGTGTCCGCGGCCTGCGCCGCCAGCCCGAAGAGGGCGTTCACATCCGTGATCAGGCGGCCCGGAAGCGCCTCGGCCAGCCGTCGGGCGGTGTCCAGGTAGACGCCGTCGCCGTAGGTCTCCCCCAGTCCGCTCACCCCTCCCCCGGTGACCACTTCGACCACGAGCCGGGGCGTGTAGGGCTGGTGGACGCCCTGGGTGTTGAGGAGGGGCGGGTCCGAGATGAGGATCGGGGTGAGCCGGACTTCGTCGACGATCAGCTTCGTATCCACATGTGAACCCTATTCAGGCATGCGACCGGCCACCAGAAGGCGGACGCGGCTTCCCGTCGCCCCCCTCTGGACGACATACCGACTGGTCGGTCATCATGAGCGCCGACGAAGCCGACGAAGCCGACACGGAGGTACGCATCCATGAGTTCCGCCCCACCGCCAGGGCTCGACCCCGAGCAGCTGCGCCGGTTCCTCGACCGCGAGCGGCCCGGACTGCTCTCCGGCCCCCTGGAGGCCCGGCTGATCGAGGGCGGCCGGTCGAACCTGACGTACGCCGTGGGCGACGGCACCGGCCGCTGGGTGGTCCGCCGTCCCCCGCTCGGCCACGTCCTCGCCACCGCCCACGACATGCGGCGCGAGCACCGCGTCATCAGCGCCCTGGGGGCGACGGACGTGCCCGTCCCCGGCACCGTCCTGTTCTGCGAGGACGAGTCGGTGCTCGGCGCGCCGTTCTACGTCATGGACTTCGTCGACGGAACGCCGTACCGCTCGGCCCGCGAGCTCGTCGCGCTCGGCCCCGAGCGCACCCGCGCCACCGTCCTCGGCCTGGTCGACACCCTCGTCGACCTGCACGCCGTCGACCCGGAGGCCGTGGGGCTCGGCGACTTCGGCCGTCCGGACGGCTTCCTCGACCGGCAGCTGCGCCGCTGGGGCAAGCAGCTCGACGCCTCGCGCGGCCGCGAACTGCCCGGGATCGACGAGCTGCACGCCGCCCTCGGGCGCGCACTGCCCGCCTCGCCGCCGCCGACCGTGATCCACGGCGACTACCGGCTCGACAACGTGCTCGTCGGCGAGGACGACCGGATCCGGGCCGTCCTCGACTGGGAGATGTCCACCCTCGGCGACCCGCTCACCGACCTCGGTCTCCTCGTCATGTACAGCACCCCGCTCGACCTGCCGGGCTCGCCCATCTCCACGACCGCCACCGCTCCCGGGCACCCGGGCGCGGCCGAGCTGGTCGAGCGCTACGCGGCCCGCTCGGGCCGCGACACCTCCGGGCTCGCCTGGTACACGGCCTTCGCCTGGTTCAAACTCGCCGTGATCCTGGAGGGCATCCACTACCGGTGGACCCTCGGGCAGACGGTCGGCGCCGGCTTCGACCGCATCGGCGAACTCGTCCCCGTCTTCATCGAGCACGGCCTCACCACCCTTCAGGAAGGCTGACCCGCCATGGACTTCTCGTACGACGCCCGCACCGAGGAACTGCGGGCGAAGCTCCTCGCCTTCATGGACGAGCACGTCTACCCGGCCGAGGCCGTCGCCGAGGAGCAGCGCGCCCGGCTCGCCTCCCCCTGGGACACCCCGCAGGTCGTGGAGGAGCTCAAGGCGGAGGCCAGGCGGCAGGGGCTCTGGAACCTCTTCCTTCCCGACGCGGAGTACGGTGCCGGACTGACCAACCTCCAGTACGCGCCGCTCGCCGAGATCACCGGCCGCAGCCCGCACCTGGCCCCGACCGCCCTCAACTGCGCCGCCCCGGACACCGGGAACATGGAGGTGCTCGCCCAGTTCGGCGACGAGGCGCAGAAGAAGCAGTGGCTGGAGCCGCTCCTCGCCGGGGAGATCCGCTCGGCCTTCGCGATGACCGAGCCCGAGGTCGCCTCCTCCGACGCGACCAACATCGAGACCCGGATCCGGCGGGACGGCGACTCGTACGTCGTCGACGGGCGCAAGTGGTACATCTCCGGGGCGATGAACCCGGACTGCAGGATCTTCATCGTCATGGGCAAGACCGACCCCGACGGCCCGGACGTCCGCCGCCGGCAGTCGATGATCCTCGTGCCGCGCGACACCCCGGGCGTCGAGGTCCGCCGCGCCATGCAGGTGTACGGGTACGAGGACCACTCCCACGGCGGCCACGCCGAGGTGGTCTTCGACGGGGTCCGGGTCCCGGCCTCGAACATCATCGGTGAGGAGGGCGGCGGCTTCGCCATCGCGCAGGCCCGGCTCGGCCCCGGCCGCATCCACCACTGCATGCGGCTCATCGGCATGGCGGAGCGGGCGGTCGAGCTGATGTGCCGGCGCGCCGTGTCCCGCACCGCCTTCGGCAAGACGCTCGCCCAGCAGGGCGTGGTGCAGAACTGGATCGCCGACGCCCGGGTCACCATCGAGCAGCTGCGGCTGCTCGTCCTCAAGACGGCCTGGCTCATGGACACCGTCGGCAACCAGGGCGCGCACACCGAGATCCAGGCCATCAAGATCGCGACCCCGCGCGCGGTCGTCGACATCATCGACAAGGCCGTACAGGCGCACGGGGCGGGCGGGGTCTCGCAGGACTTCCCGCTGGCCGAACTGTGGGCGGCGGCCCGGACGCTGAAGCTGGCGGACGGGCCGGACGAGGTGCACCAGCGGTCGCTGGCGCGCCGGGAGCTGAAGAAGTACCTGTAGGGGACAGGAGCAGCCGGAGGAGGCTTACGGACGGAGGGCCCGGAGGAGGAGGTCGGCGAGGTGGGCGGCGACCTCCTGGGGGGTGAGGGGGCCGTCCGGGCGGTACCACGTGGAGAGGTGGTGCACGGAGCCGAAGTGGTAGTCGACGACGAGGTCGGCGGGCGTGGCGGAGGAGAAGACGCCCGCCCGCTGGCCCTCCTCGATCAGGGCCCGGAAGCGCTCGTGGTAGCGGCGCCGCTCGGCCCGCACCTGCTTGTGCTTCTCCGGGCTCAGGTGGTGCATGGAGCGGAAGAAGATGGACGCGTCGTCGAGGTTCTCGATGGTGGTGACGACGACGTCCGCGGCGGCGTCGCGCAGCCGGTCCTCGACGGGCGCGTCGGCGTCCGCGTAGGCGTCGAGCCGCTCCTGCTGGAGGCGCAGGACCCGGGAGTAGACCTCCTGGAGGAGGTCCTCCTTGGAGCCGAAGTAGTGGTAGAGCGCGCCCTTGGTGACCCCGGCGGCCTCGACGATCTCCTGGACGGAGGTGCGGTCGTAGCCCCGCTCGGCGAAGAGCCGGGTGGCGGCGGCGAGGAGCCTCTGGGGGACGGGGACGCCGTTCCCTTCCGTCGTCCTGGCCATGCTCCGCCGCCTTCCTCGATGATCGTTTTCGGTCACGGGAACGCGTTCCCGCCGCTAGATCTTCCCATCCGCCGGGACTACGGACGACGGGTGTCCGTCTCCCAGGTCCGCTGGACGTGGTTCATCGTGCCGAGCCACCGCTCGGGGTCGGTGGCGCGGTTGCGGTAGTAGCCGGCGACCTCGGGGTGGGGCAGGACGAGGAAGCGGTCGGCGGCGATGGCGTCGAGGAGGGCGTCGGCGACGTCCTCGGGCTCGATGGCGGTGGGGGCGAGGACGAGCTCGCCGGCGGATCCGGCGGCGGTGAGCATGTCCGTACGGACGCCCTGCGGGCAGATCGCGTGGACCTTCAGGCCGCGGTGGCGGTAGGTGAGGGAGAGCCATTCGGCGAAGGCGTACGCGCCGTGCTTGGAGACGCTGTACGGCGCCGCGCCGATCATGGTGAGCAGTCCGGCGGCGGAGACGGTGGAGACGAAGCGGCCGCGGCCGCGCTCCAGCCACTCCGGGAGGAGGGCGCGGGCCGCGCGGACGTGGGCCATGACGTTGACGTCCCAGGCGGCGGCCCAGACGTCCTCGTCGGCGAAGGCGTCGCCGGGCGAGGAGAGTCCGGCGTTGGCGCACCATACGTCGATGGCGCCGGTGCCGCCGAGGGCCTCGCGGGCCTCGTCGACGACGGTGGAGGCGTCGCCCGGGACGGCGAGGGCGCCGATCTCCTCGGCGACGGCCTTGGCGCGTCCGGGGTCGAGGTCGTTGACGACGACGCGGGCTCCTTCGGCCGCGAAGCGGCGGGCGAGGGCGGCGCCGATGCCGCCGCCCGCGCCGGTGACGACGACACCGGCGCCCTGGAGCTCGTTCGTGTCCGCGGTCATGGACCCACCTCTCGGCTGTGATGGAGTGCTGGGAAGACCGGGACAGACTAACCGGTCGGTATGGAGGGGCGGAAGACCCGTTCCGCACGCCTCGTTCCCTCGGGAGGTCAGGACCGCTAGCGTGCGTGCC
This sequence comes from Streptomyces sp. NPDC053513, assembly GCF_044544765.1. Lineage (NCBI taxonomy): Bacteria > Bacillati > Actinomycetota > Actinomycetes > Kitasatosporales > Streptomycetaceae > Streptomyces > Streptomyces sp. NPDC053513. The sequence continues at coordinate 48,424 of NZ_JBITXP010000039.1, forward strand.
CATGTCACTGGCGAGGAGGTCCCGCATGAGCCTGTCGCGTCGGAGTCTGCTGGCCGCCGGAGGCGCCCTCGGGGCGGCGGCGGCCACCACCGGCCCCGCCTCCGCCGCCCCCGGGGGCCACGGCCGCGTGCGGACCGGCTTCGAGCGGCTCGCGGCCGACGGATACGCGCTCCTCGCGGGCGAACGGGTCGGCGTCGTCACCAACCCGACCGGCGTCACCCCGGACGCCCGCCACATCGTGGACGTGATGCACGCCGACGAGCGGGTGGACCTGGTCGCCGTCTTCGGCCCCGAGCACGGCTTCCGGGGCACCGCCCAGGCGGGCGGCTCCGAGGGGCGGTACGACGATCCGGCGACCGGCCTGCCCGTCTACGACACGTACCTGAAGAGCGGGCAGCCGCTGGCGGACGTCTTCACCGCCTCCGGGGTGGACACCGTCGTCTTCGACATCCAGGACGTCGGCGCCCGCTTCTACACGTACATCTGGACGCTGTACGACTGCATGGCGGCCGCCGCCCTCGCCGGGAAGCGGTTCGTGGTCCTGGACCGGCCGAACCCGGTGACCGGACGGGCGGCGCTCGGCCCCGTCCTGGACCGGGCGTTCGCCACCTTCGTCGGACGGGAGCCGATCGCGCAGGCGCACGGCATGACGGTGGCGGAGCTGGCCGGGCTCTTCGACGGCGAGTTCCTGGCCGCGCCCGTCGCCCTGGAGACCGTACGGATGACGGGGTGGCGGCGGACGGAGTTCTTCGACGCGACCGGACTGCCGTGGGTGCCGCCCAGCCCCAACATGCCGACGCCCGAGACCGCGCTCGTCTACTCCGGCACCTGCCTCTTCGAGGGCACGAACCTCTCCGAGGGACGGGGCACCACCCGGCCCTTCGAACTCCTCGGCGCCGAGGGGATCGACCGGCGGTGGGCGGAGGCGGCGAACGCCCTCGGCCTGCCCGGGGTCCGGTTCCGCGAGGCGTACTTCGCCCCGACCTTCTCCAAGTTCCAGGGGAGGACGGTGGGCGGGGTGCAGCTGCACGTCCACGACCGGGAGTCCTTCGACCCGGTACGGACCGGCATCGGGCTCCTGATCACGGCCCGCGCCTCCTGGTCCGGCTTCGCCTGGCGGGCGGACCACTGGATCGACAGGCTGACGGGCTCGACCCGGGTGCGGACCCTGATCGACGCCGGCGCGGACGTGGACGAGGTCGTGGACGCCTGGGAGGCGGACCTGAAGGCCTTCCGGGCGGTGCGCGAGGGGTACCTGCTCTACCACTGAAAGGTGGGGTGAACCCCCGTACGGCACGGGTGCGGGCACGATGTCCCCCGCGCGTCCGGTCGACCACGCTGGAGCGCATGAACCTCTCCGCTCGACGCCGTCCGCACCGCCTGCCGCTCGTCGGGCTCCTCCTCGCCGCCTGCCTGGGCACCCTGGCACCCGCGGCGGGCGCCGCCGCGGCCCCGGCCGGTCCCGAACCCGCGCGGGAACTCGCCCGCTCCGCCCGGCCCCTGACCGATCTGCGCCCGCTCGACCGGATGATCGGCTCGGCCAAGGTCGTCGGCCTCGGCGAGGCCACCCACAGCTCGGCGGAGTTCTTCACCGCCAAGCACCGGATCTTCGAACACCTCGTGGAGTCACGGGGGTTCACCACCTTCGCCCTGGAGGCCGGCTGGTCCACCGGCCTCCTCGTCGACGAGTGGGTCCGCACCGGCCGGGGCGACATCCGGGCGATCATGCGGGACGAGTTCCAGGAGTCGTACCGCCTCTGGAACACCGAGGAGTACCTCGACCTCTTCCTCTGGATGCGCGAGCACAACCGGCGCCACCCCGGGCACCAGGTCCGCTTCATGGGCAACGACCTCGGCTACGCCGGCCCGAACCTCTTCGACGCCGTCACCTCCTACGTCGCCCGCGTCCACCCCGGACTCCTCCCCCGCTTCCGGGAGCTGTACCGGGACTCCCGGCCCACGGGCGAGGTGGAGGCCTGGATGAAGGGGTACCTGGACCGGCCGCGCGCCGAGCGGCAGCGGATGGCCGGCGAGGTGAACCGCGCCCTCGCCCTCCTGGAGCGGCAGAGCCCCGGCAAGGGCCCCGGGGCACGGGAGGCGCACCTCTGGGCGGAGCAGCACGCGCGCGCGATCGCCCAGGTCGGCACCGAGTACGCGCACGACCTGACGACGCCGGAGGGGGTCGCCGCGGCGATGCTCTACCGCGACCGGGTCATGGCGGAGAACACCGTGTGGTGGCAGCGGCGGACCGGCGACCGGATGGTGCTCTCCGCGCACAACGGGCACGTGGGCTACGAGACGTCGCACCCGGAGCAGTACCCGCGGCTCCAGGGCGCCTTCCTGCGGGACGCCCTCGGCCGGGACTACGTGAGCGTGGGCACCTCCTTCGGGCAGGGCTCCTTCAACGCGCACGACACCGAGGCCCCCGGCGAGCCGCTCCGGGCCTTCACCGTCGCCCCGCTCGGCCCCGGCAGCAGCGCCCACACCCTGGACCGGGTCGCGTCCGGCCCGTTCTACCTGGACATGCGGCGCACGACTCCGGCGGCGCGCGACTGGCTGGCCGCGCCCCGGCCGGTCCGGCAGATCGGGACGGCGTACCCCTGGCCGGGCGAGACGGTGCCGATGTCGCTCTCCACCACGTACGACCTGCTGATCCACTTCCCCAGGATCTCGGCGGCCCGGCTGCGCTGACGCCCCGTCGCACGTCTGAGCGGGGCCGTGCGCGGGCATGCTGGCCGAGGAGCCGCCGCCCGCGCACGGGGCGCACTCGGCGCTGCGGCCCCCTCGACGCGGAGGGACGGTCTGGCCGTGACCGGGATGAGTGTGGAGCCGTACCGGGAGATCATCTTCGACAAGGACGGCGACGGTCCGCCGGGCCAGGCCTCGGAGCTGGCCGCGCTGGCGCGCCGGGGGGTCGGCGATCTGGTGCTCCTCGCCCACGGGTGGAACAGCTCGCCGTCCGGCGCCACCCGCCTGTGCTCCGACTTCTTCGCCCCCTTCCCCGGGCTGCTCGCGCCCGGGGTGGAGGCGGGGTACGCGGGGGTGATCTGGCCCTCGATGATGTTCTCGGGCGAGCCGGTGCCCGACTACCGGGCGCTCGTGACGGTCCTCCCGGAGAAGGAGCCGGTCATCGGGCGGCTCACGGAACTCCTCGGCACCGCGCCGCCCGAGGAGGCGGCGTTCGCCGAGTTCGGGGCGCTGCTGAGGGAACTGGCGGACGTGGACGCCGAGCCCGTGGCGGTACGGGAGGCGGTGCCGGAGTTCCTGGTCGCGGACCCGGTCGCGGTGTGCGCCCTGTTCACCCGGGCCCTGGAGGGCGTGGACGGCCCCGTCCCGCCGGAGGGCCTCTTCGGCGGAGGGCTGAAGCGGTACTGGAAGGGGGCCAGGGAGGCGCTGCGGCAGGCCACGTACTACGTGATGAAGAAGCGGGCCGGGCAGGTCGGCGAGCACGGACTCGGCGCACTGCTCGGCGAGCTCGCGCGGACCGCCCCCGGCCTCCGGGTCCACCTCGTGGGCCACAGCATGGGCGCCCGGCTCGTCGCGTACGCGCTGCGGGGGCTGCCCGCCGGGGCCCGGCCGGTCGCCTCCGTGACGCTCCTCCAGGGCGCCTTCTCGCACTACGCGTTCGCGGCGCGGCTGCCGCACGACCCGGGGCGGTCCGGTGCGCTGCGGGACCTCCAGCACCGGGTCCGGGGGCCGGTGGTGGCCTGCCACTCGCGGCACGACACGGCGCTCGGGGTGATGTACCCGCTGGCGTCCCGGCTCGCGAACGACTCCGCGTCGCTGACCGGTCCCGCGGCGGGACCGCTCGGCACGGACGACCCCCGCTGGGGCGCGATCGGGCACGACGGCGTGCGGGCGGTGCCGGGGACGGTGGAACGGACGCTCGCGGAGGTCCTGCGCGAGGGGGTGCCGGGCTCGGGGTGCGTGAGCGTGGACGCGGCCGAGGTGGTCCGCTCGCACAGCGACATATGCCGGCCCGAGCTGGCCCGGGTGGTGGTCTCGGCGTCCCGGACGGGCCGGTGAACCGTCCCTTCCGCCCCACTGATGGCTCCCATCGGATTTTCGATGGAACACGACGGGGCTCCCGTTCGTCCCTCTGATATCGCCGAAGGACCAGCGACGGAGGTGGCGAGGGATGGCCGGTTTCCGGAGTCTCGCGAGACAGGTGCGCGATCCGGGGTGCGACACGGCGCTGCGCAGGTACTCGCTGCGCAAGTGCCTGGAGAGGTTCGCGCCCTACGGGCACCGCGCGACCTGGGACCATCTGTGCCGCAGGCACAGGTTCGGTCCCGAGGACCGGGAGCTCGACCCGGGGCGGCTGGTGGCCGCGCTCGACGAACTGGAGGAGGCGCGGGCCGTGTGGCTCGCGTACGAGGAGCGGTTCGCCGCCCGGCGGCGGCGCGAGAAGCAGGAGGGGCTGCGGGGGCTCGGCGCGCTCGACGACTGGCACCGGCGGGTCTGGGGCGGGAACGGCGTGGTCCGCTGCGAGGACCCGGCGGTGCACCCCTCCGACCCGCTGCCGGAGGTGCTGCGGCGGCTGATCGACGCCCTGGAGCAGGGTCCGGGCGAGGCGTGCCCGGTGTGCGCGGGGCCGCGGATCGAATGGGCGGGCCCGGGGCTCGGGCCGGTGTGCGGGGACTGCGGGGTGGGCGTGCCGCGCGCGGTCCTGACGTCGGGGGCGTTGGCTCGGGCGCGGGGTGGGCGGAGCCTGGCCCCGGCGGCGTGAGCCCCTCCACCGGCACGGCGCCCGCGTCGTGAGCAGCCGCTCCACCGGGCCGGCGTCCCCGTTGCGCGTACCCGCTCTCTGCTGGGGCGGCGCCCCACACCCGTCGTGGGCAGTCGCCCCGCCGGGGCGGTGCCCCCGCCCACCCCGTTGCGGGCGCGCACCTGCCGGTGAGGTGCCCCCCGTCCACCCCGTTGTGGGCAATCGTTCCGCTGGGGCGGAACGGGTGGGCACAACGGACCCGCGCCCTGCCGGCGCCAGAGGCTCATGTGCCTGGACCCGCACCGGTTGCGCACCCAGCTCG
>NZ_JBITXP010000040.1:0-53072 GCF_044544765.1 Streptomyces sp. NPDC053513
GCGCCGTCCCGTGTGCCCACCCGTCCCGCCCCAGCGGGACGATTGCCCACACGGGCAGCGGGGAGCCGCCCCGCAGGGCGCGAGCCCATACGGGCAAGGGGCACCGCCCCGGCGGGCACGGGCCCCACACGGGAGGGGGCGGGGGCACCGCCCCGCAGGGCACGCGTGGCCCGCGCGGGTGGAGGAGCCGGGCGCGCCCCCTCGTGGGCGAGGCAGGGGTCAACTCCCCGCACCGCAAGCCCACACGGGCGGGGGAGCCGGCCCGCGCGGCAGACCCACACGAGCGAGGGAACCGGCCCACGTGGCGCGGGCCCCGCGCGGGGCACCGGCCCGGCGGGCGCAGCCCGCACCCGAGGCCGGGGCCCAGCGGAGCAAGGGCGCGGCCCCACCGGTGAGGCCCAGCAGGGCGCAGCCCACCGGCGCCGCCCAGCGGGGCAGGGCGTCAGCGGAGGCGGCGGAGGAGGCGGCCCGCCCTCGCCTTCTGGGCGTAGACCGCGTCCACCCCCCGCCCCACCACCCGATGCACCCGCGCCCGCCCCGGCGAGTGCACCCGCTTCCCCGCCCCCCGCTCGACGAGTTCCGTCCACAGGGCCTCGTGCCGCGCGGCGATCCGCGACGGGTCGAAGCGTTCGGACGCGGCGAGCGCCGCCCGCCCGGCCTTGGCCCGCAGCTCCTCGTCCTCGACGTACGACCGCAGCGCCGCCGCGACGGCGGCGACGTCGTCGACCGGCACGAGCCGTCCGTCGACCCCGTCCTCGATGATCTCGCGCGGCCCGTGGGGGCAGTCGGTGGAGACCACCGGCAGTCCGCACCGCATCGCCTCGACGATCGTCATGCCGAAGGACTCGCGCTGCGAGGTGACGGCGGCGATGGAGCCCTTGGCCCACTCCGGCTCCATCGGGGTGACGGCCCCCATGAGGAAGACCTGTCCGTCGAGCCCGCGGTCCTTGATCTGCCGGGTCAGCGGGGCCTTGAGGTCCTGGACGGCGTCGCCGGTGCCGTAGATCCGCAGCTTCCAGTCGGGATGGTCGGCGGCCACGGACGCGAAGGCGTCGATCAGCACGTCGTACCGCTTGACCCGGGTCAGCCGGCCCGCGGCGACGACGGTCCGCGCCGCGGGGTCGGCGGGCGGCACGGAGGGCGCGGGCACGCTGTTGGGCACGGCCTCGACGCGTACGCCGGGCAGCCGGAGCTTCCGGTAGGTCCGGGCGTCGGCCTCGGTGACGGTGGTGACGGCGTCGAGGAGCGCGTACTCGTGGGCGATGTCCCGGCGCAGCCGGTAGCTGTGGCCGCTCAGGATCAGGTGTTCCTGGCCGACGAGGACCGGTCCGCGCCGGGCCTGCCGGGCGAGGTGCACGTTGAGTCCGGGGCGGGTGGCGACGAGGACGTCGGCCTCCACTCCGCGGAGGTACTCCCCGATCCGGGCGTCGGTGAGCGCGCTGTACTGCTTCCAGCGGCCGTCGCCGCGCGGGAAGACCTCGGCGGGGCGGTGGAAGTCGGGGTGGTCGCCGTCGTATCCGGGGCTGTCCTTGCGCAGGTCGACGAGGTGGCGCAGGGCCACTCCGGCCGGCAGGCCGAGGATCGGGCGGTCGCGGTGACGGAACACGGAGACGATCTCGACCTCGTGGCGCTCCGCCAGTTCCTCGGCGAGCGTGAACGTGGTCCGGATGGTGCCGCCGTAGTGGTAGCCGTTGTGGAGCAGAAAGGAGATACGCATCTACTGCCGGTTCCCCCCGGTCAGTCGGTCAGTCGGTCGGTGCCCGACTGTACTGCCGGTGCGGGGGCGCCGTTCACGGGCGGTAGCCGAGCTGGGGGACGGTCGCGCAGTTCTCGGTCATCTCGCCCTGGCTCACCCAGCCCCGTCCGTCCTGCCAACGGGCCACGGACAGACAGGTGTTCCGGGCTGCGGGCGGCCGGGCCAGGTGCTCGAACCGTACGGGCAGCAGCAGTCCGCGCGCGGTGTACGGTTCCGGACGGTTCATGAACTCCTCGACGCAGCCGCGGGTGAGCGCGCCCTCGGCGAGGCAGGAGCGGGCCGCGTCGGTGAACCACATCGCCGCCGCCCAGCCTTCCAGCTGCCATTGCGACAGGGGCCGGTCGCCCATGGCCGTGCGGAAGGCGCGGACCGCCGGGTGCCCGGTGTCGTCGTAGTTGCGGCTGGAACCCGTCACCCACAGCGAGGCGCGGCAGCCGGGGGCCCGGGCGTAGTCGTGGGAGACGGCCGAGGACCAGTTCTGCACGTTGGTCACCTTGGCGGCGACCTTGACCCCGAGCGCCTCCATCGCCTCGCACAGGCGCACGTTGCCGTGGGTGTCCATCGCGTCGAAGAGGAGGTCGGCGTGCTGGGCCCGCAGATCGGCGGCGACCGCGCGGAAGTTGGGCAGGGCGAAGTCGACCTGTTCCTCGACGACGCGGTAGCCCTCGGCGCGCAGCCCCCGTGCGACCAGGCGGGCGTAGGCGGCGGAGGCGGCCTGGTTGTAGGAGACGACGGCGGCGGTCCGCGCGCCCAGCGCCTTCCGGAACCAGTGGTAGACCTCGGTCCCGCCGTACAGCGTGCCGCCCCAGCCGGGTGCGCGGCCGGTGCGCGGGGCGGAGCTGCCGTAGATGCCGTAGAGGTGCGGATAGGTGTCGTAGGCGGGGGTGAGCGGCTGGCCGCCGATGTCGGGGACGCCGGCCCGGGCGACGAGGGGTGCGCCCGCGTAGTTCAGGGCGGTGGTGGCGACGAGGGCGAAGACCCGGCGCTCGTCGATCAGCCGGTGCACGCACGCGTTGTCGCCGACGCCGCTGCCGCCGTCGTCGCAGGTCTCGACCTCGACGCGGCGTCCGTCGAGGCCTCCGCGCGCGTTGAGGGCGTCGAACCAGGCGCGGGCCCCGTCGCGCGGCCCGGTGAAGGCCTGTCCGCCGACGGGGCTGGTGGCGCTGGTGATGATCCCGACGCGGAGCGGCTCACCGCCGGAGGGGTTGGCGGTGGGCCGCGTCTCGAAGACGCGCTCCGGGAGCCGGCTGCCGCAGGCCGTGAGGAGGGCGAGCAGGACGGCCAGGAGCAGCGCCGCGACCGCCTCAGCAGCCCGGGACGGTGACACCGCTCAGCTCGACCAGGCCGCACAGGGTCTTCACGGAGACCTTCCAGGTGCCTTCCTGGAGGACGGAGGTGCCCTTCGCGTCGGGCAGGGCGGGGTTGCCGTGGACGAGCAGGTCGTAGGTCACGTTCGCCCCGTCGGGCGAGGTGAAGTCGATGTTCTTGACCTTGGCCGCCGTGGCCGCCGCGTTCTTGTCGCCGGCGAAGGCGGCGAGGACGGGGGCCATCTGCTCGCCGTTCTCCAGCAGTCCGGTCTTCTCGGACGTCGTGGTCTTCGGGTCGAAGAAGGCCGTCCAGTTCTTGGTGATCTCGGCGCGCGCCGCCGCGGGGTCGTCCGGCTGGGCGGCGCCTCCGGGGGGCTGGGCGGTCGTCCCGGTCGACGGGGCGGACGGGGTGGTGCTGTTGCCGCTCTTCGACCCGCCGTCGTCCGAGCAGCCCGCGAGGGCGGGGCCCAGGGCGAGGACGGCGACGGCCCCGAGGACCGCGAGACGGGAGCGTCCACCACGTCGTACGACATCCATCTGGCCTCACCACCGGGTGTCCCGCCAGTCCGGAGCGGCTGGTGTTTCCAGGGTGGGACGGATCAGGGCATAGTGCAAGGAAGAGACGAGGGAGGGCTCCGTGCCGACATCCCGGATCCTGCTCTGGAGCGGTCTCGCGGCGGCCGCCGGGGGCGCGGTGCTCTGCGCGCTCGGCTGGTACGGGATCTCCGGCGAGCGCTTCGCGGAGCGCCAGTTGCCCTATCTGGCCTCGTGCACGGTGCCGGGGGCCGCGCTCCTCGTGGCGGGCGCGGTCCTCGTCGGCACGGCGGCACTGCTTCCCGTACGCCCGCCCCGGCCTCGTCCCCCCGGCCCCGGGGAGCCTCCCCCGCCGTCCTCGGACGGCCCCCTCCTACGGGTCCCCGGGGGGACCCTCGCGCACCGTCCGGACTGCCCGCTGGTGGCGGGCAAGACGGAGGCCGTGGAGGTGGGGGACGCGGAGCTCGCCCCCTGCCCGGTGTGTGAGCCGTGGCCTCCCTGACGTACGAGCTGACGCTCGCCGGCCTCGCGGTCGGCAGCGCCGCCGCGCTCACCGGCATCGGGCTGATCGTCACCTACCGGGCGACGGGCGTGCTGAACCTCGCGCACGGGGCCGTCGCCATGGTCTGCGCGTACGTGCTCCGCCAACTGGTGGTCGTCTGGGGCTGGCCGCTGCCCCTGGGCGCCCTGGTCACGCTCCTCCTCGTCGCCCCCGCCCTCGGCCTGGCCCTCGACCGGGGCGTCTTCCGCCCCCTGGCGCTGCGCGGCTCCCCTCCGGCCCAGGCCCTGGTGGCGACGATCGGCGTCTTCGTCCTCCTGGTGGGCGGGGCGGTGCTGCTGTGGGGCCCGGGGGCCCGGGACGACGCGCCCGTCCTCCTCGGCGACGATCCGTGGACGCAGCTCGCGGCGGTGGTCGCGCTGGCCTGCCTGGTGGGGGCGGTGACCCAGTGGACGCGGTTCGGCCGGGAGCTGCGGGCGGTCGTGGACAACCGTCCGCTCGCCGTCCTGGCGGGCATCGACGCGGACCGGGTGGCGGCGGCGGGCTGGGCGTTCGGCTCGTTCACGGCCGGGCTCACGGGCGTGCTGCTCGCCCCGTACGTACGGCTCGACCCGTACGGGATGCCGCTGCTCGTCGTCGAGGTGATCGCGGTCGCGGTGATCGCCCGGATGCGGTCGCTGCCGGTGGCCGTGGCGGCCGCGCTCGCCATCGGCGTCGCCCAGGCGCAGCTGACCCGGCTGCACCCGCGGGGCTGGGGCGAACCCCTCCTCCAGGCGGTCGGGGCGAACCTGTTCGTGGTGGCGCTCCTGGTGGCGGCGCTCGTCCTGCCGGGCGTCGGCGGCAAGGGCGAGGACGCCCTGCCGCCTCCGGCCCGGCCCACCCGTGTGCCTCCGGCCCTGTGGCTGGTGGTCGGCGTCCTGTTCCTCCTCCCGCTCGGCCTCGCGGGCTCCGACCTGCACACGGCGGTCCAGGTCCCCGCGCTCGCCGTGATCCTCCTGTCGCTGGTCGTGGTGGCGGGCCGCGGCGGGCAGATCGCCCTGGGCCAGGCGGCGTACGCGGGCCTGGGCGCGCTGCTCACCGCGCTGCTGGCGGCGGCCGGGGTCCCGACCCTCCTGGCCCTGGGGCTCGCCGTGCCGATGGTGGCGGTGGCGGGCCTGATGACGGGCCGGCCCGCGATCCGGCGGCACGGCCTGGCCCTCGCCCTGGCGACGCTGGCCGTGGGGGTGGCGGTGAGCCGCTTCGTCCTCACCCAGCCGTACGCGACGGCCGGCCTGACCCTCGGCCGCCCGGCGGGCTTCACCGACGACCGCGCCTTCTACGCCCTGGAGCTCGTCGTCCTGGCCGGCTGCCTGGCCCTGGTGGCGGCCCTCCGCCGGGGCCGCACGGGCCGCGCGCTCGCCGCCCTGCGGGACCACGAACCGGGCGCCGAGGCGGCGGGCGTCCGGGTGCCCCGCCTCAAGCTCCTCGCCTTCGTCCTGGGCGCGGCCCTGGCGGCCCTCGGCGGCGGGCTCCTCGGCATGGGCCTGCGCGCCTTCGACCCCGAGCAGTACGACCCGGTGCGCGGCCTGCTCTGGTTCGCCGCCGTCCTGGTCCTGGGCGCCGACAGCCTCCTCACCCCGCTGGCCGCGGCGGCCCTCCTGGTGACCCTCGACGCGGGCCCCCAGGCGGGCACGGCGGCGGCCCTGACAGGCCTCCTGGCCACCCTGACGGGCCGCCTCCCACCCCTGCTCCCCGCCCTGTTCCGCCCCCCTCCCCGGCCCTCAGGGGCCCCGGACGAACTCCCTGCCCCCGCCTCGGACGCCCCTCCGGACACCGACCCGGCCGATCCCTCTGCCACCGACCCGGGCGGACCCTTCGCCGCCGGTCCGGACAGGCCCTTCCTCGCCGACCCGGGCAAGCGCTTTGCCGCCGACCTGGGCGGGCTCCCGGGCGCTGTCCCGGAGGGATCTCCCGGCTCCGGTCCGAGCGGGCCTCCCGGCGCCGGTCCGACCGAGCCCCCGGGCATCCCGGGCGGGCCCCCGGCAGCCGGTCGGGGCGGACCCCTGAGCTCCGACCCGGGCAGCCCTCCCGCCGCCGACCCGGCCGGGCCGCTGGCCGCGCGTCCGGGCGGGCCCCCGGACGCCGTCCCAGGCAGACCTGCGCCAGCCGGTCCGGACGAGCCCCCGGGCGCCGGACCGGACAGCTCTCCTGCCACCGGCCCGGGCGGGCCGCTGGGGGCCGCCCTGGGCCGACTTCCGACAGCCGGTCCGGACCGGCCCCCGGGCACCGATCCCGGAGGCCCTCGTGCCATCGGCTCGGGCGGCCCCCCGGGCGCCGGCCGGGGCGAACCACCGGGCTCCGGCCCGGGTGGGTCCCCCGGGGCCCCAGGCGGGCCCCGGGGCGCAGCGCGGGGCGGTCCTCCCGGGGCCGGCCCGGACGGGCCTTCCGGCGCCGGCCCGGACGAACCCCTCCGCGCCGGCCCGGGCGAGCCCTCCGGCTCCGCGCGGGTCGAGGCTCACGGCGCCGGCCCGGCCGGAGGCCGGAGGCACGGCCGGGCGGCCGCCGGGCCGGCCGAGGACCGGGGGCGCCGCCCCCACCGCCGGCCGGCCGTCGATGGCGCGCGACCACCCACGGAAGGGCCCGCACCTCCCCCGACAACCCGCACGGGACTCCGCGCGCACGACCTCACCCTCACCTATCCCGGAGGCGTCACCGCCCTCTCCCACGTCTCCCTCGCCCTCTCCCCCGCCCGCGTCACCGCCCTCGTCGGGCCCAACGGCGCGGGCAAGAGCACCCTGTTCGACTGTCTCGCCGGGACCCTCCGCCCCCGTCGGGGCCAGGGCCGGATCACGCTCGACGGCACCGACATCACCACCCGGTCCGCCCACGCCCGGGCCCGTCTCGGCATCGCCCGGACCTTCCAGCGGCTCGCCGTGTTCCCGTCGCTCACCGTCGAGGAGAACGTCCGTCTGGGCCAGGAGCAGGGCGGGGGACGCGGGGACCCGGCCGCCGTGGAGCGGAGCCTGCGGCTGCTCGGGCTCGCCGGGCCCGTGCGGCACCGGGCGGCGGCGGACCTGCCCACCGGGACGCTGCGCCGGGTCGAACTGGCCCGCGCGCTGGCCGGGCGGCCGCACACGCTCCTCCTCGACGAGCCGGCCGCCGGGCTGGACGCCGCCGAGACCGCCGCGCTCGCCCGGATCCTGGCCGCGCTGGCGGCGGACGGTCTGACCGTCCTCGTCGTCGAACACGACCCCGACCTGGTCGCCGGGATCGCGCACACGGTGCACACCATGGAGGGGGGCCGGATCCTGTCGTGAGCGTCGAGATCGCCCTGCGCGCCGCCCGGGTCCGCTACGGCCCCCTGGAGGCCCTGCACGGTCTCGACCTGCCCGTACCGGCCGGGACGGTGACGGTCCTCCTGGGCCGCAACGGCGCGGGCCGCACGACCGCCCTGCGCGCCCTGGCCGGCACGGTGGGGCTCGCGGCGGGCCGGGTGGAGTGGCGCGGGGCGGACGTGACCCGCCTCTCGGCGCACGAACGGGCGCGCCGCGGGCTGTGCTTCGTACCGGATCTGCGGGCGGTGTACGCGGGCCTCACCGTCGCCGAGAACCTCGCGCTCGCCGCACCCCGCGCCGACGTGCACGACGAGCCCGACGCCACCGTCCCGTACCCGGAACTGGTCCCCCTCCTGTCCAGGACGGCCGGGACCCTGTCCGGCGGGGAGCGCCGGATGCTGGCGGTCTCCCGCGCGCTGCTCGCACGCGCGCGCGTGGTGCTGGTCGACGAGCCGTCGCTCGGCATGGCGCCGCCGGTGGCGGCCCGTACGTACCGGATGCTCGGGGAACTCGCCGTGGAGCGCGGGGCGGCCGTGGTCCTGGCCGAGCAGCGCGTACCGGACGGACTGCCGCGCGGCTCGCTCGTGCACGAACTGCGGCGCGGCTCCCGCGCGTCGAGCGGGGAGCCGGCCGAGTACCGCTGAGGTCTCCGGGGCTCAGAGCGGGGCGATCCGCAGCATGGTGCCGACGACGATCCGGTTCGGATCGGGCCCGATCAGGCTCCGGTTGGCCGCGTACAGCGCCTGCCAGCCGCCCCCGACCGCGAAGCGGCGGGCGATCGAGCCGAGCGTGTCGCCGGTCTGGACGGTGTGGACGCGCCCGGACAGGCCGTACCGCTTGGAGCAGACGGGCCAGGCCCCCCACCCCTGGGTGCGCAGCACCTCCTCGGCGACGGTGACCTGCTGCTGCCGGGTCGCCAGGTCGGCGCGGCGGGCGTACTTCAGTCCGCCGTGCTCGACCCAGGTGGGGTGCCAGAACTGGAGCCCGCCGTAGAAGCCGTTGCCGGTGTTGACGTGCCAGCGCCCGCTGCTCTCGCACTCGGCGACGCAGCCCCACGGCCACTGGTCCCGCGCACAGGCGTACGAGGGCACGGCGGCGGCCTCCCGGAGCGCGTCCGAGACGCCCGGGAGCACGGCGGAGGCCTCCCGCACGCCGTCCGGCACGTCCCGTACACCGGCGACCAGGCCCTCGACCACCCCGGGCAGGTCCCGCGCCTCCGCGGCCGTCCCCGCGACCGCGTCCGCGACCACTCCCGGAACGGGCCCCGCGGGCGTGTCCCGGGCCTGGGCGGGCGCGGGAGCCAGGGTCAGGAGCGCGGCCGCGGACGCCGCCGCGAGGGAACCCGCCGTCCAAAATCGGATCTTCGACATCGGCGAAGGCTAGGCAGCCCCCCGCCGCCGCCGGCCCGTGCCGCGCGGAACACCGTTCACACCCCACCCGGTCGGAGTCACGGCCCCGGACGAGCGGGAACGCCCCCGGGCGGCCCGGAAGGCACGCGCCACCGGCAACTTGCCTCGCTTCCGCGCGTGACCCCGGCCGAGGCTGACCCGTTGAACTCGGCATGAGACGCCCGGGAACCGCCCGGCGTCCCCCCGTACCGAGTCCAGGGAGCCCCCCGTGCCGCGCATGCTCGACGTCAGCGAGGACGTACGCGCCGAGATCGGCGACGAAGAAGCGGACCGGCTGCTGGCCGGCGACAACGCCCCGGGCAGCTACGACTGCACCTCCTGCCGCACGCCGGGAGACTCCGACCAGGAGCGCACCAGCACGGTGCTGTTCGTCGGCGAGGAGACCGCGGTCCTCGCGTTCGCCCACGCCAGCTGCATCCCGTCGCAGGTCGTCCGGGTCGCCGAGGAGCAGCTCCAGGGCGCCGTCGCCTCCATCACGGCCTCCGACGCCGCCGAAGCGCTCTCCGCCTCCCACCCCGAGCAGGCCGTCCTCGGGGTCACCAGCGGTCTCGTCCTGATCGAGGGCGAGCTGCACCCGGCGCTCGTCGTGGAGCCGACCGCCCCGGTGGCCCGCCCCGGTTCGGACGGCCTCACCGACGAGTTCCTCTCGCTCCTGACCGAGCAGGGCTTCCAGCCGGTCATGGACCTGGGCGAGAAGCCGGCGATGCTGCCGGGCTGGTCGGTCCTGGTCGCCATGGGCCAGCTGCACTCCGTGCTCCAGCCGGGGCCGGGCGGTGCCGGCCAGGCCGCCTGGTGGCAGGCGCACCAGCCGCTCCAGGTCACCGAGGGCTGGCGCGCGGCGGCCAACAAGTCGCACACGGTCCTGGTCTTCGCCGCCCCGGTGGGCTCGATCGGCCAGCAGCCGCGCGAGGACCTGCTGCGCGACGCCCTGGAGAAGGCCGCCGCGAACGGCCGTCTGGTGGCCGCCGCCATGCCGCTGGCCGGCACCTGATGGAAGACGGCCGGCCGGGCATACGGCGGGCGCGGCAGCTCCCGGGGGCGGGACCGGACGCCCCGGGGGCGGGACCGGGCGTGCCGGAGGCGGGGCAGGGTGTGCCGACCGTGCCGCGCCCCCGGAGCGCTCCCCTTTCGGAGAGCCGCCCGCATCCGACGGACGGCGGTGTCGTTGGCACCTATGTGCACCCATACGACCCCTTCACCCAGCCGTATCCGAGCCAGATCCCCGCGATGCGTCCCGCGCGGGACGTCACGGCAGGCCCTTCGCCGACGCCGATCTACGACGCCCTGTACTCCGAGTACCGCAGGGCGTTCCGTACGCTGCCGGGCGACCGCAGCGGCGAGGAGGAGCTGAGCTTCCGGTCCTTCGGCACGGTCCTGAGCACGGGCGTGCACGGACACCGGCACGCGCGCGGGTATCCGACCGCCTGGTCGGGGCAGCAGCCTCCCCACGCCCAGGCGGCGCTGCCACCGGGACCCCGCAGGGGCCTCTAGGACGGAAGCGGACAGGACCAGGACGTACGGCGGAGGGCCGGTACTCGATCGAGTACCGGCCCTCCGCCGTACGTCACTCCGCGGATGTCGCTCCGCGGACGGCGCTACTTCTTGCGGCCGCGCTTCTCGCGCACCCGGACCGAGATGTGGATCGGGGTGCCCTCGAAGCCGAACTCCTCGCGCAGCCGGCGCTCGATGAAGCGGCGGTAGCCGGCCTCCAGGAAGCCGGAGGCGAAGAGCACGAAGCGGGGCGGCTTGGTGCCGGCCTGCGTGCCGAAGAGGATGCGGGGCTGCTTGCCGCCGCGGACCGGGTGCGGGTGGGAGGCGACGATCTCGCCCAGGAAGGCGTTGAGCCGGCCGGTGGGGACGCGGGTCTCCCAGCCGGCGAGGGCGGTCTCGATGGCCGGGACCAGCTTCTCCATGTGACGGCCGGTCTTGGCGGAGACGTTCACCCGGGGCGCCCAGGCGACCTGCTGCATCTCGGTCTCGATCTCGCGCTCGAGGTAGTAGCGGCGCTCCTCGTCGAGCTCGTCCCACTTGTTGTAGGCGATGACGATGGCGCGGCCCGACTCGACCGCCATCGTGATGATGCGCTGGTCCTGGACCGAGATGTTGTCGGTGGTGTCGATGAGGATGACGGCCACCTCCGCCTTCTCGACGGCGGCCGCGGTCCGCAGGGAGGCGTAGTAGTCCGCGCCCTCCTGGAGGTGGACCTTCTTGCGGATGCCGGCGGTGTCGACGAACTTCCACGTCACGCCGCCGAGCTCGATGAGCTCGTCGACCGGGTCGCGGGTGGTGCCGGCCAGCTCGTTGACGACGACCCGGTCCTCGCCCGCCACCTTGTTGAGCAGGGAGGACTTGCCGACGTTCGGGCGGCCGATGAGGGCGATGCGGCGGGGGCCGCCGACCGCGTTGCCGAAGCGCTGCTCGGGGGCCTCGGGCAGCTTCTTCAGGACCTCGTCGAGGAGGTCGCCGGTGCCGCGGCCGTGCAGCGAGGAGACGGGGAACGGCTCGCCGAGGCCCAGGGACCAGAGCATGGCCGCGTCGGCCTCGCCGGACTGGCCGTCGACCTTGTTCGCGGCGAGGACGACCGGCTTCCCGGCGCGGCGGAGCAGCTTGACGACGGCCTCGTCGGTGTCGGTGGCGCCGACGGTGGCGTCCACGACGAAGAGGCAGGCGTCGGCGGCCTCGATGGCGTACTCGGCCTGGGCGGCGACGGAGGCGTCGATGCCGAGGACGTCCTGCTCCCAGCCGCCGGTGTCGACGACCTTGAAGCGGCGGCCGGCCCACTCGGCCTCGTAGGTGACGCGGTCGCGGGTGACGCCCGGCTTGTCCTCGACGACGGCCTCGCGGCGGCCGATGATGCGGTTCACCAGGGTCGACTTGCCGACGTTCGGACGGCCGACGACGGCGAGGACGGGGAGCGGGCCGTGGCCGGCCTCCTCGATCGCGCCCTCGACGTCCTCGACGTCGAAGCCCTCTTCCGCGGCGAGCTCCATGAACTCCGCGTACTCGGCGTCGCCAAGTGCCCCGTGGTCGTGCTGGTCGTTCATGAAGTCCGTTCCTTGATCATTCGTGGTCGGTGGTCCCGGACGGCGGAGCCGCGGGAGCCACTACTGAGAGTGTCGCTCAGCGCCCGGTGAGACGCCTGGCGTTTTCCAGGTGGGCGGTGAGCTTCCCCTGGATCCGTACGGTGGCCTCGTCGAGCGCCTTGCGGGTGCGGCGGCCGGAGCCGTCCCCCGCCTCGAAGGCGTCGCCGAAGACGACGTCGACGCGGCCGCGCAGCGGAGGCAGTGCCTTGACCAACCGTCCGCGGCGCTCGGTGCTTCCCAGCACGGCGACCGGGACGATCGGCGCGCCGCTGCGGACGGCGAAGTACGCCAGGCCCGCGCGCAGCGAGGCGAAGTCGCCGTCGCCGCGGGTGCCCTCGGGGAAGATCCCGAGGACGCCGCCCCGCTCCAGGACGCCGAGCGCGTTGCCGATCGCGGCGCGGTCGGTGCTCTCCCGGTCCACCTTGAGCTGCCCGATGCCCTCCAGGAAGCTGCCGAGCGGTCCGACGAACGCCTCCTTCTTGATGAGGAAGTGCACGGGACGCGGGGCGGTGCCCATGAGCATGGGGCCGTCGATGTTGTGCGCGTGGTTGACGGCGAATATGACGGGGCCGGAGGACGGCACCCGCCAGGCGCCGAGGACGCGCGGCTTCCAGAGGCCGTACATCAGCCCGATGCCGATGCCGCGGCCGACGGCGGCGCCCTTCGCGGAGGGCAGGGTCACTTGACGGCCGCCCTCTTCTCCTCGACGAGGGTGACGACGCACTCGATGACCTGGTCCAGGGTGAGCTCGGTGGTGTCGACCTCGACGGCGTCGCCGGCCTTGGCGAGCGGGGAGGTCTTACGGCTGGAGTCGGCCGCGTCCCGCTTGATCAGGGCCTCCTTCGTCGCGTGCACGTCGACGCCCTTGAGCTCGCCGGAGCGGCGGGCGGCACGGGCCTCGGGCGAGGCGGTGAGGAAGATCTTCAGGTCGGCGTCGGGCAGGACGGTGGTGCCGATGTCCCGGCCCTCGACGACGATGCCGGTCTCGGCGCCGCGGGCGATGGACCGCTGGAGCTCCGTGATCAGGCTCCGCACCTCGGGGACGGCGCTGACGGCGCTGACCTTGGAGGTGACCTCCTCGGTCCGGATCGGACCCGACGCGTCGGCGCCGTCGACGGTGATGGTGGGCCGGGCCGGGTCCGTGCCGGAGACGATGACCGGCTTGGAGGCGGCGTTGGCGACGGCCTCGGCGTCGGTGACGTCGACGCCGTTGCTGATCATCCACCAGGTGATCGCCCGGTACTGGGCGCCGGTGTCCAGGTAGCTCAGCCCCAGCTTGGCGGCGACCGCCTTCGAGGTGCTGGACTTGCCCGTGCCGGAGGGCCCGTCGATGGCGACGATCACGGATTCCACGGTGGGAACACCTTCCTGGGGGTGAGCGGTGGGGTCCGGCGGGATGCGGGGACCCCCACAAGGTTACCGACTCCCGACCCCCCGCACGGTCCCGCCTCCACCCGGACCCGCACCCACCGGGGCGGGCCCCCTGCCCGCATGGGGCCCGCACCCGGCTGAGCGGCTCCCACCCGCCGTGGGCCCGCGCCCACCTGGGCGGCTCCCACCCGCCCGTGTGTGCCCGCGCCCGTGCTGGGCGGCGCCCCCTGCCCGTGCGGGCCGCGCCCGGGTGGGCGGTGCCCCTGCCCACCCGCCGTGTGGGCAGTCGTCCCGCTGGGGCGGGACGGGTGGGCACACGGGACGGCGCCATTAGCGGCGCCTCCGCGTTCCGCGCCTGGACCCGCACCACGAGCCCGGTGCACCTAGGGGTGCGGGTCAGGGCACAGGAGCCTCTGGCGCCGGCAGGGTGCGGGTCCGTTGTGCCCACCCGTCCCGCCCCAGCGGAACGACTGCCCACAACGGGGGGCGGCAGGGGCACCGCCCGGCGGGGCGACGCCCACAACGGGGGTGCGGGGCGAGGGGCGCGGGTGCCGCACCGGTGGGCAGGCGGCCGCAGTGGCGTGCGGGCGCCGACCCGGCGGAGGCGGAGGCGGAGGCGGAGGCCGGCGCGTCAGGGCGTGCGCAAGGACCAGCCGCGTTCCTGGAGCGCCGCCCCCAGCACCGGCGCCGCCGAGGGTTCGACCATCAGCTGCACCAGACCCGCCTGCTGCCCGGTCGCGTGCTCGATGCGGACGTCCTCGATGTTGACGCCCGCCCGCCCCGCGTCGGCGAAGATGCGGGCGAGCTCGCCCGGCTGGTCGCTGATGAGGACGGCGACGGTCTCGTAGACGGTCGGGGCGGCACCGTGCTTGCCGGGGACGCGGGCGCGCCCGGCGTTGCCGCGGCGCAGGACGTCCTCGACGCCCGACGCCCCGCCCTGCCGCTCGGCCTCGTCGGCGGACTGCAGGGCCCGCAGCGCGCGGACGGTCTCGTCGAGGTCGGCGGCGACGCCGGAGAGGACGTCGGCGACGGGCCCGGGGTTGGCGGAGAGGATCTCGACCCACATGCGCGGGTCGGAGGCGGCGATGCGGGTGACGTCGCGGATGCCCTGCCCGCAGAGCCGTACGGCGGACTCCTCGGCCTCCTCCAGGCGCGCGGCGACCATGGAGGACACCAGCTGCGGGGTGTGGGAGACGAGGGCGACGGCCCGGTCGTGGGCGTCGGCGTCCATGACGACGGGGACGGCCCGGCAGAGGGCGACGAGCTCCAGGGCGAGGTTGAGGACCTCGGTGTCGGTGTCCCGGGTGGGGGTGAGGACCCAGGGCCGGCCCTCGAAGAGGTCGGCGGTGGCGGCGAGCGGGCCAGAGCGTTCCTTGCCGGACATGGGGTGGGTGCCGATGTAGGCGGTGAGGTCGAGGCCCAGCGCCTCCAGTTCCCGCTTCGGTCCGCCCTTGACGCTGGCCACGTCGAGGTAGCCGCGGGCCAGGCCGGCCGTCATGGCCTCGGCGAGGGTGGCGGCCACGTGGGCCGGGGGGACGGCGACGATGGCGAGGTCCACGGGGCCTTCGGGCGCCTCGTCGGTGCCCGCGCCGAGCGCGGCGGCCGTGCTGGCGCGTGCCGGGTCGTGGTCGCGCAGGTGGACCGTGACGCCCCGGCCCGCGAGGGCGATGGCTGCGGAGGTGCCGATCAGACCGGTACCGATGACGAGCGCTGTTCTCACTGGGCGATGTCCTTGCGCAGGGCGGCCGCGGCACCGAGGTAGACGTGCGCGATCCGGGACTTGGGAAGTTCGGTCTCGACGTGGGCGAGGAGCCGGACGACCCTCGGCATCGCACCCTCGATGTCGAGTTCCTGTGCGCAGAGCAGGGGTACGTCGGCCATGCCGATCCCGATGTGCCGGGCCGCGGCGGCGGGGAAGTCGCTGTGGAGGTCGGGCGTGGCGGTGAACCAGATGCTGATGAGGTCGTCGGTGGTGAGGCCGTTGCGCTCGAGGACCGCGGTGAGCAGTTCCTCGACCTGCTCGCGCATGTGTCCGGCCTCGTCCCGCTCCAGCTGGACGGCGCCTCGGACCGCTCGTACCGCCACGTCGTGCTCCTTCGCCTGCGTCAGTGCTCTGTTCAGCCTAGTCAGCGGCGGGGCGGGCGCGCCGCCGCGCCCGCCCTCCGAGACGGAGGGCGGGCGGGACGACGGCCGTGCGGGGGAGCCGGGCAGCGGGCACAGGCGTGTTGCGGGTCCCGGGGGCGGGGTGCGCGACCAAGCTGGCGGCATGACCTCACGCCCCACCGCACGCCGTACCGTCCTGATCGCCACAGCGGCCCTGACGATGACGACGGGCTGCGGCTCGAACGACGGGGGCGGCGGCGGTACGAACACGACCGCGCCGCCTCCCACCGAAGCGTCTCCGCCTCCCACCGAGGCGTCTCCGGCCTCCCCGACCGCCACGGCCGCTCCGAGCGGCGGGGCTCCGCTGGCCAGGACCTCCCAGATCCCGGTCGGCGGCGGCACGGTCTTCCCGAAGGAGAAGGTGGTCGTGACCCAGCCCACGGCGGGCGAGTTCAAGGCGTTCTCCGCGATCTGCACGCATCAGGGCTGCACGGTGAACAAGGTCGAGGACGGCACGATCAACTGTCCCTGCCACGGTTCCAAGTACCGTGTCGCGGACGGCTCGGTGGTGGCGGGGCCGGCTCCGCGGCCGCTGCCGGCCGAGCGGATCATCGTCTCGGGGGAAACGATCACTCTGGCGTAATCTGCCGGGCATGACTCCGGACGAGCTGGTGCGCGAGCACACGATCTACTCCTGCGTGATGGGCTCGCGCGCCTTCGGTCTGGCGACCGAGGACAGCGACACGGACGTGCGGGGCGTGTACCTCGCCCCGACGCCCCTCTTCTGGCACTTCGACAAGCCCCCGGCGCACGTGGAGGGGCCCGGCGAGGACCAGTTCAGCTGGGAGCTGGAACGCTTCTGCGAGCTCGCCCTGCGCAACAACCCCAACGTCCTGGAGTGCCTCCACTCCCCCGTGGTCGAGCACGTCGACGACTGGGGCCGGGAGCTCCTCGATCTCCGCGGGGCCTTCCTGTCCCGCCGGGCCCACCAGACCTTCGTCCGGTACGCCGCCGGTCAGCGCCGCAAGCTCGACGCGGACGTCCGCCAGTACGGCCGCCCGCGCTGGAAGCACGCCATGCACCTGCTGCGGCTGCTGACCAGCTGCCGCGACCTGCTGCGCACGGGCGAGCTCCGCATCGACGTCGGCGAGGACCGCGACCGCTTCCTCGCGGTCAAGCGCGGCGAGGTGTCCTGGCCCGAGGCCGAGTCCTGGATGAACCGCCTCCAGGAGGAGGCCGACCGGGCCCACGACACCACCCCGCTCCCCGACGCCCCGGACGAGTCCCGGATCCAGGACTTCCTGATCCGCGCCCGCCGCGCCTCGGCCCTGAAGGAGCTCTGAGCAAGCTCCGAACAAGGTCCGAGCGGTCTCTCGGCGAGTTCCGAGCGGCCTCTCAGTGGCCTCTCAGCGGCCGCTCAGTGAGCTCCGAGCGGTTTCCGAGCGAGCTCCAGGGCGGGGCTCACGCGTCCCAGAGCGCGCCGAAGGTCAGCAGCTCGCTGCGGTATTCGACGCGCTCCGCCCACTCCTTGGGCCAGGCGTCCGCGCCGAGGTGGGCGCCGGCGAAGGCGCCCGCGAGGGCGGCGATCGAGTCGGAGTCGCCGCGGGTGCAGGCGGCGCGGCGCAGGGCGGTGAGGGGCTCGTCGGGGAAGAGCAGGAAGCAGAGGAGGCCGGTCGCGAGCGCCTCCTCGGCGATCCAGCCGTCGCCGGTGTACTCGCAGGGGTCGAGCTCCGGGTCGGCCGTGCGCTGGACGGCGTCCAGGCGCTCCAGGACGGCCAGGCACTCGTCCCAGCCCCGCTGGACGAAGTGGAGGGCGCTGGGGTCCTGGGAGCGGGTCCACAGGTCGCCGAGCCAGTGCTCGTGGTAGCGGGAGCGGTTCTCGTAGGCGTACGAGCGCAGCTGTCCGACGAGCCCGGTCGGGTCCGCGCCCTGCGCCAGCAGGTACACGGCGCGGGCGGTGAGGTCGGAGGCGGCGAGCGCGGTGGGGTGACCGTGGGTCAGGGCGGACTGGAGCTGCGCGGCGCCCGCCCGCTGCTCCTCGCTGAGGCCGGGGACGATCCCGATGGGCGCCACCCGCATGTTGGCGCCGCAGCCCTTGGAGTGGATCTGGCTGGCGTCCTGCCAGGGCACGTCGGTCGTCAGGAGCCGGCAGGCGGCCAGGCAGGTGTTGCCGGGGGCCCGGTTGTTCTCCGGCGAGCGGAACCAGTCGACGTACTCCTCCCGCAGGGGCTGGAGGAGCCCCTGCGGGGCGAGGACCCCCCGGTCCATGGCCGTGCGGATGCCGCGGGCGAAGGCGAGGGTCATCTGGGTGTCGTCGGTGACGCGGCCGTTCTCGGGGAGGGCCATCTGCCGCCAGGGGCCGTACCAGCTGATGATCAGCGGCACGTCGCTGAACTCCGTCGGCCGGCCCAGCGCGTCTCCGAGCGCCAGTCCGATCAGGGAGCCGGTCGCGGCCTGCTTGGTGGCGGTGCGGGTGAGGTTCATGCGGGGCGTCCTTCCGGTCGCAGGAGGGGCGGGTGGAGGGTGGTGGCCCCGCCCGCCCGGTAGAGAGCGGCCGGTTTCCCCCGTCCGCCGGTGAGGCGCGGTGGTCCTTCCACGGCCTGGACGAAGCCGGGCGTGGTGAGGACCTTGCGCCGGAAGTTGGGGCGGTCGAGTTCGACGCCCCAGACCGTCTCGTAGATCTGCCGCAGCTCGCCGAGGGTGAACTCGGGCTGGCAGAAGGCGGTCGCGAGACAGGTGTACTCGAGCTTGGCGCCGACCCGTTCGTGGGCGTCGGCGAGGATCCGGTCGTGGTCGAAGGCGAGCCGGCCGTGCGTCCCGTACGGGATCCAGCGGGCCTGGGCCGCGTCGCCGCCGCCGCGCGGTTCGGGAGGGTCGGGGACGAGCGCGGTGAAGGCGACGGAGACGACCCGCATCCTCGGGTCGCGGTCGGGTTCGGTGTAGGTGCGGAGCTGTTCGAGGTGGAGGCCGGCGGCGGTGGCCTCGGAGAGCCCGGTCTCCTCGGCGAGTTCGCGGCGGGCGGCCCGCTCGGCGGACTCCTGGGGCAGGACGAACCCGCCGGGCAGGGCCCAGGATCCGGCGTACGGCTCCTGGCCGCGCTCGACGAGCAGGACGTGGAGGCGTTCCTCGCGGACGGTGAGGACGGCGAGGTCGACGGTGACGGCGAACGGCACGAAGGCGTACGGGTCGTAGCCCTCGGGGGCCCGGTGGTCGGTCATCGGCGCTCCGGCAGGGGGTCGGCGAGGTGCCAGCCCTCGGCGAGCAGCGCGTCGACGGCTGCGACGGCGGCCGCGAGCCGCTCCTCGTGGGGGCCGGTGAGAACGGCGGTGCGGCGGCCGGTGTGGGCGAGCTGGGTGAGGAAGCGGGCGGTCATCCAGGGCCGCAGGTGTTCCCCGTCGCGCAGGCCGTCGTCCTCGAAGGCGACGCCGCGGTGGTCGGTGAGCAGCCAGAGGTGCTGGCGGCCGAGGGCGGCGATCTCGCCGGTGGCGCGGCTGGTGGTGCCCATGTAGCGCTCGTGCCAGATGGTGGTGGCGAAGGCGTCGGTGTCGCAGAAGAGGACGGGTGAGCCGTCCCGGGCGGCCTCCTCCTCCAGTTCGGCCTGGCGCTGGGCGATGACGGGGAAGTCGGAGGAGCGGAAGGTGACCTCGGACCAGTCGGCGCCGGGGCGTTCGGCGCGGAGTTCGGCGAGTTTGAGTTCGCTGTACTCGCGTCCGTACTCCGGTACGTATCGTGTGCGGGCCCAGACGCCGCCGCGCCGCCGGTAGTGGTCGGCGAGGGCGAGGGCCATGGTGGTGGTGCCGGTGGACTCGGCGCCGAGGACGACGATCCGGCGGGTGAGCGCGGCCCGTACGGGTGCCTCCAGGTAGTCCCAGCAGCCGGCGGGGTCGGCGCGGACGGCGGTGCCGGAGACGGGGTGGCGGACGCGTTCCCGGTCGACGAGGACGGAGTCGGCGCCGAAGCGGCGGCCGAGCTCCTCCCCGTACGGCTCCGAGGTGAAGACGGCGTCGACGCGCTCGGGCACGGCGGCCCGGAAGACGGCCATGTGGGCGGCCCACACGTCGGGGTCTCGGAGGTCGACGGGGATGTCGTCGACGGCGCCGACGACGAGGACGTCGGGGTGGATCTCGCGCATCCAGGCGACCCGGTCCTCCAGGGGGATGCTCTCCACGGAGGAGGCGCAGACGAGGACGGTGAGGCGCTCGCACCGGTCGCGGGCGGTGCGGACGAGGTGGTGGTGGCCGACGTGCGGCGGATAGAACTTGCCGAGGACGAGGCCGTGGCCGTAGCGCTTCACGCGGTCGCCCCCGCCGGTCGGGGGGAGCCCGCGAGGTCCCTGGTCCAGCCGCGCAGGCCGAGGACGCAGAGCGTCATGAAGCCGACGTACAGCAGGGAGGTCAGGTAGAGCCCCTTGTAGGCGTAGAGCGGTACGTAGACGACGTCGGCGGCGATCCAGAGCCACCAGGACTCCAGCCGCTTCCGGCACTGGCCGTAGGTCGCCGTCAGGGAGAGCGCGGTGGTGAGGGCGTCCCAGAAGGGGACGGTCGAGTCGGTGACGCGGTCGAGGAGCAGGGTGAGGGCGAGGGTCCCCACCGCCCCCGCCGTGAGCAGCCACGTCCACTCGGTGCGCGTGGTGCGGCGCACCGGGAGGTCGTCGGAGCCTGGTCCACCCCCGTGGGTCCAGGTCCACCAGCCGTACACGGCGAGGGCGATGAAGACGATCTGGAGGCCGGCGTCGGCGTAGAGCCCGGCCTGGGTGAAGAGGAGGACGAAGAAGAGGTTGTTGGCGATGCCGATGGGCCAGTTGGCGATGTGCTGGCGGGCGACGAGCCAGACGCAGAGGGCTCCGCTGCCGAATCCCAGGACCTCGGTCCAGCTGACCGGGGTGTCCAGGACGGTGAAGAGGGGCTGCTGCAAGGGTTCGAGTACGTCTGCGAGGCTCACGCCCGCCTCCTTAAGAGTCATCCTGACTATAAAGGTCGGCGGACCGCCGCCACAAGCCCCGCCGTGGACGCGACGAAGCCCGTGGCCGCCGGGCGGTCACGGGCTTCGTCGGTGGAGCGGGGGCCTTACATGCCGACTTCCTTCATCAGCATGCCGACCTCGGTGTTGGTCAGGCGGCGCAGCCAGCCCGACTTCTGGTCGCCCAGGGCGATCGGGCCGAAGGCGGTGCGGACCAGCTTCTCGACCGGGAAGCCCGCCTCGGCGAGCATCCGGCGCACGATGTGCTTGCGGCCCTCGTGCAGGGTGACCTCGACCAGGTAGTTCTTGCCGGTCTGCTCGACCACGCGGAAGTGGTCGGCGCGGGCGTAGCCGTCCTCCAGCTGGATGCCGTCCTTCAGGCGCCGGCCGACCTCGCGGGGCAGCGGGCCGGTGATGGCGGCCAGGTAGGTCTTCTTCACGCCGTACTTCGGGTGCGTGAGGCGGTGGGCCAGCTCGCCGTGGTTGGTGAGCAGGATGATGCCCTCGGTCTCCGTGTCGAGCCGGCCGACGTGGAACAGCCGCGTCTCGCGGTTGGTGACGTAGTCGCCGAGGCACTGGCGGCCGTCGGGGTCCTCCATGGTGGAGACGACGCCGGACGGCTTGTTCAGCGCGAAGAAGAGGTACGACTGGGTGGCGACGGTCAGGCCGTCCACCTTGATCTCGTCCTTCTCCGGGTCGACGCGCATGCCCTGCTCGACGACGATCTCGCCGTTGACCTCGACGCGGGCCTGCTCGATGAGCTCCTCGCAGGCGCGCCGCGAGCCCATGCCGGCACGGGCGAGGACCTTCTGCAGCCGCTCGCCCTCCTGCTCGGCGCCGGGGAAGGTCTTCGGGAGCTTGATCTCGGGCTTGCCGGCGTACCGCTCCCGGTTGCGCTCCTCCGTACGGGCGTCGTACTCGCGCGAGCGGGCGGGCGCCGTACGGCCGCCGCCGCGCTGCGGGGACTGCCGGGGGCCGCCCTTGGCGCCGCCGCGCGCGGCCGCGCCCCGGCCGCGCTTGGGGCCCTCGGAGGAGCCGCCGGGGCTGTAGCGCTCGTCGTAGGTGCGCTCCTCCGGGCGCGCCTTGCGCGAGCCGGCGCCGGTCGGCCGGCCGCCGCCCTGGCCGGGGCGACCGCCGCCGCCCTGACCCGGACGTCCGCCGCCCTGGCCGGGACGGCCGCCGCCCTGGCCCTGCCGGTCGTCGCGGCTGTTGCCGGCGCCGCGGTAGTTCCCGCGCCCGCCGCCACCGCCGCTGTTGCCGCGGCCTCCGCCGCTGCCGCCGCGGCCGCCGCTGTTGCCACCACGGCTCCCGCCGTTGTTTCCGCTGCTGTTCCTGCCGCTGCTGCTTCGCATCAAAGTTCCGTCTTGTCGTCTACGTCTGCGTCCGGGTCGAACGACGGGACGCCTTCCAGGGAGTCCGCCTCGACCGCCTCGGCCTCGGGGAGGAAGGGGGCGAGCTCGGGGAGTTCGTCCAGGCCGCGCAGGCCCATCCGCTCCAGGAAGTAGTTCGTCGTCCTGTACAGGATCGCACCTGTTTCGGGTTCCGCGCCCGCCTCCTCCACGAGACCGCGCTGGAGGAGGGTGCGCATGACCCCGTCGCAGTTCACCCCTCGTACGGCGGAGACGCGGGAACGGCTGACCGGCTGGCGGTACGCGACCACCGCGAGGGTCTCCAGGGCCGCCTGGGTGAGCCGCGCCTGCTGCCCCTCCAGGACGAAGGCCTCGACGGCCGGGGCGAAGGCGGGGCGGGTGTAGTAGCGCCAGCCGCCGGCGACCCGCCGCAGCTCGAAGCCGCGGCCCTGGGCGGTGTACTCCTCGGCCAGCTCGTGCAGGGCGTCGGCCACCTCGCCCGGGGTGCGCTCCAGGACCTTGGCGAGGTGCTCCTCGGTGGCGGGCTCGTCGACGACCATGAGGACGGCTTCGAGGGCGGGCTTGAGGTCGCTCACGTGGTGGCCTCCTGGTCGAATTCGTCGGTCACGGCCGCGGACGGGTCCGTCTCCCCGCCGGTCCAGGAGACCGTGAGGTCTCCGAGGGCGGTCTCCTGGTCGAGGGCGACGGCCTTCTCCCGGTAGAGCTCCAGGAGGGCGAGGAAGCGGGCGACGACGGTGAGGGTGTCGCCGGCGTCCTCGATCAGCTCCCGGAAGACGGCGGAGCCGCGCTCCCGGAGCAGGGCGACGACCACCGCGGCCTGGTCCCGGACGCTGACGAGCGGGGCGTGGATGTGGTCGACGTACACCTGGGGTTCGGGCTTGGGCTGCATGGCCTTGGCGGCGAGCCTGGCGAAGCCCTCGGCGCCGATGGAGATGACGACCTCGGGGAGCAGCTCGGCGTGGTGCGGTTCGAGTCCGACGGTACGGGGGTGGCGGTGGCCCTCGGCCTCCCAGCGCTCCTCGAAGATCTCGGCGATCCGTTTGTACGCGCGGTACTGGAGGAGCCGGGCGAAGAGCAGGTCGCGGGCCTCCAGGAGGGCGAGGTCGGCCTCGTCCTCCACCTCGGCGGCGGGGAGCAGCCGGGCGGCCTTCAGGTCGAGGAGGGTGGCGGCGACGACGAGGAACTCGGTGGTCTGGTCGAGGTCCCCGTCGGGCCCGAGGGCCCGCAGGTGCGCCATGAACTCGTCGGTGACCTCGGAGAGGGCGACCTCGGTGACGTCGAGCTTGTGCTTGGTGATCAGCTGGAGGAGCAGGTCGAAGGGCCCCTCGAAGTTGGAGAGCCGCACGGTGAACCGCCCGTCCCCGCCCTCGGAGCCTCCGCCCCCGGGCGCCTCGGGCGCCCCTGGGGCAGCCGGGGCTCCGGGGACCTCGGGCACTCCCTGGACATCGGGCGCCCCCGGAACCTTCCGGGCCTCGGGTGATCCCGGGGCCTCGGGCGCTTCCGGGGCGTCAGGCGCCTCGGGTACCTCCGAGGCCTCTGGGGCCCCTGGCACCTCCGGGGCCTCCGCCGCCTCGGGCGTCCCCGGAGCCTCCGTCGCGGCGGCGGGGGTCGGCCCCCGGGTCCCTCCCGGGCCGTGGCCCAGGGGGCGGCGGCCCGGGGGGCGGGACGTTTCGTCAGGGGCGTGGTGCATGGGGGTCCAGGGGGAGCGAGGAGGACGGCAGCCCGCAGGCTATCGTCAGCGGCCGCGCAGGCGGCGCACGAGGATGCTCGCGTCGCCGCGGGACTCCAGGTCCGCCAGGACGACCGCGACGGCCTCCCGGACGATCCGGCCCCGGTCGACGGCGAGACCGTGCTCACCGCGCAGGACGAGCCGGGCGTGCTCCAGGTCCATCAGCTCCTCGGCGGAGACGTAGACCGTGATCTTCTCGTCGTGGCGCTCGCGGCCGCTGGGCCGCCGGTTCGTGGTGCGGCCGCCGCGCCGCCGGGCCGCCGCGGGGGCGGGCACCTGCGCGCCGGGCGCGGCCTTGGGGGCCGGTCCCTCGGGCTCGGCCGTCCGGGCCCGCGGTTCCGCGGCCTCGGAGTCCGCCGGGGCGTGCTCCGCGGTTCCCCCGGCCGCCGCCGTGTCGCTCTCGGCGGCCGGTGCCGGGACGGCCCGGCGGGGTGCGGACGCCTGGAGCGCCGTCCCCCCGGTCGTACGGAAGAGTTCGTCGGCTCCGGGCAGACTCACTCGGCGTGACACCGGGCGAGCACCTCCCTGGCGAGCTGACGGTAGGCGGCGGCGCCCACGGAGTTGGAGGCGTACGTGGTGATGGGCTCGCCGGCGACCGTGGTCTCCGGGAAGCGCACGGTCCGCCCGATGACCGTGTGGTACACGTGGTCGTCGAAGGCCTCGACGACGCGCGCGAGGACCTCACGGCTGTGCACGGTCCGGGAGTCGTACATCGTGGCGAGGATGCCGTCGAGCTCCAGCTCGGGGTTGAGCCGCTCCTGGACCTTCTCGATGGTCTCGGTGAGCAGCGCGACGCCGCGCAGCGCGAAGAACTCGCATTCCAGCGGCACGATGACCTTGTGAGCCGCCGTCAGGGCGTTCACGGTCAGCAGGCCGAGCGAGGGCTGACAGTCGATCACGATGTAGTCGTAGTCGTTCATCAGCGGCTTCAGGGCGCGCTGGAGCGTGGACTCGCGCGCGACCTCGCTGACCAACTGGACTTCCGCGGCCGAGAGGTCGATGTTGCTCGGCAGCAGGTCCATGTTGGGCACGGCGGTCTTGAGGAGCACCTCGTCCGCCGACATGCCCCGCTCCATGAGCAGGTTGTAGACGGTGAGGTCGAGCTCCATCGGGTTCACGCCGAGGCCGACCGACAGGGCTCCCTGCGGGTCGAAGTCGACGAGCAGCACCCGTCGTCCGTACTCGGCGAGCGCGGCGCCCAGGTTGATGGTCGACGTGGTCTTGCCGACGCCGCCCTTCTGGTTGCACATCGCGATGATCTTCGCGGGTCCGTGGTCGGTCAGGGGACCCGGGATCGGGAAGTACGGCAGGGGCCGTCCGGTGGGGCCGATCCGCTCGCGGCGCTGGCGGGCAGCGTCGGGTGCGAGGGTGGCCGCGTACTCCGGATCGGGCTCGTACTCGGCGTCGGGGTCGTAGAAGTGCCCCTCGGGCACCTCGTCGTAGGCGGCGAAGTGGGTGGACTCTCGGCCCATCTCGTTGCCGGCCGTGGCGTTCACGTGTAGGCCGTCCATCGTCTTCATCGTGTGGGCACTCGTCATGGGCTGGTGCGTCGCGAAGGTCCGCACCGCGACGGAGCCGATCGGGGCACCTGGCGCACCGCTCCCGGGAGTAAATGTCGACTCATTCACAAGTCGTCTTACCTCCTTGGACGTGACCAGGAACATTTATCGATAGGTCAGCGTGGCACCATGCCGACGGTTGGCGACTCTATGGCGTGTCACCGGTCCGCAGCAACACAATCCGCCGGACCCGGCCCGATGTGTCGGCAACCGAACACGTCTCTGTCAAGGGTGCGCAGGCATGCATCCACACGTTTCGGGGGTGTGCGAAACGGTTAAAGGGTTACGTTCGAGGCGAGTTGCCCGAACGTTTCGGCGGGCCCGGAGACACGACCGGCCGGACCTTGTCGAACAAGGTCCGGCCGGGTGCGTGATATTGACGGCACGCGTTGACGGAGCCTCCGTCAGGGAGCCTTCGGGGGTCAGGCCAGGAGGCCGGCCAGCTCGACGTGCTCGAGGCCGTGCGCCTCGGCGACCTCCTTGTAAACCACCTTGCCGTCATGGGTGTTGAGGCCCAGGGCGAGGGCGGAGTCGCGGCGCAGCGCCTCGACCCAGCCGTTGTTCGCCAGCGACACGATGTAGGGCAGCGTGGCGTTGGTGAGGGCGTAGGTGGAGGTGTTCGGGACGGCGCCCGGCATGTTCGCCACGCAGTAGAAGATCGAGTTGTGGACCTGGAAGGTCGGCTCGGCGTGGGTGGTCGGGTGCGAGTCCTCGAAGCAGCCGCCCTGGTCGATCGCAATGTCGACAAGGACACTTCCGGGCTTCATCTTGGCGACGAGCTCGTTGGTGACCAGCTTCGGGGCCTTGGCGCCCGGGATGAGGACGGCGCCGACGACGAGGTCGGCCTCGATGACGGCCTTCTCCAGCTCGAAGGCGTTGGAGACGATCGTCTTGACCTTCGTGCCGAAGATCTTGTCGGCCTCGCGGAGCTTGTTGATGTCCTTGTCGAGCAGGGTCACGTGGAAGCCCAGGCCGATGGCGATCTGCACGGCGTTCCAGCCGGAGACGCCGCCGCCGATGACGACGCACTCGCCGGCGTGGGTGCCGGGGACGCCGCCGGGGAGGACGCCGCGGCCGCCGGCCGAGCGCATCAGGTGGTAGGCGCCGACCTGCGGGGCCAGGCGGCCCGCGACCTCGGACATCGGGGCGAGGAGCGGGAGCGCGCGGTTCGCGGTCTCGACCGTCTCGTACGCGATGGCGGTGGTGCCGGACTCCAGGAGCGCGTCCGTGCACTCCCGGGAAGCGGCGAGGTGCAGGTAGGTGAAGAGCGTCTGGTCCTTGCGGAGGCGGTGGTACTCCTCCGCGATCGGCTCCTTGACCTTGAGGAGCAGGTCGGCGGTGGCCCAGACCTCGTCGGCGGTGGCGAGGATCTCGGCGCCGGCGGAGACGTACTCCTCGTCCGTGATCGAGGAGCCGACACCGGCGTTCTGCTCGATGAAGACCTGGTGGCCGTGGCGGACGAGCTCGTGGACACCGGCGGGGGTGATGGCCACGCGGAACTCGTTGTTCTTGACCTCGCGGGGGATGCCGACCTTCATCGTCGATCACGGTCCTTGAATCGGGGGGATAACTGGGGCACTGCAATACATACCCGGATGCACTGCGGCACACCGGAGCAGACCACGTTCGAACGCGGCTCACCCAGTCTAATGAAGGACTTCCCCCTGTCTAGCCTTTCAAAGTACTAATCTTCGACGGACCCACTGCGGATTTCGTAGGTGGCGGGTTCCGTTTCCAGCAGTCTCTCGGCCGCCGACCGGTGCAGCCCCGCCGCCGCCGGATCGCCGAGCCGGTCGAGGGTGTCCGCCAGCCGCAGCTGGAGCGCGGCCTGGAGCCGGGTGTCCTGCGCCCGGCGGGCCCACTCCACCGCCTCCTCGCAGGTCCGCAGGGATTCCTCGGGCCGTCCGGCGTACTCCTGGACCCGGGCCGCCTCGCTCAACGCCCGTGCGTAGCCCGGGAGATCGGAGAGCCGCCGGTAGCCGGCCGCGGCGGCCCGCCAGCTCCGCAGGGCCTCCCCGTACCGCCCCGCATAGGTCTGTACGGCTCCGAGGCGGGCGTACAGCCGGGCCTGGTCGGCGCGCTCGTCCCGGGCGAGGCGCTGGGCGAGCGCCCGCCCGTACCAGTCGCCGGCCCGCTGCCAGTCCCCCAGCTCCTGATACGAGCCACCTACGGATTCCATTGCGCGACCGGTCGCGTACGGGTCATTTGCTGCGCGTCCGGCCTCCAAAGCCAACCGATATCGCAGCAGAGCGTCCTTCGTCCTGCCGGTCCTGGCATCCAGATCGGCCAGGTTCAGCAGGGCGGCGGCCCGCTCCCGGTGCAGCCCGTGCCGCTCGGCCACGTCCAGGACCAGCCGGTGCAGGCCGTACAGCTCGGGAGCGGCGGCCTCGGCACCCCGGTGCGCGGCGAGCGCCCTGACGAGCGAGGCGACGAGCCGGCGGGCGAGGGTGTCGAGCTCCCCGTCGGCGACGGCGAGGCGGGCGGAGGCGAGGAGCACGGCCTGCCGGGAGTCCAGCCAGGCGGCGGCCGCGGCCGCGCTCGGGAAACGCAGGGCGCGCGGGAGCCCGGCCAGCTTCCGGCGGGCCGGCGAGCCCTCGGGTTCGGTGACCGCGCGGCAGGACTGGAGGAGCCGCACGGTCCGCTCCAGCATCCGGGCCCGGGCGAGCTGCACCTCGGCGGGCCGGTCGCGCTCCTCCAGCTGGGCGCGAAGGAGGGGGACGAGATGCGCGCGCACCTCGTACTGTCCGTCCTCGCCGCCCGAGACCAGCCCCAGGGCGGCGAAGTCGGCGAGGGTCGTCGCGGCCGCCGAGACCGAGCAGCCGGCCAGGGCGGAGGCGGTGTGGGCGTCGGCCCGGCCCAGCGGGGCCAGGGAGAGGAAGCGCAGTATCCGGGCGGCCGTGGCGGGCAGCGCCTCGTGCGCGAGCAGGAAGGCCCGGGTGAGCGGATCGCCGCTCAGCCCGCGCAGCCGCTTGGCGAGGTCGGCGACGGAGGCCTTGGGCTGCGTGGAAAGCCAGCCACCGGCGAGAACGACCGCGGCGGGCAGCCCCCCGCACTCCTCGACGAGGGCCTCGGCGGCCTGCGGATCGACGGTGATGCGGACGGAACCGGTGAAGGCCGTCAGCAGCTCGATGGCCGACTTGGGGTCGAGCCCGCCGAGGGTGCAGGGCCGCACGTCGGGAATGCCGGTGAGGGGCCCGCGGGCCACCCCGATGACCAGGCTGTCGGGGTTGTCCGGGATCAGCGGGTCGGCCTGCTCGGCGTCGACGGCGTCGTCGAGGAGGAGCACGGCCCGGCGGTCGGCGAGCGCACCCCTGACGAGCTCGGTCAACTCGTCCTCCCCCGCCCCCGGGGGCTCGGCGACGCCGAGCGCGGCGAGCAGCTCCTGCGCGACCCGCGCGGTGGGGACGGGGGCGCCGCCGGGCTCGGTGAGCCGGGCGCGGAAGACGCCGTCCGGGTAGCGGTCGGCGAGGCCGGCGGCCAGCTCCTCGGCGAGAGCCGTCCGCCCGGAGCCGGGCTTGCCGGCGATGAGCAGGACCCGGGCGCGGGGGGCCTTGCGGCCGGTGAGGGTGTCGAGGCCGGTCCGCTCGATGTCGGCACGCAGGGCCTTCAACTCCCGCTGCCGCCCGAAGAACTGACGGCTGCCGGCTGCCGCCACCGCCTGATCCGTCACGGGCCACGCTCCCGTCCACCTGCGCACGAGCCGATCCCGCGGGGGGTCCGCGCGGGCGATTCCGAGCGTAGTTCAGGGCGGGAGGGGGACTTGGCGGAGCAGCGCGGAGGAATCCCCTGATCGGATCAACAGATCCTCACACCAACAGTCCTCTAGACATGCGCGCTCCCCATCCCCGTCGCACTCTGCGCCCGCCGGTGCGGTGCCCCCGCCGTTGTGGGCTGCGCCCGGCGGCGCGGTGCCCGCCCCTCGCGCCCCCGTTGTGGGCTGCGCCCCCGCCCGTTGTGGGCAGTCGTTCCGCTGGGGCGGAACGGGTGGGCACAACGGACCCGCGCCCTGCCGGCGCCAGAGGCTCATGAGCCTGGACCCGCACCCCGTGCACACCGCACCGGGGGTGCGGGTTCAGGCGCGGGGCGCGGAGGCACCGCTAAGGGCGCCGTCCCGTGTGCCCACCCGTCCCGCCCCAGCGGGACGATTGCCCACACGGGCAGCGGGGAGCCGCCCCGCAGGGCGCGAGCCCATACGGGCGGGTGGGCGCCGCCCCGGCGGGCGCAGCCCACACGGGCAGGGGGCGCCGTCCCGCAGGACGCGGGCCCGCACAGAGCGGGGCGGAAGGGCACCGCCCATCCAGGCGCGGGCCCCGCATGGGGAGGTGGCGGAAAGGGGCTGGCCGGGATCCGTGCGGGCCCCGCGCGGATGGGGCGGCGGCCCGGGGTTCGAAGCGGGCGCAGGCCCGGAGGGCTACGCCTCGAAGGGGCGGGCCGGCCAGGGAGCGGTGGCCGGACGGAGCGCGTCGAGCCCGTCACCCCCACGCGCCGCGGTCAGCGCGAGGACCCCCACCACCAGGCAGTTGTTGTGCAGCTCCCCCGCCAGCACCCCCCGCACCAGCTCCCCCACCGGCACCCGCGCCAGCTCCATGTCCGCCTCCTCCTCGGCGACCTCGAAGCGCTCGCCCTCCGCCTCCGCGAGGTCCCGCGCCAGGAAGATCCGTACGGCCTCGTCGCAGCCGCCCGGCGTCGTGTAGACGTCGGCGAGGACCCGCCAGTCCTCGGCCTTGACGTGCGCCTCCTCGTACAGCTCGCGCTGGGCGGCGTGCAGCGGGTTCTCGCCGGGCACGTCGAGGAGCCCGGCGGGGATCTCCCAGAGCCTCTGCCGCACGGGGTGCCGGTACTGCCGGAGGACGACCACGCGGTCCTCCTCGTCCAGGGCGAGGACGGCCACGGAGCCGGGGTGGACCTGGTAGTCACGGCGGTGGACCGAGCCGTCCGGCATGACCACGTCGTCCGTGCGGACACTCGTCTTGTTGCCCTTGAAGGGGGTGGCGGTGGCGACGACCTGCCACTCCTCCGGGGTGTCCTGCACCTGCATCAGCGCGAGTCCTCTCGTACGAAAACCGGGGTACGGATCCCGGAAGGGAACCCGTACCCCGGCTACGTTAACGCGCCGTACTACTTGCCCGTCTTGCGCTCCACGGCCGCCTTCACCAGGCCCGCGAAGAGCGGGTGCGGGCGGGTCGGGCGGGACTTCAGCTCCGGGTGCGCCTGGGTGGCGACCAGGTAGGGGTGGATCTCCTTCGGGTACTCGACGAACTCGACGAGCTTGTTGTCCGGGGAGGTGCCGGAGAAGACCAGGCCGGCCTTCTTCTCCAGCTCCGCGCGGTAGGCGTTGTTCACCTCGTAGCGGTGGCGGTGGCGCTCCTCGACGTACGGCTCGTCGGCGTAGGTCGCGCGGACGACCGAGCCCTCGGCGAGCTTCGCCGGGTAGAGGCCCAGGCGCATCGTTCCGCCCAGGTCGCCGGCGCCCTCGACGTACGCGAGCTGCTCCTCCATCGTGGAGACGACGGGGTGCGCGGTGGCGGGGTCGAACTCGGTGGAGTTGGCCTCGGGGATGTCGGCCAGGTTCCGGGCGGCCTCGATCACGATGCACTGCAGGCCGAGGCAGATGCCGAGCAGCGGCA
This sequence comes from Streptomyces sp. NPDC053513, assembly GCF_044544765.1. Lineage (NCBI taxonomy): Bacteria > Bacillati > Actinomycetota > Actinomycetes > Kitasatosporales > Streptomycetaceae > Streptomyces > Streptomyces sp. NPDC053513. Next base: position 30,621 of record NZ_JBITXP010000040.1, read on the forward strand.
CCTTGTTCTCGCGGGCGTACTGGATCGCGCCGACCTTGCCGGACACGCCGCGGTCGCCGAAGCCGCCGGGGATGAGGATGCCGTCGACGTCGCCGAGCTGCTTCGCGGCGCCCGCCGGGGTCTTGCAGTCGTCGGAGGTGACCCACTTGACCTTGACCCGGGCGCGGTTGGCGAAGCCGCCGGCGCGCATGGCCTCGGTGACCGACAGGTAGGCGTCGGGCAGGTCGATGTACTTGCCGACGAGCGCGATCGTGACCTCGTGCTCCGGGTTGTGGACGCGGTCCAGGAGGTCCTCCCAGACGGTCCAGTCCACGTCGCGGAAGGGCAGGTCGAGCTTGCGGACGACGTAGGCGTCCAGGCCCTCGGTGTGCAGGACCTTCGGGATGTCGTAGATCGACGGGGCGTCGATGGCGGCGACGACCGCGGCCTCGTCGACGTCGCACATCAGCGAGATCTTGCGCTTGATGGCGGTGGGGACCTCGCGGTCTGCGCGCAGCACGATCGCGTCGGGCTGGATGCCGATGTTGCGCAGGGCGGCGACGGAGTGCTGGGTCGGCTTGGTCTTCAGCTCGCCGGAGGGGCCGATGTAGGGCAGCAGCGAGATGTGGACGACGAAGACGTTGTCGCGGCCGACCTCGTGGCGGACCTGGCGGACGGTCTCCAGGAAGGGCAGCGACTCGATGTCGCCGACCGTGCCGCCGACCTCGGTGATGACGACGTCGACGTCGTCGGTCGCCATGCGGCGGATGCGGCCCTTGATCTCGTTGGTGATGTGCGGGATGACCTGCACGGTGTCGCCGAGGTACTCGCCGCGCCGCTCCTTGGCGATGACCTGCGAGTAGACCTGGCCGGTGGTGACGTTGGCCGAGCCGTCGAGGTCGACGTCGAGGAAGCGCTCGTAGTGGCCGATGTCCAGGTCGGTCTCGGCGCCGTCGTTGGTGACGAACACCTCGCCGTGCTGGAAGGGGTTCATCGTGCCCGGGTCGACGTTCAGGTACGGGTCGAGCTTCTGCATCGTGACCCGCAGACCGCGGGCCTTGAGGAGCGCACCCAGGCTGGAGGCGGTGAGGCCCTTGCCGAGGGAGGAGGCGACACCCCCGGTGACGAAGATGTGCTTGGTCGTCGTGGTGTTGGGCGGCATCGCCAAGAGGGGGCTCCCGTGGTCGCGTTCTGGAGGTGCGTACCGGCCGCCCCTCCGGAAGAATCGGGGGGTGCCGTCGCTGCGGTTTCGGGGTCCTCGGCTGTCGCCGTTTCCCACCGGTCCACGGGGTACCAGGGTATCAGCGACATCGGGAGACCGCTTCCGGCCACACGCGGCAGTCGGGTGTTCACGGACGGCGACGGGGCCGTCGGGGAGGGGGAAAGCCGCAGCTCACCCGTGTGGAGCAGCGCGTCGTCCGCGTGATCACCAAGGTCACCGGGCCGCCACGTATTCTGCTCGCACATCGCCCGCCCCCCAGCAGGTCGCCGCATCCCGCACACTGGCCTGGTTGACCCATCGCGCGCATCAAGCGCATCCGTAGCAAGCGCCCCACGGGGCGGACGTGGCCGTTCGACTGGAGTGAAGCACGTGGCCGGGCGTATCGAGGATTACGCACTCATCGGAGACATGCAGACCGCCGCCCTGGTGTGCCGGGACGGCAGCGTCGACTGGCTGTGTCTCCCCCGCTTCGACTCGCACGCGATCTTCGCCGGTCTCCTCGGCACGGAGGAGCACGGGTTCTGGCGGGTGGGCCCGGCCGGTCCCGCGGACGCGGAACCGGCCCCCGCCGACCGGCGGCGCTACCGGGGCGACTCGCTGATCCTGGAGTCCGAGTGGGACACCCCGCGCGGCACGGTCCGGGTGACCGACTTCATGCCGCCGCGCGACGGCGCGCCGCAGCTGATCCGGATCGTCGAGGGCGTCTCGGGGCGGGTGCGGATGCGCTCCTCGCTGCGGATGCGGTTCAGCTACGGCCGGGTCGTGCCGTGGGTGCACAAGGTCGGGGACCGCACGGTCGCGGTCGCCGGGCCCGACTCGGTGTGGCTGGACACCGCCGTGGAGACCCACGGCAAGGACCTGACGACGTACTCGGACTTCACGGTCACGCCCGGCGAGCGGATCACCTTCACGCTCTCCTGGCAGCCCTCCCACAAGGAGCCGCCGGCGCTGCCGGACCCGGAGGGCGCCCTGGAGGCGACCGCGGACTTCTGGCGCGAGTGGGTCGAGCACTGCACGTACCACGGGCCCTACCGGGAGGCCGTGGTCCGCTCGCTGATCACCCTGAAGGCGCTGACGTACGCGCCGACCGGCGGGATCGTCGCCGCGCCGACGACCTCGCTGCCGGAGGAGATCGGCGGCGTCCGCAACTGGGACTACCGCTACACCTGGCTGCGGGACGCGGCGATCACGCTCTCCTCGATGCTCCGCACCGGCTACCGCGAGGAGGCCCGCGCCTGGCGGGACTGGCTGCTCCGCGCCGTCGCGGGCGACCCGGAGAACCTGCAGATCATGTACGGCATCGCGGGCGAGCGGGAGCTCGGCGAGGCGGAGCTCGACTGGCTGCCGGGGTACGAGAACTCCAGCCCGGTCCGGGTCGGCAACGGCGCCGCGAACCAGCTCCAGCTGGACGTCTACGGCGAGGTCACGGAGGCCCTCCACCTCGCGCACATGACGGGTCTGTCCCGCAACGACTACGCCTCCCTGCTCCAGATCAAGCTGATCAACTACCTGGAGACCCACTGGGACCAGCCCGACGAGGGCATCTGGGAGGTGCGCGGCCCGCGCCGGCACTTCGTGCACTCCAAGGTGATGGCCTGGGTGGCGGTGGACCGCACCATCAAGCTGATCGAGTCCGGTGACGCGGACGGCCCGCTGGAGCGCTGGCGGGACCTGCGCGACGAGATCCACCGGGACGTCTGCGAGAAGGGTTACGACAAGGAGCGCAACACCTTCACCCAGTCGTACGGCTCCCAGGAGCTGGACGCCTCGCTGCTGCTGATCCCGCAGATGGGCTTCCTGCCGCCGGACGACAAGCGGGTCATCGGCACGATCGAGGCGATCCAGCGCGAGCTGTCCACGGAGGACGGTTTCGTGCTGCGCTACCCGACGGCCGGCGAGGAGGCCGGGGTGGACGGCCTGGAGGGCGACGAGGGCGCGTTCCTCGCCTGTTCCTTCTGGCTGGCGGACGACCTGGCGATGATCGGCCGGGTCGACGAGGCGCGTACGCTCTTCGAGAAGCTCCTCGCGCTCCGCAACGACCTCGGGCTGCTCGCCGAGGAGTGGGACCCGCGGCTCCAGCGGCAGGTGGGCAACTTCCCGCAGGCCTTCAGCCACGTCCCGCTCATCGACACGGCGCTGCGGCTCACGGCGAGCGGCGCGTACGGGGGCTGAGGGGCGCCCGCAGGACACCCCCAGGGGCCGGACCTACGATGAGAAGGTCCTTGTCCCCCGTACGAAAGGGGGGCTCCCATGGCTCCCCACATCTCCGAGAGCGCCCTGGCCGGACTGGTCGACGACCTGGCCGGCGAAGTGATCGTCCCGGGCAGTCCGGGTTACGACGAGGCGCGTGCCCTGCACAACGGCATGATCGACCGGCGTCCGTCGGTGATCGCCCAGTGCGCCACCCAGGCCGACGTGTCGAACGCGATCCTGTTCGGCCGGGAGGCCGAGCTGCCGATCGCGGTGCGCGGCGGCGGGCACAGCGTCGCCGGGACCTCCATGGTCGACGGAGCGCTGGTCGTCGACCTCCGCCGGATGCACGGGGTCGTCGTGGACCCGGAGGAGATGACGGTACGGATCGAGGGCGGGGCGACCATGGCCCACCTGGACCACGCCTGCCAGCCGTTCCACGTGGCGACGACCGGCGGGCGGGTGTCCACCACCGGGGTCGGCGGCTTCACGCTGGGCGGCGGATCGGGCTGGCTGGAGCGGAAGTTCGGTCTCGCCAGCGACAACCTGCTGGCCGCCGATCTGATCACCGCCGAGGGCAAGCACGTCCACGCGGACGCGGAGGAGAACCCGGAGCTGTTCTGGGCGCTGCACGGCGGCGGCGGCAACTTCGGGGTGGCGACCTCGCTGACGCTGCGGGTGCACCCGCTGCCCCGGATGAGCATGGCGATGCTGTTCTTCCTGCCGGAGAACGCGCCCGAGGTGGTGCGCACCTACCGTGACCTCGGTCTCCGCGCGCCCGACGAGATGGGCGGCGGCGCCATCTACGTGCCGGCGCCTCCGGAGCCGTTCATCCCCGAGGAGCTGGTGGGCAAGCTGGTGTGCGGGGCGCTGTTCACGTACACCGGCCCGGTCTCCGAGCTCCGGGAGTTCGCGGCGCCGCTGTTCGCGCTGAAGCCCGTGGTGGAGGTCGTCACGGACATCCCGTACGTGGACCTGCAGTCGATGATGGACGACCCGCCGGGGCTGCGGAACTACTGGTCGGCGGAGTACCTGCGGGAGTTCCCCGACGAGGCCGTGGACGTCTTCTGCGAGCGCGGGGCGGGGATCCCGGCCGGGACCGCCACCCAGCAGGTGCTGTTCCTGATGGGCGGGGCCGTGGCCGCGGGGCCCTCCGGGTATCCGCAGCCGTGGCGCACCGCGCCCTGGGCGGTGCACCCGTTCGCGACCTGGGAGGACCCCGCGCTGGACGGGCCGGCGACGGAGTGGGTGCGCGACGTGCGGGCCGATGCGCGGCCGTGGGCGCTCGACGCGACGTATCTGAACTTCGTCGGCGCCGAGGGCGAGCAGCGGATCGTCTCCTCCTTCGGAGAGCGGAACTACCACCGGCTCGCCGCCGTGAAGGCCGCGTTCGACCCGGACAACGTGTTCCGCTTCAACCACAACATCGTGCCGGCCGGCTGAGCCGGCTCATCGCAGCGCGGCGATCACCTCCCTGGCGGCGCGCTCGCCCTCGGTCGCGCCGCCTTCCATGAAGCCCTGGAAGTCGTACGAGCAGTGCTCGCCGCCGATGTGGACGTTGCCCTGGGCGGTGCCCTCGTACCCGGCGTACCGGTGGAGGTAGCCGACGGGCCAGCAGGAGTACGCGCCGAGGGAGTACGGGTTCTTGTGCCAGGCGGAGAGCTGGGCGCGGCCGGTGTACGCCCGGGAGGTGCCGGGGAAGAAGGCGTCGATCCCGGCCAGGTAGCGGGTGACCAGGTTCCGTACGTACGGGTCGGACTCGGTGGAGAACGGTCCGGCCGGGTTCAGGTTCCGGGCCAGGCTGCCGCCGCCGTACTGGAGGAGGATGCCGCCGGTGCCGCCCTGGACCTTGGTGGTGTCCCAGGTCTGCTGGACCTCGGCGTCGGTGAAGCAGTCGCCCGCGGAGACGCCGGGCCAGGGACCGGTGCCGCGCCAGGGCCGGGTGCCGAACTGCATGTTGAGCTTGGTGCAGTAGCCCATGCGGGCGTCCCGCAGCAGGTTGCGCATGAGCGGGTCGAACCCGGCCTGGGAGAGGTCGAGCCGCTGGAGGACGGGCAGCGGGACGCAGAGGATCGTGTGGTCGGCGGTGACGGTGCGGGTGGCACCCGCCTCGGTGAAGGTGAGCGTCTGCGTGCCGCCCGCGTCGGCGCGTACGGCGGTCAGCGACCAGCCCATGCGCAGGGTGCCGGGGGCGAGCGCCGCGGCGACGGCGTTGGGGAGCCGGTCGTTGCCGCCGACGACGTGGTAGCGCTCGTTGGAGAGGCCCCAGACGTTGAAGTTGCCCGGATTGGTCTGGTAGCCCATGAGCAGGACGAGGGCGAGCGAGGACTGTTCGGTGGTGTCGGCGCCGTACTCGACGTTGTAGGCGACGTCGATGAACTTCCCGAGCGGTGAGGAGTGTCCGCCGGGGACCCTGGTCTCGATCCACTCGTACAGCGACATGTTGTCGAGGGCGGTGCCGGTGGGGGTGGTCTGGTTCCACTTCACCTCGCCCGCGTCCAGCAGGTCGCGGTGCAGCGCCTGGTAGACGGCGTTGAAGTCCTCGTCGGCCTGGGCCCGGGGGTAGTAGGCGCCGCCGAACCAGAGGACCTCCTCGGCCCCGTTGGGGCCGCCGCCGAGGAAGTCCTCGACGGCCAGGTCGAAGCGACGGCAGAGTTCCAGGATCTTCTTGTGGCTGGTGTCGATCAGCTCGCCGCCGATCTCGGAGGTCTGGCCGTACGCCCAGTGGTCCCGCTGGGTCCACATGCGGCCGCCGACCCTGGACGGGTTCGCCTCGTACAGCACGGGGCTGAGGCCGGCGTCCTGGAGGGTGAGGGCGGCGGTGAGGCCGGATATCCCGGCGCCGACGACGGCGACCCGGGCGGTGCTCTTCACGGGCGGGGCCGGGGTGGCGGCCGCGGCGGGGACGGCCGTTCCGACGCCGACGGCGATGCCGGCGGCGGTGGCGTACTTGAGCAGGGACCGGCGGCCGAGGGCGTCGGCCCGCATGCCGCGCAGCTCGTCGACGGGCAGGCGCAGCCGGCGGGCGGCGGCGTGCTCGGCGGCGAGGTTCTTCAGGAGGTGCATCGGGTTGGTGCGTGCCATGGGGCGCTCCTGGAGGGTGAGGGGTTGTCAGCTCTGGGGTACGGGGGTGGCTTCCGTGCGGGGTTCGGCGGGGCGTTCGGCGGCGTCCTCCAGGACGATCCGGCCGATGATCTCGTAGCGCTCGGGCCGCTTGGCCTTGAGGTAGAAGCCGAGGCCGAGGCCGCCGAAGAAGACGGCGCCGACGATCCAGGGGATGGCCTTGAAGAAGAGGGAGTCGGCGGCGAGACCGGCCGCGGTCTCCATGTTCATGATCAGCAGCACGACGACGGCGATCATGCCGATACCGCCCAGGAGCGGGGCCGTGAGGGTCCTGAACCAGTGCCGGTCCTCGGGGTGGTTCCTGCGGAAGTAGCCGATGACGGCGAAGGAGCAGAGGGTCTGGACGATGAGGATCGCCATCGTGCCGAGGATCGCGAGCAGCGTGTAGAGGTGGATGTACGGGTCCTGGCCGGTGAGCCAGAAGGCGCCGACGAGGGCGACGGCGATCGCGCTCTGCACGTACGAGGCGATGTACGGCGAGCCGTGCCGGGCGTGGGTGCGGCCGAGCGCCGGGTGGAGGAAGCCCTCCCGGCCGATGGCGTACAGATAGCGCGAGGCGCACTGGTGGAAGGCCATGCCGCAGGCGAAGGAACCGGTGAGCAGCAGCCACTGGAAGGCGTCGACGGCCCAGGCGCCGATGAAGGTGTGGGTGGGCGCGAAGAACAGGTCGAGCGGGTTCGCGGACGAGGACAGCTTCACGGATCCGGCGAGCCCGTTGCCCGCGATCGTCATCCACGACACGTAGATGTAGAAGAGACCGACTCCGATGACGGAGATCAGGGTGGCGCGCGGGATGACCCGCTTGGGGTCGCGGGACTCCTCGCCGTACATCGCGGTCGACTCGAAGCCGACCCAGGACCAGAAGGCGAAGAAGAGGCCGAGGCCGGCGGAGGTGCCGGTGAAGGCGTTCCTGGGGTTGATCGGCTCGACCGGGATGCCGTCGGGGCCGCCGCCGGCGATCAGGACGGCGGTGGCGACCGCGAAGAGGACGGCGATCTCCGCGACCAGCATCACCCCGAGCGCCTTGGCGGTCAGGTTGATGTCGAAGTACGACAGGACGGCGGTGACGGCCAGCATGACCGCCGCGTACAGCACCCACGGCAGGTCGACGCCGAGCTGGTCGGCGACCGTGGTCTTGGCGAAGTAGGAGAAGACGCCGACGATCGAGGCCTCGAAGACGATGTACGCGAGGACGGCGAGCATCCCGGAGGCCATGCCGGCGATCCGGCCCAGGCCGTGCGAGATGTAGCCGTAGAAGGCGCCGGCGGCCGTGATCCGCTTGGCCATGGCGACGTAGCCGACCGAGAAGACGGTCAGGACGAGCGTCGCGAAGAGGTATCCGGCGGGAGCGCCGGTGCCGTTGCCGAAGCCGACGGCGATGGGGAGGTTTCCGGTCATCGCCGTGATCGGGGCGGCGGTGGCGACGGCCATGAAGACGACACCGACGAGTCCGACCGAGTTCGCCTTGAGCCGGTGGACCTCGGGGGTGGGGTTCCCCGCGGTGGGATTCCCTGGGGTGGGGTTCTCTGCCATGGGCCGAGAGGATCCTCGCGAGTGACGTAGGCCACAATCGACATGCGGTCGCACAATTCCCGCCACGGGGCGACGAGTTGTCGCCCTGGTGTACGAACTGTCCGGTCCCGTGACCGTGCGGTGATGTCGTCGCAACACGGACGCGGGTAGCGTCCGGCTCCATGGACAATCAGGGCGGGATCACCGTGCAGCGGGCGCTCGAACTCCCCGGGCTGCGCAGCGGGCTCCCGGAGGTCGTGGCCGGCGCGGACCGGCTCCACCGCACGGTGCGCTGGGTGCACGCGGGCGAGGTGCCGAACATCGCGTCGCTCCTCAAGGGCGGCGAACTACTCCTCACGACGGGCCTCGGCCTGGGCACCCGCCCGGCCGAGCAGCGCGCCTTCGTCCGCCGGCTCGCCGACCGGGGCATCGCGGCGCTCGTCGTCGAACTGGGCCCGCGCTTCGCCCGCCTCCCGGCGACGATAGTGGAGACGGCCAGGGCAGCCGGCCTCCCCCTCGTCCAGCTCCACCGCGAGGTCCCCTTCGTCGCCGTCACGGAGGAGATCCACACCGAGATCGTCAACGGCCACTACGCCCTCCAGCGGCAGGCCGAAGAGGTCCACCGGCAGTGCACGGAGGCGCTCCTCGGCGGCGGCGGGGTCCCGCAGGTGCTCCGCATCCTCTCCGACTTCGCCGCCAACCCGGTCTTCCTGGAGACCGCCGACGGACAGCTGCTGTACGCGGCGGGCACCGAGTCCGCGCCCGCCGACCCGCTCCAGGTGTGGGACGGGCTGCGCGGCCAGCGGGCGGCCCGCGAGTCCGGCCCGCCCTCCGGCACCGTCCTCGTCGACGTGCCCGGCGGCGGTCCCGGTACGGGTTCGGTACGGGCCCGTCTGGTCCTCCTGGCGGTCTCGGGGCCGCTCTCCCCCGTCCACCGCATGGCGGCCGAACGGGCGGCGGGCCTCCTCGCGGTCGTCCTCATGCAGGCCCGCCAGGAGGAGGAGCTGGCCGCGCGCGGCCGGGGCGACTTCCTGACGGACCTCGCGGAGGGCCGCATCACGGCGGAGGACGCCCCCGCCCAGGCGAGGGTCCTCGGCTTCAAGCCCGGCGACGGTCCCCTGCTCCCGGTCGTGATGCGCCTGGCCTCGGAACTCTCCCCCTCGGGCAACTGGGCGCTCCTGGCCCGCGCGGTCCTGGAGGAACTGTCCGCGGTCGGCGTCCCGGCACTCCTGGGCGTCCGCCCGGTGGAAGGCCGTGTCCCCCTGCTCCTGGGCCTGCGCTCGGAAACGGAGCGCACCGCGGTCGCGGACCGGGTCGCGGCGGCGCTGCGCGCGGGCGTGGAGCGGGCCGGCCTGGAACGGGCCGGGGGGCACCCGCCGGTCGTCGTGGTCGGCGTCGCGGGCGGCTGGGCGGCGGCCTCGGCGGGCCTGCGGCACGCGGCGGAGACGGCGACGGCGGCGCAGGGCCTCTCGGACCTCCCCTGGTACGACGCGCGCCGCCTCGACATCGACCTGCTCCTGTGGCGGCTGCGCGACCACCCGGACCTGGCGGCCTTCGTCGACCGCGCGATCGGCCCGCTGCGGGACCACGACGCCACGTCCCGCCCTCCGCTCCTGCCCACCCTCCAGACCTACCTGGCCCATGCGGGGCGCAAGGCTGAGACGGCCCGCGAGCTCCACCTCAACCGGCAGACGCTCTACAACCGCCTGGCCCGCATCTCCGAACTCCTCGGCACGGACCTGGACGACCCCCAAACGGTCCTGGCCCTCTCCCTGGCCCTCCGAGCCCGCCGCCACACCCCGTAACCGGGACCCGCGGCGGAGCCGCCGGGCCCACGCCCGCCGGGCCGCGGCCCCGCTCGCGCGGGACCCGCGCCGTGGCGGGCGCGCGCCTGCCGGGGCGGTGCCCCTGCCCGTGTGGGACCCGCGCCCGGATGGGCGGTGCCCCGCCTTCCCCGTGCGGGCTGCGCCCGCGCCCGGCGGGGCGGCTCCCACCCGCCGTGTGGGCAATCGTCCCGCTGGGGCGGGACGGGTGGGCACACGGGACGGCGCCCATCAGCGGCGCCTCCGCGTTCCGCGCCTGGACCCGCACCGAAAGCGGCGGTGCACACGGGGTGCGGGTCCAGGCACATGAGCCTCGGGCGCCGGCAGGGCGCGGGTCCGTTGTGCCCACCCGTTCCGCCCCAGCGGAACGACTGCCCACAACGGGGCGCGAGGGGCGGGCACCGCCCGGCGGGCGCAGCCCACAACGGCGGGGGCACCGCCCCGCGGGCGCAGCCCACAACGGAGGTGGGCGGGGGCACCGCCCCGGCAGGCGCGCGTCCACCACGGCGAGGGCACCGCCCCGCGAAGCTCACCGTCCCGTCAGCTCGTCGTACACCGCCAGGACATGCGCCACCGTCTCGTCCTCCGTGGGCCACGTCCCCGCCTGCACCCGCCCCGCCGCCGCCAGGTCCATCCGTCGCTCCGCGTCCTCCAACAGCCCCCGCACCGCCCCCGCCAGGGCCCCCGCGTCCCCGTACGGGACCAGTTCCGCCGCGTTCCCGACGAGTTCCGGCACACCGCCGACCGCCGTCGCGACGAGCGGCACCCCGAGCCGGAGCGCCTCCTGCGCGAGCAGGGAGCGGGCCTCCCACCGCGACGGCAGGACGGCGACGTCGGCGGCGGCGAGCAGCTCGGCGACGTCGTCCCGGCGTCCGATGAGCCGGACGGCGAGCCGTTCCTCGAAGATCCGCCGTTGCAGGAAGGCCCGTTCGCTCCCTTCCCCGGCGATCACGAGCAGCGGTTGCGGATCGAGCTCCCGCCACGACCGCGCCGCGTCGAGCAGCGTCCGGTAGCCCCGGCCGCGTTCGAGCGCCCCGACGGCCATGAGCAGGGGCCGGTCGACGGCGCCGAGTTCGGCGCGGGCCTTGCCGTCGTGGAGGCAGACGGGCCCGCGCGCGGGGGGCACGGTGACGGGGGCGAGGCGGGCGTCCCGGGCCCCGCGCCGCCGGGCGCGGTCGACGAGTTCGGAGGAGGTGCCGAGGACGACGGTCGCGGCCCGCGCGGTCTTCCGTTCGAGGAGCCGCAGCACGCCGCCCCGCGCGCCGTCCCTGTGGTTCCGGCTGTGCCAGGTGCTCACCAGGGGGACCCGGCAGCCGCCGGTCAGCGCGAGCGCGGCCCGTACGGAGGCCTGGAGGCCATGCGCGTGGACCACGTCCGCGCCGATGCAGGCGTTGCGGAGGGCGGCGACGGCCGCGGGGTCGCCGAGGCGGGGCAGGGGCACGAAGTGCGCGCCGGCGCCCAGGTAGTCGTATGCGCGGTCGAGTTCGGCCGGGGCGCACACGGTCACCCGCACGCCCCTTGCCACCAGCCCCGAGGCGAGTGATCGGACGTGAGCGCTGCTGCCCGCGCCGCCGCCGCCCAGCACTTGGACCGTACGGAGCTGTGTCACGCGCCCAAGGATGCCAGTCCGGGCCCTGGACCGTACGCACGTTCCGGCACCGAAGTGGCGTCGTTCCGGTGCGCGGAAGGCGTACGGGCCGGGCACACACTCCCCCGGGTTCACCCCCACAGGTGAGCGCGCAAGCGCCCCGTTCACTCCCCCCGCACCACGCGCACGCCCCTCAGGCGGAGGACGCCCGCTCACCCCACACGGCGGCGGCGACGAGACCGGCCGCGTGCGCGGCGAGTCCGAGCCGCCCGTTGGAGGCGGCGACGGCGCTGCCGACGGCGGCGCCGAGCGCGTGCGCGCCCATGTCGCCGAGCATGCTCACCTCGCCGAGGTCGTCGGCGAGGAGCGCCGCGGCGGCCCCCATCGGAGCGGCGGCGAGCGTCCCGCGCAGCAGTCCCGGCGCACCGAGCCCGAGCACGAGGAGGCCCGCGCGTCCCGGCCGTACGTCCACGAGGTTGACCAGATGGGCGGTACCGGCGATGACGACTCCGGCGAGGGCCTTGTCGACGGGCTTCTCCTTGAGGAGGGCCGCGGCGACGAGCGAGGCGGCGCCGATCCCGAACAGCTTCACCGTCCCGCTGGTCACCTCACCGCCCCGAAGCGCCGTCAGATGCGCCCGGAATCCGCGCCGGTGGTCACCGCGCAGGTCGTCGTGGCGCCCGCACACGGCCGCCGCCGCGACGGCCAGGGCGGCGGCGGGTGCCGCGGGCAGGACGGCGGCCGCCGAGCCGAGGGCGGCGGCCGGACCGGCCTGGAGAAGGACCGGCCGGCCGGCGTGGTTGGTCCGCCGCCAGCTGTCCGGGTTCCCCGGGGGCCGCCGCCTCAGCTGCCCGTACGCGAGCCGGGTCGCCCCGAAGGCGGCCACGAACGTCCCGAGCCGGGTCGCCCCGAAGCTCCCCGCGACCGCACCGGGCCGCGCCGCCCCGGAACCCCCGGCAACCGCACCGCCCCGCGCCCTCGCCTGCTTCCGCCCCCGGGTCACGCGTCCGCCCGCGCCGTGGCGAGCAGCTCCTCCGCGTGGGCCCTGGCCGTCTCGGAGTCCTCCTGGCCGGCGAGCATCCGGGACAGCTCCCGGACCCGCTCCTCGCCCTCCAGGACGGTGACGCCGGAACGGGTCACGGAGCCGTCGTTCGTCTTCTCGACGAGCAGCTGCCGGTCGGCGAAGGCCGCGACCTGCGGGAGGTGGGTGACGACCACGACCTGCGCGGACTTGGCGAGCTTGGCGAGCCGCCGGCCGATCTCGACGGCCGCCTTGCCGCCGACGCCCGCGTCGACCTCGTCGAAGAGGTACGTCGGCACCGGGTCGACCCCGGCGAAGACGACCTCCACGGCGAGCATCACCCGGGACAGCTCACCGCCGGACGCGCCCTTGGCGATGGGCCGGGGCGGGGCGCCGGGGTGCGGGGCGAGCAGCAGCTCGACCTCGTCGGCCCCGGACGGGCCGTAGGCGACGCGCCGGCCCCCGACCTCGACGCCCTCGGGGTCCTCGGTCTGGGAGATGGAGAAGGACACGCGCGCGTGGGGCATGGCCAGCGAGGCGAGTTCGGCGGTGACCGCGGCGGCGAACCGGGCGGCCGTCTCCGTGCGCGCGTCGGTGAGCCGCTGGGCGAGCACCGACAGTTCGTCGCGCAGCCGGTCCCGTTCGGCGGTGAGCTCCTCGATCCGGTCGTCGTCGCTGTCGAGTTCGCCGAGCCGCGCCGCGCTCTCCTCCGCCCAGGCGAGGACTGCGGCGATGTCCTCGCCGTACTTCCTCGTCAGCTGGGTGAGCAGCGCCCGCCGCTCCTCGACGGCGGCGAGCCGCAGCGGGTCGGCGTCCAGGTCGTCGGCGTACCCGGCCAGTTCCTGCGCCACGTCCGAGAGCAGGATGGAGATCTCGCCCATCCGGTCGGCCAGCCCGGCGAGCGCCGGATCGTGCGACCGTACGGCCTCCAGGGCCCGGCCCGCACCGGCGACCAGGGTGGTCGCGTCGACGGCCTCGGGGTCCTCCGGGTTGCCCGCGAGCGCGCCGTGCGCGAGCGCGGCGGCGGAGGCGAGGGCCTCGGCGTGCCCGAGCCGCTCGGCCTCGGCGGCGAGTTCGGCGTCCTCGCCGGGCCGGGGGGCGACGGCCTCGATCTCGCCGAGACCGAAGCGCAGCAGATCGGCCTCCTGGGCGCGTTCCCTGGCCCGGGTGGTGATCTCGTCCAGCTCGGCGGTGACGGCGCGCAGCCGCCGGTACGCCTCGCCGTAGGCGGCGAGCGGCACGGAGACGGCCTCGCCCGCGTACCGGTCGAGCGCGCCGCGCTGCCGGGCCGGCTTGAGCAGGCCCTGCTGGTCGGTCTGGCCGTGGACGGCGACGAGTTCGTCGGCGAGCTCGGCGAGCAGCCCGACGGGCACGGAGCGCCCGCCGAGGTGGGCCCGCGAGCGTCCCTCGGCGGAGACGGTGCGGCTGACGAGGAGCACGCCCTCGTCGAGCTCGGCACCGGCCTCCTCGGCGCGTGCGGCGACGGGCGAGTCCGGGGGCACGCTGATCCGCCCCTCGACGACGGCCGAGGCCGCGCCGATCCGCACCAGGGCCGGGTCGGCACGTCCGCCGAGCAGCAGCCCCAGGCTGGTCACGACCATGGTCTTGCCCGCACCGGTCTCACCGGTCACCGCGGTGAATCCGGGCGACAGCTCGACCACCGCGTCGTCGATGACCCCGAGCGACCGTATCCGCATCTCCTCCAGCACGCCCCAGACCATACGAGGTTTACCGGGTCCGATGCGACATCGCCCCCGGCCGTGACCCCCGGACGCGCCGTTCGTTACGAACCCGCCGGGGGTGCCGCCGCGGTGCGCCGCACCGCTTCGTCACGGGCCCGCCGGGGCGTCAGTGCGGTGCGCCCCGCCATCCCGAGACGGGCAGGGCGAACTTGGCGACGAGCCGGTCCGTGAAGGAGGCGTGGTGCAGCCGGGCGAGCCGGACCGGCACGGCGCCGCGCCGCACCTCGACGCGGGCCCCCGCCGGGAGCTCCACCGTCCGCCGCCCGTCGCACCACAGCACGCCGTGCGGGGTGTGCGGCTCGACCTCGACGGCGAGGACCGACTGGGGGGTGGTGATCAGCGGCTTGGCGAAGAGGGCGTGGGCCCCGATCGGGACCATGAGCAGCGCCTCGACCTCGGGCCAGACGACCGGGCCGCCCGCCGAGAAGGCGTACGCGGTGGAGCCGGTGGGTGTCGCGCAGATCACCCCGTCGCAGCCGAAGCCGGTCACCGGGCGCCCGTCGATCGCGAGCACGACCTCCAGCATCCGCTCCGGCGAGACCTTCTGCACGGCGGCCTCGTTGAGCGCCCAGTCGCGGTGCAGGACGTCGCCGTTCTCGTGCACGGTGACGTCGAGGGTCATCCGCTCCTCGACCTCGTACGCCTTGGTGACGACCCGGTCGACGACCTTGTCGAGGTCGTCGCGCTCGGCCTCGGCGAGGAAGCCGACGCGCCCCAGGTTGACGCCGAGCATGGGCACGCCGGAGGCGCGGGAGAACTCCGCGCCGCGCAGCAGGGTGCCGTCGCCGCCGAGGACGATGAGGAGTTCACAGCCGTCGAGGGCGTCGGGGCAGCCTTCCGGCACCCGCTCGACGGACGGCGGCAGCGGCAGGTCCGCGGCCTCGGCCTCCAGGACGCGGACGCCGATGCCGCAGCGCAGCAGCCCCAGGACGACCAGTTCGGCGCTGCGCACGGCGGCCGGCCGGCCGGTGTGCGCGAGCAGGAAGACGGTGCGTGTTGTTCCCGATGGTGCTGCTGCAGTTGAGCTCAACGAGGTCCCTCCGCCACGGCGCGGTCGACGTCAGCCGGATCCAGCGCGGGCGCGCCTGCCCGCAGCCACAGAAAGTACTCGACGTTGCCGGAGGGGCCGGGCAGTGGGCTGGCGGTGACGCCGAGGACTCCGAGGCCCAGCTCGCCGGCCTGCCGGGCCACGTTCTTCACGGCGTCCGCGCGGAGCTCGGCGGAACGTACGACTCCGCCGGCGCCGAGCCGCTCCTTGCCCACCTCGAACTGCGGTTTGACCATGAGGACGAGGTCGGCGCCGGGCGCCGTGCAGGCCGCGAGGGCGGGCAGGACGAGGCCGAGCGGGATGAAGGACAGGTCGCCGACGACGAGGTCGACCGGGATGCCGTCGATGGCGTCGAGTGTCAACTCGCGTACGTTCGTGCGGTCCTTCACGGTGACGCGCTCGTCGCTCTGCAGCGACCAGGCGAGCTGCCCGTAGCCGACGTCGACGGCGACGACGTGGGCGGCGCCCGCGCGCAGCAGGACGTCCGTGAAGCCGCCGGTGGAGGCTCCGGCGTCCAGGGCGCGCCGGCCCTCGATCTCCAGCCCCTGGGGCACGAAGGCGGCGAAGGCCCCGGCGAGCTTGTGGCCGCCGCGCGAGACGTAGTCGGGGTCGGAGTCGTCCTGGACGACGACGATGGCCGCGGCGGTCTCGACCTGGGTGGCGGGCTTGGTGGCGACGGTCTTGCCGACGGTCACCCGGCCCGCGGCGATCAGCTGGCTGGCGTGCTCGCGCGAGCGCGCGAGCTTGCGCCGGACCAGCTCGGCGTCGAGACGGCGGCGTGCCACTCCTGCCACGTTCGGTTCAGCTCCTGTTGTCGTACGGACGGGGGGCGGGGTGCGCGTCGAGCGAGGTCAGCTCGGAGCGCAGTCCACGGTGTACATCCTCGTACACCTCCAGGTGTCCGTCCGCCGGGAGGTGGTCGAGCTCGGCGAGACGCGCGAGGCGGGCGTCGACGGCGGGATGGCCGGTGGGCTCCAGGGCGACACCGAGCGGCGCGGGCCCCGCGGGCTCGTACGTCTCGGCCGGGGCCTGCTCCTGCGGGGCTTCGGGGGTGGCGTCGCTCATGCCTCGACGCTACCGCGAAGCCCTGGGGTACCGTCGACGGCGATGGCGACGATCACGGAGTGCCGCGGCGCACTGGACAGACTCTCGGACAATCTCGCACGGGCGGACGAGGGCGTGCGCGGTGCGGCCGCGCTCGACCGCAGCCTGAGCTGCCACGTCACCGACCTCGACACGACGTTCACGGGCCGTCTCGCGGACGGCCGGATCAGGGTCGACGCCACGGTGGCGGGCCCGCCGCCGGCCAAGGCGGACATCCGGCTCGCGATGACCGGCGACGACCTGGTGGCGATGGTGGACGGCAGGCTGAACTTCGCGAAGGCCTGGGCCTCGGGGAGGGTCAGACTGGAAGCCGGCTTCCGCGACCTCCTGCGCCTGAGGTCCCTCCTGTAGGCACGGGCTCCTGCGCCCCGGGGTCACTCCTGCAGCGCAGGCCCCGCATCCTCCCCCAGGTCACTCACTCCTGCAGCGCGGGCCCCGCCTCTCCCCCGGGTCACTTCTGCAGGACCGGCTCCTGTGCCTCCACGGCCGCCCGTACGCGCGCCTTCCGCCCGGCCGGCACCACCAGCGGCGTCCCCGTCTCCGGATCCTCGATGACCTGGCAGCGCAGCCCGAAGACCCGCTCGACCAGCTCGGCGGTCACCACCTCCGACGGCGGCCCCTCGGCGACGACCTCGCCGTCGCGGACGGCGATGAGGTGGGTGGCGTACCGGGCCGCGTGGTTGAGGTCGTGGAGGACGGCGACGAGCGTCCGCCCCTGCGTCTCGTGCAGCTCGGCACACAGGTCGAGGACGTCGATCTGGTGCTGGATGTCGAGGTACGTGGTGGGCTCGTCGAGCAGCAGCAACGGCGTCTGCTGGGCGAGCGCCATGGCGATCCAGACGCGCTGGCGCTGCCCGCCCGAGAGCTCGTCCACGTACCGGTCGGCCAGCTCCGCGACGCCGGTCGCCGCCATGGACTCGCGCGTGATCCGCTCGTCCTCCGGGGACCACTGGCGCAGCAACCCCTGGTGCGGATAGCGGCCGCGCGCGACGAGGTCGGCGACGGTGATGCCGTCGGGGGCCACGGAGGTCTGAGGCAGCAGCCCGAGGGTCTTGGCGACCTTCTTGGCGGGCAGCGCGTGGATCGACCGCCCGTCGAGCAGGACGCGCCCCTCGCTGGGCTTCAGCATCCGGGAGAGGGCGCGCAAGAGGGTGGACTTGCCGCAGGCGTTGGGCCCGACGATGACGGTGAACGAGTTGTCGGGGATCGCGACGGACAGGTCGCGGGCGATGACCCGCTGCTCGTACGCCAGGGTGACCGATTCCGCGCTCAGTCGCTGCTGCTGCCGACCGTCCATACCCGCACTCCCGCCGTC
Organism: Streptomyces sp. NPDC053513; assembly: GCF_044544765.1. Classification (NCBI taxonomy): domain Bacteria; kingdom Bacillati; phylum Actinomycetota; class Actinomycetes; order Kitasatosporales; family Streptomycetaceae; genus Streptomyces; species Streptomyces sp. NPDC053513. The sequence goes on from NZ_JBITXP010000040.1 coordinate 48,288, forward strand.
TCGTCCGTGGCCGTGCGCGGCGATGACGACCACGGCCCACGCGAAGTTAGGTTAGCCTACCCAACTTCACCGGTCGGACGTCTCTCCACCCCGAGCAGCGCCAGCACCTTCCCCGCGTCCGGCACGTCCGCGCCCGGCCGATCCGCCTCCGACCAGGCCGCCCCGCACAGCGCCCGCACCGCGTCCTGCACGTCCGCCCCCTCGCCCGGCGCGCCGTCGAGGACGAGCTCGCCGCCGCTCACGGAGGCCCGCCACCCCCCGCACGCGAAGCCCCCGTCCGCGTCCGCGACGACCTCGGGCTGCCCCGTGAGCAGCCCCCGCAGATCGGCCGCCACGTACGTGGGCCGGTGCTCGGGTACGGCCGCGAGCAGCTGCGCCACGTCCGTCACCCCGGTCAGCACGAGCAGCGAGTCCACCCCGCCGTTGAACGCGCCCTCGATGTCCGTGTCCAGCCGGTCCCCCACCACCAGCGGCCGCTCCGCCCCCGTCCGCAGCACCGTCTCCCGGTGCATCGGCGGCAGCGGCTTCCCCGCGACCTTCGGCTCGAACCGGCCACCGGTGGCGATCCGTACGACCTCCACGGCCGCCCCGTTCCCCGGCCCGATCCCCCGCGCCCCGGGAATGGTCAGATCGGTGTTCGAGGCGTACCACGGCACGCCCCGCGCCACCGCGTAGGCCGCCTCCGCGAACCTCCCCCAGGGCAGTTCCGGCCCGCCGTACCCCTGCACGACCGCCGCCGGATCGTGGTCCGCCGACTCCACCGGTACGAGACCCCGCTCGCGCAGCGCCACCCGCAGCCCCTCGCCGCCGATGACCAGCACCCGGGACCCCGCGGGCACCTCGTCCGCGATCAGCCGGGCCACCGCCTGCGCCGAGGTGACCACGTCCCCGGCCTCCGCCGGCACGCCCAGCTCCGTCAGGTGCTCCGCCACCTCACCGGGCGTCCGCAGCGCGTTGTTGGTGACGTACGCCAGGTGCATCCCGCCGGCCCGGGCCGTCCCGAGCGCCTCCACGGCGTGCGGAACGGGCTCCCCGCCCGCGTACACGACACCGTCCAGGTCCAGCAGCGCCGTGTCGTACGCCTCGCTCAGCGCGACCGCGCTGCCCGCCGGGTGCTTCCTGCCGTCGTCCCGCCGTCCCCGACCGTTCCGCACCGTCACCGCACACTCCTCAGATCACCGGGTGAATTCCCCCACTCTTCCGATCATCGCTCATGCCCGCCCACATACGATGACGGGATGAACACATCAGGTCACGCGGCCGACGACGTCCGCGCCGACGCCACAGGTCTGCGCCTGGCCCCGTTCCGCGGGCTCCGGTACGTCCCCGAGCGGGTCGGCAGCCTCGCCGCCGTGACGTCCCCTCCCTACGACGTCGTCGTACGACCTGACGGACTGCTCCATCTGGAGTCCGCCGACCCCCACAACATCGTCCGGCTGATCCTCCCGCAGGCGATCACCGCCGGCACCCGCCACCGCAAGGCCGCCGTCACCCTCGACCGCTGGCTCGCGGACGGCGTCCTCGCCCCGGACCCGGAGCCCGCGCTCTACGTGTACGAGCAGCAGGGCGACGACATCCTCCAGCGCGGTGTCATCGGCGCCCTGGAGCTCTCCACCCCGGCGGAGGGCGTCGTCCTGCCCCACGAGGACGTCATGCCGCACGTCGTCGAGGACCGCGCCGCCCTGATGCGGACCACGGCCGCCAACCTGGAGCCCCTGCTCCTCACCTACGTCGGGGACGACGAGGGCGGCACCGGCACGGTCATCGAGCGCACCGTCCGGCGGGACCCCCTGCTCTCCACCACCACGGAGGACGGCTTCCAGCACCGCCTGTGGTCGGTCACCGACCCCGCCGAACTCGCCGTGATCGCCGGCGACCTGGCCCGCCATCAGGCCCTCATCGCCGACGGCCACCACCGCTGGGCGACGTACCTGCGCCTCCGCGAGGAGCACGCGGCCCCCGGCCCCTGGAACTACGGCCTGGTCCTCCTCATCGACACCGCCCGCTACCCCCTGCGGGTCCGCGCGATCCACCGGCTCCTCAACCGCCTGCCGGTCTCCGACGCCCTCACGGCCCTCGGAGACGCGTTCCGGGTGCGCAGGATCGACCAGCCGCTCCCCGCGGCCCTGGAGGCCCTGGAGGCCGCCACGGCCGAGGGAAACGCCTTCCTCCTCGCGGGCGACGGCGCCTTCCACCTCCTCGACCGCCCGGACCCCGCCCTCCTCGACCGCACGATCCGCACGGACCGCCCCGAGGCCTGGCGGACCCTGGACGCGACGGTCCTGCACTCCACCCTCCTGGAGCACGTCTGGCACATCCCGGACGCCCCCGAGGACATCGCCTACATCCACGACACGGAGGCGGCGGTCGCCCAGGCGGAACGCCGCGGCGGCACGGCCGTCCTCATGCATCCGGTACGGGAGGAGGTCGTCCGCGACCTCGCCCGCCAGGGCGTCACGATGCCCCGCAAGTCGACCTCCTTCGGCCCGAAGCCCGCGACGGGACTGGTCCTGAGGAGCCTGGCCCTGGACTGAGGGCACCGGAACGAAGAAGGGCGGCACCCGACGGGTGCCGCCCTTCTCACTGCTCCGGGGGATCAGCCCTTGTCACCGTCCCGGTCGCCCTCGTCGTCGAGCTCGACGACGTCGGCCTCCCGAGAGTCCTCGGACTCCTCGGTCTCCTCCGCCTCGTCCTCGGACTCGTCGAACGCGTCGACGAACTCGACGCCGTCCATCTCGGCGAGCCGGTCGGAAGCGTCCGTGGAACCGTCCTTGTCGGCCTCCAGGGCCTTGGCGAACCACTCCCGCGCCTCGGACTCACGCCCGGCGGCGAGCAGCGCGTCGGCGTACGCGTACCGCAGGCGCGCGGTCCACGGGTGCACGGCGCTGGAGGCGAGCTCGGGGCTCTGCAGCGTCACGATGGCCGCGTCCAGCTGGCCCATGTCCCGGCGGGCGCCGGCGGCGACGAGCCGCATCTCGACCTGCCCGGCCTTGTCCAGCTTCTGCACCTCGGGCTCACCGGCCATGGCGAGGGCCCGCTCGGGCCGGCCGAGGCCGCGCTCGCAGTCGGCCATGACGGGCCACAGCTCGACACCGCCGCTCATCCGGCGCGCGGCCCGGAACTCGGCCAGCGCCTCGGAGTACTTCTGCGTCGCGTACGCGGCGAAGCCAGCGGCCTCGCGGACGGCAGCGACACGGGACGCGAGACGCAGGGCGACCCTGGAGTAGCCGTAGGCCTTCTCGGGGTCCTCGTCGATCAGCTGGGCGACCATGACGAGGTTGCGCGCGACGTCCTCGGCGAGCCCCTTGGGCAGGCTCATCAGCTCCTGGCGCACATCCGGGTCGATCTCCTCACCGGTGACCTCCGGCGGGATCGGCAGACGCTTGAGGGGCGCGCGGTCGCCACGGTCCCGGTCCCGACCGCCGCGCTCGTCGCGACGCCCGTAGCCACCTCGGTCGTCCCGCCCGCGGAACCCACCGCGGCTGTCGCCGCCCCGGTCGTCGCGACGGAAGCCGCCGCCACGGCTGTCATCGCGACGGAAGCCACCGCCGCGGTTGTCGTCACGGCGGAACGACGAACGCTCGCCGCCCCGGTCGTCGCGACGGAAGCCGCCACCGCGGTTGTCGTCACGGCGGTCGTCACGCTGCCCGTACGAGGGACGGTCATCCCGACGGAACGACGAAGGACGCTCATCACGCCGCTCGTCCCGACGGAACGACGGACGCTCACCACCACGGTCGTCGCGACGGAAACCACCGCCACGGTTGTCGCCACCACGGTCATCGCGACGGAAGCCGCCACCACGGTTGTCGTCACGACGGTCGTCACGCTGCCCGTACGAGGGACGGTCGTCACGACGGAACGACGAAGGACGCTCATCACGCCGCTCGTCCCGACGGAACGACGGACGGTCGCCACCACGGTCGTCACGCTGGCCGTACGAAGGCCGGTCGTCCCGACGGAACGACGGACGGTCCCCGCCGCGGTCGTCGCGACGGAAGCCGCCACCACGGTTGTCACCGCCACGGTCGTCACGACGGAAACCACCACCGCGGTTGTCGTCACGCTGCCCGTACGAGGGACGGTCATCCCGACGGAACGACGGGCGGTCCCCGCCACGGTCGTCGCGACGGAACCCGCCACCACGGTTGTCACCGCCACGGTCATCGCGACGGAAACCACCACCGCGGTTGTCACCGCCCCGGTCGTCACGACGGAAGGACGGACGCTCACCACCACGGTCGTCACGGCGGAAGCCACCGCTACGGTTGTCCCCACCGCGGTCGTCGCGACGGAAGCCGCCACCACGGTTGTCCCCACCACGGTCGTCACGACGGAAGCCGCCACCGCGGTTGTCGCCACTGCGGTTGTCGCCGCCCCGGTCGTCGCGACGGAAGCCGCCACCGCGGTTGTCACCGCCACGGTCATCGCGACGGAAGCCGCCGCCACCACGGTTGTCGTCACGGCGCGGTCCACGGAAGCCGCCCCGGTCGCCACCGCCACCGTCCCTGCGACGCGGCTCGCGCTCCGGACGGTCGTCGGGAGAGTTGGTGGACATCGGTGTGACTCCTGTCTTCGGGTACTGCAGTCATTCTCGCGCAGCCGGCACTCAGCCGCGCATCGGAAAAGTCAAGCAAAAACAAAAGGACCCCTGGTCCCAGCGTGAACGCTGGGACCAGGGGTCCTGAAGAATTGTTCGGCGGCGTCCTACTCTCCCACAGGGTCCCCCCTGCAGTACCATCGGCGCTGAAAGGCTTAGCTTCCGGGTTCGGAATGTAACCGGGC